>JABBNW010000107.1 GCA_019352115.1 Pseudomonadota bacterium
GGAACCCAAACAGTATGGGGTCCAGGGGACGAGTTCCCTGGCGGGGGTCCAGGGGGCAGCGCCCCCTGGCCTTGCTTCCACGGATTAGGCACCCCGATTCGCCCCAGGATGCGCGCCTCTGCCATTTCCATCTCCCGCGCGGCGCCGGCGTGCTGGTGGTCGAGCCCTGCGAGGTGCAGTGCGGCGTGGACGACGAGGTGGGCGAGGTGGTGGTCTGGGCGGCGATTTGCGGCGGCGGCTTCGCGTCGCAGCACGCCGAGGGCGAGCACGATCTGGCCGGGCATTCCGTGGCCTGGTGGGTCGTAGGTGAGCACGTTGGTTGGTTTGTCCTGGCCGCGGTCGCGGGCGTTGAGGCGGCGGACCGTGCGGTCGTCGGCGAGCAGGATGGTGGCGGTGCAGTTGGCGGCGCGGGCGGCGCGCGCGGCCATGGCCTCGGCGCGCGGCACGAACCGGTGCCAGGCCGGATCCGCGACGATGATGCTGGCCGGGTGTGGCGGCGCCGGGGGGGCGCGACTAGAGCCTGAGCCCATCGACACCGGTGGGGTTCGGATGGGGGGCGCCGTTGTTGTCTCCGCGCCTGGGGCGGGGAGGCGGGTCGGGCAGCGCGGAGCCGGGGCGGGTCATCTCAGGGGCGATCCGAGCCGACTATGCGGCGCGCGCGCGCATGTGGCAACCGGTGGACGCGCGGGAGCCGTTCTCATTGCGCTGGCGAAGGGGTGGGCGCGACGCCAAGGCACGTGCCGCCATGGCGGCACTGAGGCACTGGCGAGGCCGGCGCGGATTTCCGAGCCTTCTCCGTGCCGGCGTGGCGCCGTGGTCGCACCCGACGTCCCGCTGCGCGCCCTGCTCATGCGCGCAGGCCTGGCAAAATGGAAATTTCTGCCCGCCGGCAGAAATCTCTTGCCTCGGCGGGGGCGAATGTTCTATATATGTTCGCAGACATGATCCCCGCCCCCTTCATCGACAAGCTTACCGCGATCCTCGCCTGGCTGGCCGAGCGCCTCGCCGAGATACGCGAACGGAACGCCTTGCGCGCCCAGGCAGCGCTCGACCAGGCAGCGCTCGACCAGGCAGCGCTCGACCAGGCGGCCCTCGACCAGGCGGCGGACGATCAGGCCGCCCTGGACCCCACGCGCGCCGGCGCTCTGCTGGCCGTCTGCCCCCTCTCGCCGCCCGGTTCCGCGCCGTCGTCGGCCCCCGAATCCCGCCCACAAAGCCCGCTTTCAAGCCGGCCGGACCGCGATTCGTTTCCCCTCCCCTCGGCTGCGCTTTCCCCCGTGACGCCAGCACCCTTGGCTGCCGCGATCATGGCGCCGGCGGCTGCGGCCGTGCCCGCAACCCTCCGCCGGCCGTGCGCAGACGTAGGACTTGCTGCGCCGCTCCGCGATGGCCGCCCGGCTGGCCGCCGATCCCTGGCCGGGGTCAATCCGCCGCCCGCTTGGCTGGCGGTTCGCGGGGGAGCGCGCACGCTGCTGCCCGCCTCGCGGCAGGTGCGACAAGCGGCCGACCCGCCGGCCCGGGTGCGCCGCGCTGAAACCGCCGGATGGGATGCAAATTCGTCGCTCAGCCGGGCGGGCCGACGCACGTCCATATCGTTACGGTATCGAACCTAATACTCCCTCGGATATCCCCGGGGACGCGGGCCAGTACCCGGCAGAAATTCGCGTTTTCCCGGCGCAAGGGCCGGCGCGGTGCGTCTAAGCCGACAGCCGCTCCATCACGCCTTCCGCCACATCGAAATTGGCCCAGACGTTCTGCACGTCCTCGCTGTCGTCCAGCGCGTCGAGCAGTTTCAGCACCGCCCCCGCCCGTTCCTCGTCGAGCGCCACGGTGGTCGTCGGTCGCCATTCCAGGCGTGCGGTTTCGGGCTCGCCGAACTTCGCTTCCAGCGCGTCGCGCACGGCAAAGAAGTCGTCCGCCGCGGCGCTGATCTCGTGGCCGTCCGCGGTGCTGTCCACGTTTTCCGCCCCGGCCTCGATCGCCGCTTCCAGCATGGCGTCGGCATCGGCGATTGCGGCGGGGTAGCGGATCAGGCCGAGGCGGGTGAACAGGAAGCTGACCGAATTCGTCTCCCCCAGCGCGCCGCCGTGCTTGGAGAAGGCCGAGCGCACGTCGGAGGCCGTGCGGTTGCGGTTGTCGGTCAGCGCCTCGACGATCACGGCGACGCCGGCCGGGCCGTAGCCTTCGTAGCGGACCTCCACGTAGTCGTCCCCGGCGCCGGCGCCGGCGGCTTTCTTGATGGCGCGGTCGACCGTGTCGCGCGGCATGTTGGCCTGGCGTGCGGCGGTGACGGCGGCGCGCAGACGCGGGTTGGATCCGGGATCGGGCAGGCCCTGGCGGGCGGCGACGGTGATTTCCCGGATCAGGCGGGCGAACTGGCGGGCGCGCCTGGCGTCCTGCGCCCCCTTGCGGTGCATGATGTTCTTGAACTGCGAATGGCCGGCCATGGGTGCGCTATCGAGCCGTCTGTTATGGTGGGGATCGGTTATGGTGGTCTGGTGGTGCCACCCCAGATTAGACATCCGGGATCGGACGCGACAGAGGGGGCTTTATGTTCATTGCCATGAACCGGTTCAAGGTGGTGCCCGACGGCACCGCGGCGTTCGAGCAGGTCTGGACCGGGCGCGACACCCATCTGGCCGGCGTGGCGGGCTTCATCGCCTTCCACCTGCTGCGCGGCCCGGTGCAGGAGGACCACGTGCTCTATTCCTCGCACACGTTGTGGCGCTCGCGGGCCGATTTCGAAGCCTGGACCCAGTCCGAGGCGTTCCGCGCCGCCCATCGCAACGCCGGCGCCAACCGCCCGCTCTATCTCGGCCACCCGGAGTTCGAGGGGTTCGAGGTGATCCAGACGATCACGCCCTGATACCCCCCTTTCCGGACGGCGACAGCAGATGAACGCAACGGATTTCGACGTGGTGGTGATCGGGGCCGGCATCGCCGGCGCCACCTCCGCCGCGGCGCTCGCCGCCGACCGGCGGGTGGCCCTGATCGAGGCGGAGGAGCAGGCGGGCTACCACAGCACCGGCCGGTCCGCCGCGGTGTGGATCCAGAACTACGGGCCGGCCGACGTGCGGGTGCTCACCGGCCTGTCGCGCGCGTTCTTCGCCGCCCCGCCGCCCGGCTTCGCCGAGGTGGCGTTGATGCAGCGGCGCGCGGTGCTGTTCCTTGCGCCCCCGGAGCAGACCGCGGCGCTGGCGGCGATGCTGGCCGAGGGCATCGGCCTGCGCCCGATCGATCCGGCGGCGGCGGCGGCGCTGGTCCCCGCGCTTCGCCCCGACTACGCGGCCGCGGCGGCGATCGAAGACGACGCCTTCGACATGGATGTGGCCGCCATCCACCAGGGCTTCCTGCGCCAGTTGCGTGCCGCGGGGGGCATGCTGGCGCTGCGCCGGCGGGCGGGGCGGATCGTGCGCGAACACGGCGGTTGGGCGGTGACGACCGCGGACGGCACGGTGTTCCGCGCGCCCGTGGTGGTGAACGCGGCCGGCGCCTGGGGCGACGAGGTGGCGGGGCTGGCCGGGGTCGCCCCGCTCGGCCTGGTGGCGTGCCGGCGCACCGCCGCGATCATCGATCCGGCGCCGTTCGACGTGGCCGGATGGCCGCTGGTCAACGACGTGGCGCATACGTGGTACGCGCGGCCGGAGGCGCGCACCCGGCTCATGGTCTCCCCGGCCGACGAAACGCCGGTGGCGCCGCAGGACATCCAGCCCGACGAGATCGATGTGGCGATCGGCATCGACCGCATGCAGGGGGCGCTGGCGATCGAGGTGCGGCGGGTGGAGCGCGCCTGGGCCGGGCTGCGCACGTTCACCCCGGATCGCAGCCTGGCGTTCGGGTGGGACCGCGCGGCGGCGGGATTCTTCTGGTGCGTGGGGCAGGGGGGATACGGGATCCAGACCTCGCCGGCGGCGGGGCGGCTGGTGGCGGATCTGGTGGCGGGCCGGGACCCGGGAGCGGCGGGGGCGGTGGTGGCGGCGATCGATCCGCGGCGGTTCGGGTGACGCAGGGGGACGGGAAGGCCATCGCGGTGCTCGCCGCGCCGGCACGGCATGGGTGAGCCGTGTCCCTTCCCGCGACTGCGGCGCCTTGCGGTCTCTCTCATTCGAGGCTATAAATTGTCTCACGTGAGATTGGCAATGGTGAACCCCCATGGGTGAAGCTACAGTATCGAGCGTGCTGGGCCTTCGGAGCCGGGACCCGCATTTCCCGATGTCGCTGATGAACGAGGTCGAAAAGGGCTTCCCGCTCACCGCCCTTGACCGGCTCGCCAAGGCGGTTGCGCCAGGGGATGCGGGATTCCCGTTCCGGATGGTGGCACGTGCCACCCTGGCGCGGCGTCGCAAGGCCCTGGCCACCGCCCCCGCCGCCCCCGCCCATACCGCCACAGCCCGGCTGTCGGCCGAGGAAAGCGCGCGCGTCGCCCGTTTGGCCGCGGTCTGGGCGCTTGCGTGCGAGGTCTGGGGCGGCGACGAGGCCGCGCGGGCCTTCCTGTTCCGCCCGCACCCGATGCTCGAAGGCCGCCGCCCGATCGACGTCGTGCTGGCAAACGAGTTCGGCCGCCCGCTGGTCGAAGGCATCCTCGGAGGGCTCCAGTACGGCTCGGCGGCGTGACGGCCCAGCGGCGTAATGGCCCAGCGGCTCGACCGCGTTCTCACGGCCTGGCGCATCGGCGACCCGAACGGGGTCCATCCGATCTTCGATGCGACCGGCTCCAAGCTCTACCCCGGCCGCTGGAACACCGCGGCCAACCCGATCCTCTATGCCTCCGAGCATTATTCGACCGCGATGCTCGAGAAACTGGTCCGCGGCAGCGGCAGCCTGCCGCCGAACCAGCATTTCATCGAGATCACCATCCCGAACGGCATCGCCTACGAAATGGTCGATCCGGCGCATCTGCCGGGATGGGACGCGCCCGCCGGCGACGTGTCGCAGGCGTTCGGCGCCGCGTGGCAGCGGAGCAGGCGGTCGCTGCTGCTGATCGTCCCCAGCGTCGTTGCCCGCATGGAGCATAATTTCCTGCTCAACCCGGAACATCCGGAATTCCCGCTGCTCACCCACGGCCTGCATCGGCCGGTATGGTGGGACAGCCGCCTGTTCGCTGCCGCCGGTGCTTCGTAGCGGGGAACCCGGGCGCGGTCCGTCGCTCCGGATTCTGCTCTACCCGGACGCGCGTGGCCTGATACGCTGTGACGATGCACCAAGGGTCACCAACGCCGCCCTTCACGCTGCGCCGCCTGACCGCCGCGGACGCCGCGGATTTCCGTGCCTTGCGCCTGGAGGGCCTGCGCAGCCAGCCCGAGGCGTTCGGCGCCTCCTGGGACGAGGAAGCCTCCCGACCGCTTCCCTGGTTCGCGGAGCGGCTGGAACGCAACGTCGTCATCGGCGGTTGGCGCGACGGCCTGATGCTTCTGGGGACGGCCGGCCTGCATGTGCCGGATGCCGTCAAGACGAGGCACAAGGCGGTTCTGTGGGGGATGTTCGTGCGGCCGGAGGCGCGGGGAACCGGCTTGGCGGCAGCCCTGGTGGCATGCCTGCTGGAGCAGGCGGCAACGATCGTGGAGGCGGTGCAGCTTAGCGTTGCGACCACCAACACGGCTGCCGTGCGCCTGTATGCCAAGGCCGGCTTTCGCGAGTACGGCGTGGAGCGGCGGGCGCTCAAGATCGGGGACCGGTATTGTGACGGCCTCCTCATGGAACGCGAACTGGCCGAGCCTGGTTGAGGCCGTCGCGCCGCTGACGTCCGCCGGGCAAGGAAAACCGACCGGCCACGGGCGATATCCCCGCCGCTTCCGTCCCCCCCGTCCCCCATGCCATGCTCCCGCCCGTGCCCAGGCCCCGTGCCCCCACCCATCGCGCCCCCTCGCAACCCCGCCCGCTGGCGCCGCCGCCCGATGCGGCCGGCCTGCGGGAGGCCGCGCTTGCCCATCTCGCCCGCTACGCCACCACCGAGGCGCGGCTGCGCCAGGTGCTCGCCCGCCGGCTCGACCGCTGGGCGCATGCCGCTGCCGCCACCCTGGACCCGGCGGATATCGCCGCTGCCCTCGCCGCCGCCCGCCCCGCCATCCCCGCGGTGGTCGCGACCCTGGCTGCCGCCGGCGCACTGAACGATGCCGATTTCGCCGCCACCCGCGCCCGCGCGCTGCGCCGCGCCGGCCGCTCCCGCCGCGCCATCGCGGCAACCCTCGCGGCCAAGGGCGTGCCCGCGGAGACCGCCCGGGCCGCGCTGCCGGATGAGGCAGGGAGCGAGCTTGCCGCCGCCCTGCTGCTGGCGCGCCGCCGCCGCCTCGGCCCGTTCCGCGCCGCGCCGCTGCCGCCTGACGCCCCCTCCGGCGACGCCCCCGCTGGCGACGCGTCCGCCGCCGCGCGGCGCGAACAAGGCGTGCTGGCGCGTGCCGGCTTCGCGCAGGATGTGGTGCACCGCGCCCTTGCCTGCGCACGCCCCGAGGCGGAGGCCCTGATCGCCGCTCTGCGCGCCGACGCCTGAGCGCGTCGCCCGGAACCCTGCCGTTCCCCGATAAACCTTCTGTTCATCGGCCCGTGGCAGGAAGGCCCCATGGTCCGGTTCCTGCTGCCGCTGGCACTGCTGGGCGCCCTGGCGGGCTGCGCCACCTCCGGCCCACTGGCGCTGGCGGGCACGGCGGGATGCGGCTTCGTCACCGCCATGCGGATGGCCATGGCCGGGCTGCCCTGCACCGGCCCGAAGCCGCCCCCAGCCCCCTATTGCACCCGCAGTCTGGGTGACGCCGATTGCTGGACCGACCCGCAGAACCTGCCGGACCGCCCGCCGCAGATCGCGGATGGTGGGTGGGAAGCGCCGAACCCGCCGCCGTAGCGCATAACTGCGGCCACCATCTTTTCCGGCGTCTCCCGGCACGCGCGGGTTGTGTGCGACGGTGTTTCGATGCGAGAGGAAGGGGGTGGCCGCGACGGCGTGTCCGTGCGGGCTGTCCGGGTGAGGAAGAAACGACATGACGATGACCGTCGCGATCGGCGGCCTCGGGGCCATCGGCTTGCCGCTGGCCCGCGCGCTCGATGCCGGCGCGGTGCCCGGCCTGCGCCTGGTGGCGGTCGCCGCCGCCGATCCGGTGCGGGCGGCAGCGCGGGTGGCCGAGTTCGAAATCCCGCCCGAAGTGGTCCCGCTCGCCCGCCTGGCGGAGGCCGATATCGTGGTGGAGGCAGCGCCGGCGGCCATCTTTCTCGACATCGCCGAACCCGCGATCGCGGCCGGGCGCATTCTCGTCGTCGCCTCGGCCGGCGCGCTCCTGCCGCGGATGGAACTCGTCCATCGGGCGGCGAAGACCGGGGCGCGCATCCTGGTGCCGACCGGGGCGCTGCTCGGGCTCGACGCCGTGCGCGCCGCGGCGGAGGGGCCGGTGGAGAGCGTCACCCTGGAAACCCGCAAGCCGCCCGGGGGCCTCGCCGGTGCGCCCTACCTGCGCCGGCACGGGATCGATCTGGCCGGGCTCGCGGAACCGCGCCTCGTGTTCGCGGGCACGGCGCTCGCCGCCGCGGCGGGGTTCCCGGCAAACGTCAATGTTGCCGCGGCCCTGGCGCTGGCCGGGATCGGCCCGGTGCGCACGCGGGTGGAGATCTGGGCCGATCCCGGGGTCGACCGCAATATCCACACGATCCGGGTGGACGCGGCGGCGGCGCGCTTCACCATGCGGGTCGAGAACGTGCCGAGCGCGGAGAACCCGCGCACCGGCCGGCTCACGCCGCTGTCCGTGCTGGCCTGTCTGCGCGGCCTCGTTGCGGTGCTGAAGGTCGGCAGCTGAACCCGCCTAAGCGGCGGCCTACGTGTCGTCGGCCTGGTCGGACAGCCGGTGCTCCGAATCGCGGATCTCGGTTGCGATGGTGCCGTGGTTGAGCAGCGCCACCAGCGCCACGCCGCCGAACACGTTGCCGATCAGGGTCGGCGCCAGGAAGCTGCCGAGGTAGTCCGCGAAGGGGCGCGCGCCGGTCAGCACCGCGTAGGCCGCCTCGGCCGAACCCGCGACCACGTGCGACAGCCGCGCCAGTGCGACGACATAGGTAACGAGCAGCACCGTGAGCAGCCGCGCCGAGCGCGCGCTCGGCAGGATCCACACCATCAGCGCGATCAACCAGCCCGCGAACATCGATTTCAGCACCGTCGCGCCGAACCCGGGCGGGATCGCGTCCCGCCCCAGCACCGCCAGCGAGGCGACCACCGGCTTGGTGAACACCCCATGCGGCAGCAGCAGTGCGGCAAAGCACCAGGTGCCGGCGAGGTTGGCCACCAGCACGATCACCCACAGCCGCGCGACCGCAAACGCCGTCGCGCGGTCGCGGCGGGTCAGCACGGGCAGGATCGCGGTGAGCGTGCTCTCGGTGAACAATTGCTGGCGGCCGAGCACCACGATGATGAAGCCGATGCTGTAGCCGAAGCTTGCGATCAGCCGACGGGACGGTCCCGCCGGCAGGCCGGCGCGCAGCAGCGCCTCGGTCAGGAACGAGAACCCCATCGACAGCCCGGCAGCGAGCCCCGACAGCGCCAATGCCCCGGCGGTGCGGGCGAGCTCGGTTTCGCCCTCCGCGCGGATGATCTCGTGGATGACGAGCGGGCGCAGGGCCGCGTGCTGCGCGGCCTGGCGGCGCTGCGGTGCGGCGAGATGGGGGGAGGCGGCGCCGTCGGGGCGCAGGGTGGCGTCGTCGGCCCCGGGTTCCGGCGCCGGGGCGTCGGGCGCCGAAGAAGCGGGCGCCGAAGAAGCGGGCGTCGGTGAGTCGGGCATCGGGATGTCCGCGCGGTGGCGCCCGGACTTGGGGGGCGACGGCGGGGCGGACAAGGCTGCGGTCGCGGGCGCCGGGCGACCTCGCGCCAGCGTGCGCGGTGGTGCCGCGCTTGCGCCGTGACGGTGCCTCCCGGACACTCGGGCGCCGCGCCGCTTGCGTCGGCCAAGGGGGGCGCATGGCTCTGGACCACGGGACGAACACCTTGCCGGTGACCATCATCACCGGCTTCCTGGGCAGCGGGAAGACGACCCTGCTCAACCGCCTGCTGCGCCATCCGGAGCTGGCCGACACGGCGGTGATCGTGAACGAATTCGGCGCCGTCGGGCTTGATCACCTGCTGATGGAACCGGCGATCGAGGACGCGGTGCTGCTCGCCAACGGCTGCATCTGCTGCACCGTGCGGGGCGATATCGCCGACACGCTCGATCTGCTGTGGGAACGGCGCGCGAGCGGCGCGCTGCCGCCGTTCCGCCGCATCGCGATCGAGACCACGGGGCTTGCCGATCCCGCGCCGGTGGCGCACGCGCTGCTGGCCGGCCCGGAGGCGCGCTTCGCCTGCCGTCTGGACGGGATCGTCACCACGGTCGATGCGCTGCACGGCGCCGCGCAACTCGCGCGCCAGGCGGAGGCCCGCGCGCAGGTCGCGCTGGCCGATCGGGTGCTGTTGACCAAGACCGATCTGGCCGACCCGGAAGCGATCGCCGCGGCGGAAGCGGCGATCGCGGGGCTGAACCCGGGCGCGCCGATCCGCCACGTGCTGGCCGGCGCGGCCGATCCGGCGGACGTGTTCGACCTGGGGCCGGAGGCCGGGCGGATCGCGGTGTGGCTGGGGGAGGGGGCGCACGCCGGACATGGTCACCTGCCGTTCCGTCACGGGCCGCAGATCGCCGCCACGGTGCTGCGGTCGGACCGGCCGATTGCGTGGGAGCGGGTGGCGCTGTGGCTCGATTCCCTGTTGTCGTTGCAAGGAGACAACGTGCTGCGGGTGAAGGGGGTGGTGCGCATCCCCGGCGAGGACCGATCAATTGTTGTGCAGGCGGTGCACCACGTGCCGCATCCGCCGGCATTCCTCGCCGGCCCGGCGGCGGCGGCCATGGGCACCCGGATCGTGGTCATTGCGCGCGGCCTGTCGGCGGCGGGATTGCGGGCGAGCTTTGCCGCCGCGACGGAGTGAAGGGCCGCGTCCGACGGACGCATCCTGCCGGACCGATACGGCAATGAACACCACAGCGTGCGGCGGTGATCGCGCAGCGGTTGCACGATCGCGGCGCGACGCGCGCGCTGGATAACGACAGCGCGCTTTTCCTGACATCGCTGCGACGCATGCAACGCGTCGGTACGGCGTTTGCTAGACACGGGTCGATGGTGTGTTCGAAGGTGGGTGCGGCAGCGGCGCGGGGGCGCTTGCCGGTCCTACTTGCCAGAAGGTGCATATCCAGGCTTGGCATTTTGCAAGGGGAAGCAAACCTGTCCTACTTTTCATCCATGCGCGCGTTGACTACGCGCGCCACCGGCGTATGTCCCCCGCCATGAAAGCCGGACGTCATCACCGCGTGCCCGCGGCCGCCGATCGGAGCGTCGGCGGCGCCTGGAAAAACGCTCCGTAACCTGAGTGGTACGCGCTGCGCCGCCTGCACGGCGCGCAAAGTTCGACGTCGATCCGGAATAAGAAGATGAATGCACGCAAACTCAGGTACGCCGCAAGGGCTTTGTCCTTGTGCGGCATTTTTGTCCTTTCCGGATGCAGCTACCTGCCGGTACTTGCGCCCAGGGGGCCGATTGGGGTCGCCGACAAGGCGACGATCCTGACCTCGATCGCCCTGATGCTGATCGTTGCGATCCCCGTTTTCGTGCTGACCGCGTTCGTCGTCTGGCGCTACCGCGCATCGCGGAAGGCGACCTACACGCCCGACTGGTCCCATTCCGGACGGCTTGAAATCGTGGTCTGGGTGGTGCCTGCGATCATCGTGGTTGCGCTCGGCGGGTTGGTGTGGAGCACGACCCACCGGATCAGCCCATACAAGGCGATCGCCTCCACCGCCAAGCCGCTGCCGATCGATGTCGTGGCGCTCGACTGGCGGTGGTTGTTCATCTATCCCGACCAGCACATCGCGTCCGTGAACAAGCTGGTCATTCCGGCCGGCGTGCCGGTAAGTTTCCGGATCACCTCGAACACCGTCATGTCGTCGTTCTTCATTCCCCGCCTCGGCAGCCAGATCTACGCGATGCCCGGCATGCGGACCAAGCTGCACCTGCTGGCCGATGCGCCGGGCACCTACGTCGGGCGGAACTACCAGTTCAGCGGCGCCGGCTACGCTTCCATGCATTTCCAGACGATCGCCACGACGCCGGCGGATTTCGCGACCTGGGTGCAGCACATGCGCGACGGGCATCAGGCGCTCGATCCCGCAGTGTGGCGGCAGTTGGAAAAGCCGGTTCGCGGCGGGCCGGTCATTTCCTATTCCTCGGTGCAGCCCGGCCTGTTCGACCGCATCATCAACAAGTTCATGACGGCGAAGGCCATGCCCGCCAAGCCGCACGCCTGACCGCCGACAGCCTGACACTGCACGCCTGAACGGGGCTCGACAATGCTCGGAAATCTTACGTTGGCCGCGATCCCCTATGACAATCCCATTGTCATGGGCGCTGTCGCCTTCACCCTTATCGGTGGCGCCGTCGTGGTCGGCGGTATCACCTGGCTTGGCAAATGGGGCTATCTCTGGTCCGAGTGGCTCACCTCCGTCGATCACAAGCGGATCGGCGCGATGTACATCATCCTGGCGCTGATCGCCCTGCTGCGTGGGTTTTCGGACGCGATCATGATGCGCGCGCAGCAGGCGCTGGCCGAGGGCGCGGCGCACGGCTACCTGCCGCCCTACCACTACGATCAGGTCTTCACCGCGCACGGCACGATCATGATCTTCTTCATGGCGATGCCGTTCCTGGTCGGGCTGATGAACATCGCCGTGCCGCTGCAGATCGGCGCGCGCGACGTGGCGTTCCCGTTCCTGAACTCGGTCAGCCTGTGGCTTACCGCGGTCAGCTTCGGGCTGGTGATGCTCTCCCTCGGCGTCGGCGATTTCTCGCATGCCGGCTGGACCGGCTACCCGCCCCTGAGCGAGCTCAGATTCAGCCCCGGCCCCGGTGTCGACTACTGGATCTGGGCGATCCAGCTCTCCGGTCTCGGCACCCTGATGACCGGCATCAATTTCGTCGTCACGATCATCCGCATGCGCGCGCCGGGCATGACCCTGATGCGCATGCCGGTGTTCACCTGGTCGGCCCTCTGCACCAGCGCGCTGATCGTGCTGGCCTTCCCGGTGCTGACAGTGACCCTCGCGATGCTGACCCTCGACCGCTACCTCGGCACGCATTTCTTCACCGCGGCCGGCGGCGGCGATCTGATGATGTATGTCAACATGTTCTGGGTCTGGGGCCACCCGGAGGTCTATATCCTGGTGCTGCCGGCGTTCGGCGTGTTCTCCGAGGTCGTCGCCACCTTCTCGAGCAAGCGGCTGTTCGGCTACACCGCGATGATCTACGCGACGGTGTCGATCACCCTGCTGTCGTTCATCGTCTGGATGCACCACTTCTTCACGATGGGCGCCAGCGCCACGGTCAACTCCGCGTTCAGCATCGCGACCATGGTGATCGGCGTGCCGACCGGGGTGAAGCTGTTCACCTGGCTGTTCACGATGTACCGGGGGCGCCTGCGGTTCACGACCCCCATGCTGTGGACGGTCGGCTTCATCGTCACCTTCACGATCGGCGGGATGTCCGGCGTCGTGCTCGCGATGCCGCCGGCCGACTTCGTCCTGCACAACAGCGAATGGCTGATCGCGCATTTCCACAACATGCTGATCCCCGGCGCGCTGTTCGGCTATTTCGCGGGCTACAGCTACTGGTTCCCCAAGGTCTTCGGGTTCCAGTTGAACGAGACCTGGGGCAAGCGCGCCTTCTGGTCCTGGCTCGTGGGCTTCTACGTCGCGTTCATCCCGCTTTACGTGCTGGGCCTGATGGGGATGCCGCGCCGCATGTGGCACTACAACAACCCCTCCTGGCAGCCGTGGCTGATCGTCGCGGGCTTCGGCGCGGTCCTGGTGCTGATCGGCATCCTCTGTCAGCTCATCCAGCTTGCCGTCAGCATCCGCGATCACGCCAAGACCCGCGACCTGTCGGGCGACCTGTGGGACGGGCGGACCCTGGAATGGTCCATCGCCTCGCCGCCGCCGGTCTATAATTTCGCCCGCATCCCCGTCGTCTACGACCGCGACGCCTTCATCGACATGAAGCAGACCGGCACCGCCTACGTGCGTCCCGACGAGTATTTCGACATCCACATGCCGCGCAACACCGGCGTCGGCTTCATCATGGGCATGTGCACCTTCGTGTTCGGCTTCGCGATGATCTGGCACATCTGGTGGATGGCGATCGTGGGGGCGCTCGCGATCGGGTCCTGCATCATCGCCCGCGCCTGGGACGATGACGTCGACTACTACATCCCCGCCGCGGAGGTCGCGCGCACCGAGGCTGCCCGGTTCCGCGCCCTCGCCTCGGCCGCCGACGCCGAACGCGCCGTCGCCGACAACTTCCGCATGCGCCCGCTGCCCGAGCTGGTGGACTGAGAGCTTGTGAATGAACGCCCGTCTTCCGCCGAAATCGCCTGGCAACCCGAGCATGCTCGACGGGCGTTCGTTCGCAAGTTCGATTTCTTCCGCCCACTCTGAGCGCATGAACGCGGAGCAGACACGATGATCACCCGCACCTTCGACGACGTCTTCGCCCCGCCCGAGGACCACGGGCACGCCGACAGCGACACGAACGTGATGTTCGGCTTCTGGCTCTATCTCATGAGCGACTGCATCCTGTTCGCCGCCCTGTTCGCGAGCTACGTCGTCTACAGCCACAGCGCCGACGGCGGGCCGACGGGTCGGCAACTGTTCGACCTGCGCGGCACGCTCGGCGAGACGATGTTCCTGCTGACCAGCAGCATCACCTGCGGCTTCGCCATCCTGGCGATGCACCGCCGCCAGGCTCGCCAGGTGATCGGCTGGTTCGTCGTCACCTTCCTGTTCGGCCTCGGCTTCGTCACGATGGAGGTGAGCGAGTTCCTCCATATGGTCGCGATCGGCGCCGGGCCGGACCGCAGCGGCTTCCTCGCGGCCTTCTTCACCCTGGTCGCGACCCACGGCACCCACGTCACCGTCGGACTGATCTGGATGCTGGTGTTGATGGTCCAGGTGATGAGCAAGGGACTGACGCCGAAAGTGCAGTCGCGGGTGATGCGGCTCAGCATGTTCTGGCACTTCCTCGACATCGTCTGGGTCGGCGTGTTCACGGTGGTCTATCTCAGGAGCATGGTCTGATGGCACACGCAACGACAGCCGACGACGCAGCGGGCCACGGCAGCCTCGGTTCCTACGTCACGGGCTTTGCCCTCGCGGTGATCCTGACGCTGATCCCGTTCATCCTGGTCATGAGCGGGGCGCTGACCGGGCCGTCCACCATGGTCGTGATCTTCGCCGCCGCGATCGTGCAGATCCTGGTGCACCTGCATTATTTCCTGCACCTCGACAGTTCCTCCGGGCAGCGCTGGAACATGCTGGCGTTCCTGTTCACCGTCGTGGTGATCGTGATGGTGGTCGGCGGGTCGGTCTGGATCATGTACAACCTGCGCGGGCGCACGATGCTCGATCCGGGTAATCCGCAGGCTTCCAGCGAGATGATGTGACAGGAGGCTGCTCGGTCCTTTGCCGTTGGCGACAAAAGGCCAGGGGCGCTGCCCCTGGACCCCGCCAAGGGCATCGCCCTTGGAACCCTTCCGTTAGGTTCCG
>JABBNW010000108.1 GCA_019352115.1 Pseudomonadota bacterium
GGGGTGGGCTGACGCGGCGGCGCGAAGCCGCTATAGAGTGCGTGTCCCGGCAGCGGGACGTCCGGCCGGTCCGGCGCGCGAGTGGCGAAATGGTAACCGCAGGGGTCTCAAAAACCCCCGGGGGAAACTCCTTGCCGGTTCGAGTCCGGCCTCGCGCAGACCTGGCCGTCCGACGCCGTTCGGAATCGGGTCACCTTGTGCGGCGCCCGGGTGATGGGCGGGGGGCGGCAGCGCCTGGTGCCGGTGCCGCCTTGACGATCGGGGGGCCGATCTGGCACCGCCCCCGGCCACGATGCCCGCGGAGGGGACCTGCCATGCGCCTGTTGATCGCCGCGCCCTTCCTCCTGGTGCTCGTGCTGTTCGCGTTGACCAACCGCGCCGTCGTGAGCCTCGGGCTGTGGCCGACGGGGTTGCAGTTGGAGGCGCCGCTGTCGCTGGTGGTGCTGGGGGCCGCGGGGGTGGCGTTCCTGGCCGGCGCGGTGGTCGTGTGGGTGAACGAGTTGGCGCAGCGGCGGCGGGCGCGGCGGGCCGAGGCGCAGGTGCGCCGGCTCGAGGAAGAGGTGGCGATTTTGCGGGGCCGCCTGGCGGCACCGGGCGTTGGTTTGGGCGCGGGTTCGGGCGTAGGTCCGGGGGTGTCGCTGCCGACGGCGTTGTTGACGGGGCCCGGGACTGGCCCGGGAACTGGTCCGGGAACGGCGGGGCGGGTGTCCGCGGTCCCGGGTGCGGGGACGGGGGGATACGGAACGGCGGGCGCCGTCGCACCGGTCGGCGTCTCACCTGCCCGGGTGCCCGCCGGGTCCGCGTCGGGCGTTGCGGCGCCCGGCACGCCGGCGTTGCCGCCGGGAGCGCGCTGATGTCGGGCACGCCGGCGTCACGCCGCAGTCGGGCAGGGCGCAGTCGGGCGGCCCGCACTCGGGCATGCTGGAAACGGGCACGCTGATGTCGGGCATGTCGATACCGCACGCGCGGACGTCGGGCGCTCCGGGCGCGGGGCGGCTGATCGTGGCACTGGATACCGCCGATCCCGCGCGCGCCGCCGCCTGGGCGGGCGCCGTGGCCCCGCATGTCGGCCTGCTGAAGCTGGGGCTGGAGTTCTTCCTGGCCAACGGCGCCCCTGGCGTGCGGGCGATCGCGGCGGCGGCGCCCGGGCTGGCGCTGTTCCTCGACCTCAAGCTGCACGACATCCCGGCGACGGTGGCGGGCGCGGTGCGCGCGGTGCTCCCGCTGGCGCCCCGGCTGCTGACCCTGCACGCGGCCGGCGGAGCGGCGATGATTGCGGCGGCGCGGGCGGCCGCCGAGACGGGCGGGGCAGGGCGGCCGCTGCTGCTCGCAGTCACGGTGCTCACCAGCCTGGACGATACGGCGCTGGCCGCGACGGGGGTGGCGGGCGGCGCGGCGGCGCAGGTGCTGCGGCTGGCGCGCCTGGCGCTGGCTGCCGGGGCGGACGGGCTCGTGTGCAGCCCGCTCGAGGTGGCGCTGCTGCGGGCCGAACTGGGACCGGAGCCGAAGCTCGTCGTGCCCGGCATTCGCCCCCCGGGCGCCGCACGGGGCGACCAGGCGCGGACCCTGACGCCGGAGGCGGCGGTGGCGGCCGGAGCGGACTGGATCGTCGTGGGCCGCCCGATCACCGGCGCGCCCGATCCGGGGGAAGCGGCCGCGGCGATTGCCGCCGCGATTGCCTCCGCAGGCGCCCAAGCCTGTGCCCCTGCCGGCGCTCCCCGGTCGGGTGTCCTAGGGACAGGTGGTGCCGGGTTAGGTGGGGCGGCATGACGCCGGTGCAGGTGAAGATCTGCGGCATCACCGACCCCGAATCGCTGGCGACGGCGGCGGAGGCGGGGGCCGACTGGGTGGGGTTCGTGTTCTTCCCGCCCTCGCCGCGCGCGCTGCAACCGGCGCGGGCGGCGGCGCTGTCGGCCGGCTTGGTGGGCGGGCCGGGGCGGGTCGGGCTGTTCGTCGACCCGACCGACGCGGAGGTGGCGGTCGTGCTCGACGCGCTGCCGCTGGACGCGCTGCAGGTCTACGCCACGGCGGAGCGGGTGGCGGCGCTGCGGGCGCGCTTCGACCGCCCGGTCTGGCGCGCGATCGGCGTCGCGACGGCCTCCGACCTGCCGGCCGAGGCCGCCGACCGCCTGGTACTGGAAGCGAGGCCCCCGGCGACGGCCACCCGCCCCGGCGGCAACGCCATCGGGTTCGACTGGTCGGTGCTGCGCGGCTGGCGCGCACCCGTGCCCTGGCTGCTGGCGGGCGGCCTGACGCCCCTGACCGTGGCGGCGGCGATCCGTGCGACCGGGGCGCCGGGGGTGGACGTGTCCTCCGGCGTGGAGCGAGCCCCGGGCGTGAAGGACCCAGCGCTGATCCGCGCCTTCGTCGCAGCGGCGCACGCGGCCTGCGTTTCCGTGGCGGCCCCCCCGTCCGCCGTCGGCGCGCCCGCCAGCCCCGCGCGCTGAGCGCGAGTTCAGCCCCCGCGCGCTGAGCGCGACTTTAGCCCCGCGCGCTGAGCGCGACTTTCCGCGCAGTCACGGCGAGACCGCCGACGGACCCCTCCGTCTGCTCCCTCCGACGTCTGGTGCCCTTCAATCCCCGCCCGAGCGCCCCGCGGACAAGGGAGCAACGCTCCTGCCCGTTCAGCCGATCATCCGCGGAAACCGCTGCATCTCGCCGCCGAGCGCCACCCAGGGCTGCGCGCTGTCGCAGAAAATTTCCACCCCGGGTTTCACCCAGCTTGGGTCGTCCAACGTGCCGGTCATCACCAACAGTACGCCGGGCATCGCCTCGGCCGCGGCGAACAGGGTGGAGCCGCAGTCGGGGCAGAAGCTGCGCAGCATCGCCTTGCCGCTCTCGCCGGTGTCGCGGAAGGTCTTCGGGGCGCCGGTGATCGTCAGCGCGGCCTCCGGAATGCCGGCCACCACGGCGAAGGCGCCGCCGGTGGCGCGTTGGCAATTGTGGCAGTGGCAGACGCCGACGAAGACCGGCTCGGCCTCCGCGCTGTAGCGGATCTTGCCGCACAGGCAGCCGCCTGCGATCGTTGCCATGGTCGGGCCTCCCTGGTTACCGCCGGAACGATGCCACCACCGGCGCGCGGATCGCAAGCACGATTAGCAACCAGGCCGCCGCCTGCCCGGTGCTCTTGCCGCCGTGTCCGCCGCCGCTATCGTGCCAGCCCACCAGGGAGGGGAACCGGCGCCATGGATTTCGACCTCAGCGACGACCAGCGCCTGCTCAAGGACAGCGTCGATCGGTTGATCGCCGAGCACTACGGCTTCGAGCAGCGCAAGAAATATCTCGCCACCCCCGCCGGCTCCCCTCTCTGGGCACGCTACGCGGACCTCGGCCTGCTCGGGCTGCCCTTCCCCGAATCCCAGGGCGGTTTCGGCGGCGGCCCGGTGGAGACCATGATCGTCATGGAAGCCTTCGGCCGCGGCCTGATCCTGGAGCCCTATTTCGCCACCGTCGTGCTGGGCGGGGGCCTGGTCCGCCGGCTCGCGAGCCCGGCCCAGCAGGCCGAATGGGTGCCCGCGATCGCGGCCGGGACGTTGCGGCTCGCCTTCGCGCATCTGGAACGCCAGGCGCGCTGGAACCTCGCCGACGTAGCCACGCAAGCGCGCCGCGACGGCGACGGATGGGTGCTGCACGGGGAAAAAGGCGTCGTCCTGCATGGCGATACCGCCGACCGCCTGCTGGTCACCGCCCGCATCGCCGGCGCCCGCACCGATCGCGACGGGATCGGGCTGTTCCTGCTCGACCCCGCCGGCGCCGGCGTCACCCGCCGCGGCTATCCGACGCAGGACAGCCTGCGCGCCGCCGAGATCGCGTTCGACGGCGCCCGCGCCGAAGCCGTGCTCGGCGAGCCCGGCCGCGCCCTGCCGGCGATCGAGGCGGCGGTGGACGCCGCCATTGCCGCCCTGTGTGCCGAGGCGGTCGGGGCGATGACCGCCTTGCAGCAACTCACGTTGGACTACCTGAAGACCCGCACCCAGTTCGGCCGCGCGATCGGCGGTTTCCAGGCGTTGCAGCACCGCGCCGTGGACATGCTGACCGCGGTGGAGCAGGCGCGCAGCATGGCCCTGCTCGCGACCGTGATGGCCGAGGAGCCCGATGCCGACGAACGCGCCCGCGCGATCGCCGCCGCCAAGACGCAGATCGGGCGCTCCGCCCGGCTGGTGGGGCAGGAGGCGATCCAGTTGCACGGCGGCATCGGCATGACGATGGAATACGCCGCCGGGCACTATTTCAAACGCCTGACGATGATCGACCAGACCTTCGGCGATGCCGACCAGCACCTGGCGCGGCTGGCGGCGCTGGGTGGGCTGTTCCGGTAGGTCTTCCGCTACCCCGCCGCGTCTGCCGCCCAACGGGTGAGCACGGCGCAGGCGGCGGCGAAATCCTCCATCCGCATCGCCTCGTGCGGGTTGTGGCTGCCGTTCTGGTTGCGCACGAACACCATCCCCGCCGGCACCCCCGCCTGCGCGAACGCCGCCGCGTCGTGCCCGCCGCCGGAGGCCATGGACTTGCACGCGATCCCGAGCGCCCCCGCTGCGCCCACCAGCCCCGCCTGCACCGCGGCGTCCATCGGTGCCGCCGCGCTCGCCGTCTCGTCCCCCAAGGCGAAGCGCACGCCGCGGCGGGCTTCGATTCGCGGGATCAGCCGGTGCAGTTCGTCCAGCATCGCATCGACGCTCGCCGGCTGCACGCTGCGCACATCGAGCTGGAACCGCGCCTCGCCGGGGATTTTGGTGAACCCGGCCTCCGCCGTCGTCGCCAGCACGCAGAACGTCGCGACCAGCGCGTGTCCCTGCGTCTCCAGCGCCGCCCAGTGGTCGTCCAGCCGGTGGGCCAGTTCGGCGAGCGCGATCGCCGCATCCGCCCGATACCGCCGCGGCGTGGCGCCGGAATGATTGTACTCGCCCAGCACGCGCGCGTCGCGCAACCGGCGCGAGCCGGGAATGCCGGTGACGATGCCGACCGGGATTTGTTCCGCATCCAGCACCGGACCCTGCTCGATATGCACCTCCACGTACGCCGCGGTGTTGTGCGGCCCCAGCCGGCCGGCGCCGGCCCGCACCGCTTCCGGATCGAAACCCTGTTCGCGCATGTGCGCGGCGAGGGTGCGGCCGGTGTCCAGCCGGCGCACGTCCAGCGCCTCGGCCGGCAGCCGGCCCAGCGCGGCGCGGCTGCCGGGGTAGGACGTGGGGAACCAGGCGCCGGCTTCCTCGGCCCGGATCGCCAGCACGGTGATGTCGCGCGCCGGGGCGAACCCCGCCGCCTGCATCCCCGCGACCGTCGCCAGGCCGGCAAGCACGCCCGCCGCGCCGTCGTAATTGCCGCCGCGCGCCACCGAATCGAGATGGCTGCCGAGCACGATCCGCTTCGCCGTCCGATCCGTGCCCGGCAGGGTCATGTAGAGATTGCCGGCGGCATCGATGTCGGTTTCCAGCCGCAGCCCCTCGGCGGTGGCGCGCACGAAATCATGCGCAGCCTGCTCGCCCGGCCCGTAGGCATCGCGGGTGACGCCGATTCCGTCGAAGCTGCGTTCGTGCAGCCCCGCGAACAGCCGGGCGGCGAGGGCGACATCGGGCGTGAGGTTGGGGCGCATCGTCGTTCTCCAGTGAGATGTGCAGGCTGGCGTGTCGTCCGGCCTTCCGCAACCCGCCCGGCTTGGCCATAAGATGGCGGCAGCAGTGGCAGAGGCGAGGCATGGCGGCAGCGCGAGGGACTCCGAACCCGGCGGCGGCGCGGCACCCGGGTCCGGTGGGCCGATGACGGCCTCTGGCGGTGGGGCAACTTCTGGACGCCTGCTCGTCGCCGCACTGCTGCCGGAACCGGTGGTGGCGCGGGCGCGGAGCGATTTCGCCGCGCTGGTCCACAGCGGCCCCGCCGACATGACGACCGATGAGGTCGCCGCCGCGGCCGTCGCGCACCGCGCCGAGGCCGTCCTGTTCGTCAACACCTTGCGCTTCGACGCGCCGCTGATCGCCCGCCTCCCGGCAAGCCTGCGCGTCGGCGCCACCTGCAGCGTCGGCTTCGACCATGTCGACGTGCCGGCGGCGCAGGCGCGCGGCATCGCGGTCACCAATACGCCCGGCGTGCTGAGCGACTGCACCGCCGATTTCGCCTTCATGCTGCTGCTCGCCGCCGCCCGCCGCGCGCATGAATACGATGTCGTCATGCGCGCGGGCTGGCGCCGGCGGATCGGTCAGGGCGAGCTGCTCGGCGTGCGGGTGCACGGGGAAACCCTCGGCATCCTCGGCATGGGCCGGATCGGCCAGGCGATGGCGCGGCGCGCGCGCGGCTTCGACATGCGGGTGCTGTACCATTCCCGCCGCCGCCTGCCGCCCGGGCTGGAACAGGGTGCCACCTGGTTCCCCGATTTCCGCGCCATGCTGCCGCACTGCCGCTTCCTGTCGCTGCACGCGCCGGCCACGCCGGCAACGGACCGCATCGTCAACGCCGAAACCCTGGCGCTGCTGCCGCGCGGCGCGGTGCTCGTGAACGTCGCCCGTGGCGGCCTGGTCGACGAGGATGCGCTGTTCGCCGCCCTGACATCGGGCCAGCTGTTTGCCGCCGGGCTCGACGTGTTCCGTTCCGAACCCGATTTCGACCGCCGTTTCGCCGCCTTGCCGAACGTGATCCTGTCGCCGCATATCGGGAGCGGATCGGAAGAAACGCGCTGCGCGATGGGATTCCGCGCGCTCGACAACATTGCCGCCGTGCTCGCCGGGCGCGGGCCGATCGATCCTCTCTGGAGCTGACGCATCATGGCCAAGCCCGTCCTGCTGATCACCCGCCGCCTGCCGCCTGCCGTCGAAGCGCGCGCGGGCACGCTGTTCGACGCCCGCTGCAACGCCGACGACACCCCGCGCAGCAGCGCCGACGTGGTGCGGCTCGCCGCCGGCGCCGACGCGGTGCTGTGCTGTCCGGCCGAGAAACTGGACGCCGCTACCATCGCCGCCTTGCCCGCGAGCGTGCGGGCGATCGGCACATTCAGCGTCGGCTTCGACCATGTGGACGTGCCGGCCGCTGCCGCGCGCGGCATCGGGGTCTGCAACACGCCCGACGTGCTGAGCGTCGCCACCGCCGAAACCGCGATGCTGCTGATTCTCGCCGCCGCCCGCCGCGGGCCGGAGGGCGAGCGGCTGGTGCGCGCCGGCGCCTGGACCGGCTGGGCACCGACCCAGTTGCTCGGCACCCAGGTCTCCGGCCGCAGGCTGGGGATTTTCGGCCTCGGGCGGATCGGGCGGGAACTTGCGCGCATGGCGCGGGGCTTCGGGATGGAGGTGCACTACCTCGATCAGCAGCGCCTGCCGGCGGAGCTGGAGCAGGGAGCGGTATTCCATTCCAGTGACGAGACCTTCCTGCCGGTCTGCGACGTGCTGTCGTTGCACGCGCCGGGTGGGGACGGCACGCGGGCCTGGCTGAATGCGGAACGGATCGCGCGGCTGCCGAAGGGCGCGATCGTTGCCAATGCCGCGCGCGGCAGCCTGATCGACGATGCGGCGCTGATCGCCGCCCTGCGTTCGGGCCAGGTCGCCGCCGCCGGGTTGGACGTGTACAACGGCGAACCCTCGCTGCATCCGGATTATTGCACGTTGGAGAACGTGGTGCTGTTCCCGCATCTCGGCAGTGCCACGCACGAGACGCGGGACGCGATGGGGTTCCTGGCGCTCGATGGGATCGCAGCCCTGCTCGCGGGCCGCACGCCGTCCAATCTGGTGCGGGCATGAGCCTGCGGATCGCGATCGGCGGGTTCCTGCACGAGACCCATTCCTTCGCGCCGCGCCCGACCACCTGGCCGGAGTTCGTCCAGCCCGGCGGATTTCCCGCGCTGTGCCGCGGGGACGCGATGATCGAGGCGGTGCGCGGCAGTTCGGTGCCGATCGCCGGCGCGATCGCGGCGGCGGAGGCGGCCGGGGTGGCGCTGGTCCCGCTGGCTTGGACCATCGCCAACCCCGCCGGCCCGATCGTGGACGAGGCGTTCGAACGCATCGCCGCCCTGCTCTGCGCCGGCCTGTCGACGGCGCTGGACGAGGGGCCGCTGGACGGCGTGTATCTCGATCTGCACGGCGCTGCGCTGGCCGAAAGCTTTCCCGATGCCGAAGGGGAATTGCTGCGCCGGGTGCGCGCGATCGTGGGCGCCGCGGTGCCGGTGGCGATCAGTCTCGATCCGCATGCGAACATGACGGCGGAGATGGTGCGGCTGGCCGATGTGGCGGTGCCGTTCCGCACCTATCCGCATATCGATATGAAAGCGGCCGGGGCGCGGGCGATGGACCTGCTGCGGGCGCGGATCGCGCGCGGGGCGCCGTGGGCGATGGCGTACCGCCCGCTCGGATTCTGGATCCCGCTCGGCAGCCAGTGCACGTTGATGGCGCCGATGGAAGGCGTGATGGCGGAGCGGGCGCGGCTGGCGGCGGCGTCGGGCGTGGCCGAACTCGCCTGGTGCTTCGGCTTTCCGTATGCGGACTTCCCCGGCTGCGCCCCGGCAGTGGCCGCCTGGGGGGAGACCGAGGCGGCAGCGGCCGCGGCGGCCGACGCGCTGGCCGGGTTCATCGCCGCGCGGGAAGCCGAATTCGTGCAGGAAACCTGGCCGGCGGCCGAGGCGGTGGCCGAAGCCCTGCGCCGCGCCGGCCCGGGCGGGCCGGTGGTGCTGGCCGACACGCAGGACAATCCCGGCGGCGGCGGGCATGGCGACACCACCGGCCTGCTCGCCGAACTGGTGCGCCAGGGCGCGACCGGCGCGGTGCTGTGTCTCATCAACGATGCCGAGAGCGCGGCCGCGTGCCATGCGGCCGGGGCCGGGGCGACGGTTGCTTTGTCGCTCGGCGGCAGATCGGACGGGATGCCGCTCGCCTGCACCGCGACGGTGGAACGCCTGACCGATGGGCGCTTCACCCTGACCGGGCCGATGGGCGCGGGCAATCCGGCCGACCTGGGGCCGACTGCGCTGATCGCCATCGGCGGCGTGCGGGTGATCGTGGTCAGCCGCAAGATGCAGGCGCTCGATCAGGCGATCCTGCGCCATGTCGGGATCGAGCCGGCGGCGTGCGCGATCCTGGCGCTGAAATCCTCGGTGCATTTCCGGGCGGATTTCGCGCCGATCGCGCAGGCCGTTCTGGTGGCGATCGCGCCGGGGCCGGTGGTGGCGGACCCGGCGATTTTGAACTTCCGGCACGTGCCGGCCGCGATGCGGCGGCGTCCGCAGGCGCGCCCGGCCGCATAGCAATCTGGTGGGACGGGCGGCACCGTCCGTCCGACCGGGGCGGATCGGGGGACGCGTTATCGGCGGGCGGCGGGCAGGGTCGGGGCGAAGGCGCCGAGGCGCACTTTGCCCGCGTCGGCCGTCGGGGCGAGCGTGGGGGCGAAAGCGCCCAGGCGCACCTTGCCGGTGTCGGTGGTGGAAGCCAGGGTCGGGGCAAAAGCGCCCAGCCGGACCTTGCCCGCATCGACTGTGGGGGCCAGGGTGGGCGCGAAGGCACCGAGGCGCACCTTGCCGGCATCGGCGGTCGGCGCCAGGGTCGGGGCGAAAGCACCAAGACGAACTTTGCCCGCGTCCGTGCTTGGCGCCAATACCGGTGCGAACGCGCCCAGACGAATCTTGCCGGCGTCGGCAGTTGCGGACAGCACACCTGCCGCGGAACGGACGGATACGAACATGGTCACATCTCCTTCGTCTGGGCTTGTTGGATCGGTAACTTGCCGGTTTCTTGCCGGCCGTTACCGTCGGCTTGATGGGCGGATATTTCCACATCCACGAATCTTTACCGTCGCCCTCACGTCATTCCTGCGTAAAATCGTACACGCGATCGTGATCGGATGATCCGGAAACCACCGACCGAAGGAGACGCGCCATTTCTACCCAAGCCACGATCCGCATCGGCGCCGGCTGCGGCATGTCCGACGACCGGATCCCGCCCGCCGTCGAGCTGATCGAGCGCGGCGAACTCGACTACATCTGCTGCGAATGCCTCGCCGAGCGCACCATCGCCCGCGAAGCCCTGGACCGCGCCCGCAACCCGGCGCGCGGCTTCACCCCCACCCTGCTCGAACGCATGGAGGCGATCCTGCCGCCGGCGCGCGCCCACGGCGTGCGGATCGTCTCCAACATGGGCGCCGCCAATCCGCGCGGCGCCGCCCGTGCGGTGCTGGAGGCCGCACCCGGCTGGGGCTGCGCGGACACCACCTGCGCGGTGGTGCTGGGCGATGACGTGACCGAACTGGTTCGCGGCATGCCCGGGCTTGCCATCATGGAAGACGGCACGCCGCTGGAATCGATCCTGCCGCGCATGGCCTCTGCCAACGCCTATCTCGGCGCGGACGTGGTGGCCGCCGGCCTGGCGACCGGGGCGGAGGTCGTCATCACCGGACGGGTCGCCGATCCGTCCTTGTTCCTCGGCCCGATGCTGCACGCGTTCGGCTGGGCGTATGATGCCCCGACGCAGGACGGCTGGGCGCGGCTGGCGGCGGGGACGCTCGCCGGGCACATGCTGGAATGCACCGGCCAGCTCACCGGCGGCTGCTTCGCCGATCCGGGGATGAAGGACGTGGAGGACCTGGCCGGGCTCGGCTACCCGTTCGTCGACGTGACGCCGCAGGGCGCGATCGTGCTCGGCAAGACGCCGGGGTCGGGCGGGCGGCTCGACCGCGCCACCTGCACGGAGCAGATCCTATACGAAATGCACGACCCGGCGGCCTACATCACCCCCGACTGCGTGCTGGACATCACCGGTGTGACCTTCCGCCAGGACGCGGCGGACCAGGTCGCGGTGCTGGGCGCGACAGCCCGGCCGCGCACCCCGACGTATAAGGTGGTGGTCGGGTATTTCGACGGCTACATCGGCGCGGGCGAGATGGGCTACGCCGGCCCCAACGCCGTGGCCCGCGCGCGTCTGGCAGCGGACGTCGTCCAGGAACGCCTGCGCCGGCGCGGCTTCACCTATTCCGAATACCGGGTCGACCTGATCGGCATGACCAGCCTGCACGGCGACGACGCCACCCCGAAGCCCGAACCCTACGAAGTCCGCCTGCGCATCGCCGCCCGGACCGACAACCGCCGCGCCGCCGAGGCGGTCGGGGCCGAGGTTCGCGCCCTGCACATGCAAGGCCCGGGGATGGCCGGCGGCGGCATCAACCTCGGCGCGCGGGAGATACTGGCGGTGAAATCCGTGCTGCTCGACCGTGCCCTGGTGCACCCCGAGATCCTGCTGGAGCGCGGCCGATGAGAGTTTACGACCTCGCGCACGCCCGCGCCGGCGACAAGGGCAATACGTCGAACATCTCGGTGACCGCCTATACCGAGGCGGGCTGGGACATCCTGCGCACCGCGCTGACGCCCGAGCGGGTGCTGGCCGCGTTCGCCCACCTGACCGACGGGCCGGTACACCGCTACGAACTGCCGAAGCTGCGGGCGCTGAATTTCGTCATCGAGGGCGTGTTGGGCGGCGGCGTCACCCGCTCCCTGCGCATCGACCCGCACGGCAAGGCGTTGAGCGCGCTGATGCTGACGATCGCGCTGCCCGGTGAACCGCCGGGTGTTCAGCCGCCCGGCAGCCGGGCCGGGCTGTCGGCCGGACCGACCAGCGCGGCGTAGCCCCGAACCGCCGCAGCCGCCTGATCGGCCGGCATCTCCGCGGCCAGCAGCGCCGCCGCCGCCGCCGGATGCCCGGCCATGGCGGTCGCGGCGGCGAGGTCCTGGCGCACCCGTGGCGCCGCCCCGGTGGTCGCCAATGGTCTCAGCATCCGCACCCCCTCCGCCGCGTGGCCGCTGAGCGCCAGGGACAGCCCGAGGTTCACTTGCGCCGCGCGGAGATCGGGCGTCGCCGCCAGCGCGGCGCGATACGCGTTCTGCGCCGCCAGGTGCTGCCCGCGCAGGTCGCGCGCGATGCCGAGGTCGTTCAGCGCGGCAGCATCGACCGGCTGCACGGCCAGCACGGCCCGGAACTGCGCCGCGGCGCTCTTGGGATCGGTCCGCAACAGGACCCGGCCGAGGCCGATGCGGGCAGGGAGTGCCGCAGGGTCGGCCGTCAGCGCCTGCCGGAAGCTCGCCTCGGCCCGATCGCGCTGGCCGAGCGCGGCGAGCGCCTCCCCCTGCACCGTGAGCGCCGCCGGGTCGCCGGGGTGGACGGCGAGGGCCTGCGCGCTGGCATGGAGTGCCCCCGCGGCATCGCCGGCGGCCAGCGCCGCCCGGGCCACCGCAACGTCCGGGTCGCGCGAGGCCGATCGCGGCGTGACCGCGCACCCACCGACGACGAACACCAGCAGCAGCGGCGGCAGCCAGGCGCGCGGGGTCATGGTCCGGTCTCCTTGGGCTCAGAGCGGGGGAAAGAAATCGACCCGGCGCAGGAATGCCCCTTGCCGGGCGATGACTTCATTCGGGACGTTGTCGGCACGGAGCATTCCTTCGCAAACGCTCAGAGCGTGAAAAGCGATCGAACTTGCGCAAGAATGCCCGTTGAAAGTGCTTGGGTTTTGGCGCAATTTCAGCGTCTTACGGGCGTTCTTTCACAACCTCTCAGGCGTGGTGCAGCGCGGCCATGATGCGCATCACCGCCGGGCCGCCGACGATGATGAACACGCAGGGCAGGATGAACACGACCATCGGCAGGGTGAGCATTACCGGCAGCCGGGCGGCGCGTTCCTCGAACCGGGTCAGCGCCTCCTGGCGCAGCTCGGCCGACAGGGAGCGCAGCGCGGCCACCAGCGGCGTGCCGTACTGCAGGCTCTGGGTCAGCGTGGCGGCCAGCCGCTTCAGGCTGTCGATCCCGGTGCGCCGCGCCAGGCTTTCGAGCGCGAGCCGGCTTTCCGCGGTGATCTGCAATTCGCGTGAGGTGGCTTCCAGCTCGCGCGCAATCGCCGGATGCGCGGCGCGGATTTCCTCGGCGACCCGGGCGATCGCGGATTCGAGCCCGAGCCCGGCCTGGGTGCAGATCACCAGCAGATCGAGCGCGTCGGGCAGCCCGCGTTGCAGCGCCGTCAGGTAGCGCCCGCGCGCCTGCTTGACCGCAAAGTCCGGCGCGAGCAGCCCGACCAACGCCGCCGCGCCCACCGCCATGAAGCGCAGCGGCGGGCGCATCGTGCCGCCGTGCAGCACCACGAACAGGACCAGCGGCAGGCCGGCGAACAGCACGATCTTGGCGCCGACGAACAGCGCGAGCCCGTTCGCCCCGCGCAGCCCGGCCGCCGACAAGGTCTGTTCCAGCTCCGCGAGCGTGCGCCCCGGCAGCACCCCGCTTTGCGCAATGAGCCGGCCGAGCCCGGCCACCAGGCGGGCCGGCAAGGCGCGCAGTTCCTCGGTCGCACGCGGCGGCTGCTCCGGCCCCCGGCCGCGCGCGACATCGAGCCGCAGCCGGACCCGCCGCTGCCGCGCAAGGGCGAGCGCCAACACCGTCCCGCCGCCGGCCGCCGCCAGCCATCCGATCGCCGCGAGACCCAGCAGGGTGAGGTTCATCCCGCGCGCGCCCCGATCAGGCCAAGGTCTTCTGGATGATCATCCGCATCGACCCGACGCCGATAGCAAGCGACAGCGCCGCCACCCCGAGCAAGGTGTGGCCCGTCGGCGTCGTGAACAGCACCGCCAGGTAGTCGGGGTCGAGCACCCCGATCATGCCCCCGGTCGCCAGCGGCAGCACCGCCAGCACAAGCGCGCTGGTCCGCGCCTCCGACGACAACGCCCGGCCGCGGCTTTGCAGGGCCACCCGCTTGCGAATCACGTCGGCCAGGTTCTCCAGCACCTCGGTCAGGCCGCCGCCGGTCTGCGCCTGCAGCGCGATCGCGGTGGCGAAGAAGCGGTATTCGCCGAGGCCGCTGCGCGCGCCCAGCTCACGCAATCCTTGTTCCAGCGGCACGCCGATGAGCACCGCCTCGTGCAGCCGGGCGAACTCGGTCGCGGTCGGCGCCTGGGCTTCCTGGGCCACCGCGCGCACCGCCTCCGCCACCGGAATGCCGACCCGCACGGCCCGCACGATCATTGCCAGCGCATCCGGCAACTGCTCCAGTAGTCGCTGCCGGTAGCGGCCATCCGCCCCGCCAAAGAAAGTCCGGCAGAGCACGACCCAGGCCGGCACGACCGCGAGCCATCCCCACGAACCGACCAGCCCCGAAGCGAGGCCCGCCCCAATCCGCGCCAGAACCAGAGCGACGGGGATCACAACCCACCAACGCACCGGATAGCGCGCCGCCTTCGCCGGATCGAACCCGAACACCCGGGCCAGCCGCAACGCCAGCGGCGGCCGATCGGCCATGTCCGCCCGCGCGATGCTGACCGCCACCCGCACCCGCACCAACGGATCGGCGATGCCCGCCAGCCGTGCCCCGATCCGCCGCCGCTCCTCCTGCGCCCGCCCGGCCAGGATGCCGGTCAACGTCAACGCCGCCAACGCCGGAACGGCCAGCGCCAGCAGCAGGAGGGCGGCGTGGGAGGAGAGGGTCACGCGGGGGGGCTTTCGGGGGTGGGCAAGCAAGGCCAGGGGCGCTGCCCCTGGACCCCGCCAGGGAACTCGTCCCCTGGACCCCATACTGTTTGGGTT
>JABBNW010000109.1 GCA_019352115.1 Pseudomonadota bacterium
CGGCCCGGACCCGAGACACCCCACACAAGCACCGAACCCAAGTGATGGGGTCCAGGGGACGAGTTCCCTGGCGGGGTCCAGGGGCAGCGCCCCTGGCCTTGCTTACCGCCCCCCGACCAATCCGCCGGCCAGGCCCGGCAATTCGGCGAACCGGTGCGCGACGGCGGACGCGGCCTGGCCCGTTTCCGGTGCTCCGTAGCCCCAGGCGGCGAAGATACCGGGTATCCGCGCGCCGTGCGCGGCAGCGAGGTCGTTGGCGTGGTCGCCGACCATGACGGCGCGTGCCGCGGTGCCGCCGGCGGCCGCGAGGGTGGCAAGCAGGTGCGCGGGCTCGGGCTTGCGCACCGGAAAACTGTCGCCGCCCCCGACGGCAGCGAACCTGCTGCCAATTCCAAGCGATTCCAGCAACTTGCGCGCCGTCGCTTCCGGTTTGTTGGTGCAGACCGCCAGCCGCCACCCTTCGGCATCGAACTGCGCGAGGGTTTCGGTGACCCCTGGGTAGAGCCGGCTCGCCACCGCATAGCTTGCGCCGTAGTCGGCGGAATAGGCGGCGATGGCCGCGGCATCCGCCGCCTGGCCGCGGGCGGCAAAGGCGCGCCCGACCAGGGCGGCGATGCCGTCGCCCACCATGCGCGCGGTATCCGCCGCCGAGAACGGCGCCAGGTCGCGGGCCGCCATCAGCCGGTTCAGGGCCGCGGCAAGGTCGGGCACGGAATCGACCAGGGTGCCATCGAGGTCGAGCAGCAAGGTGGGAAAGGGGGCGGACAGCACGCAGTTACGCTCCGAAATCCAAAGTGAAACACGATCGTCCATGCTGGCGTGTACCCTGGCATAGACACGGCATGCAGCCGGGCTTTGACACGCCCCCGGCACGCCCGCTACCGGACGGCCATCACCAGGGAGTGCCTGATGCCAGCGACCGCCGTGATCCTTGCCGCCGGCCTCGGGACCCGGATGCGCTCGAGCCTGCCCAAGGCGCTGCACAAACTCGCCGGGCGACCGATGCTCGGCCATTTGCTCGCCGCCGTCACCCCGGTGTTCGACCAGGTCGTAGTCGTGGTCGGACCCGGCATGGCGGCGGTGGAGGCAACTGCCGCCCCCTGGCCCACGGTGGTCCAGCACGAGCGGCTGGGCACCGGGCATGCCGCCCTCCAGGCCGCCGATCTGTTCGGCAACGGGGAACTGGCGGTGCTGTATGCCGACAACCCGCTGATCCGGACCGAGACCTTGCGCCGGTTGCGCGCCCGCCGCGCCGCCGGGGATGCCGATCTCGTGCTGCTGGTGATGCGTCCGGACGATCCGGGCCACTACGGCCGGGTAATCGCCGCCGGCGAAACGGTGGACCGCATTGTCGAATGGGCCGACGCCACGCCTGCCGAACGCGCCGTCGGCCTGTGCAACGCGGGCGTCCTGTGCGGGCCGGCAGCCGACCTGCGCCGGTGGTTGGACGCGGTGCGCCCGGACAACGCCAAGGGCGAATACTACCTGACCGACGTGGTGGCGCTCGCGCGCGCCGACGGCCGGCGCGTGGTCGCGGTGGAAGCCCCGGCCGAGGAACTGGCCGGCATCAACTCGCGCGCGGAGCTCGCGAGCGCCGAGGCGGTGGTGCAGGCGCGGCTGCGCGCGGCGGCGCTGGAAGCGGGGGTGACGATGATCGACCCCGGGTCGGTGTTCCTGTGTGCCGACACGGTGCTGGCGCCCGATGTGACGATCGGGCCCAATGTGGTGTTCGGCTCCGGGGTGGTAGTGGAAACCGGGACCGAGATCCGTGCCTTCTGCCACCTGGAGGGTTGCCATATCGGCCCCGACTGCCAGGTCGGCCCGTTCGCCCGCCTGCGCCCCGGCGCGGTGCTGGACACCGGGGCGCATGTCGGCAATTTCGTGGAATTGAAGGCCGCGCGGCTCGGCGCCGGCGCGAAGGCCAGCCACCTGACCTATCTTGGCGATGCCGAGGTCGGTGCCGGCACCAACATCGGCGCCGGCACCATCACCTGCAACTACGATGGCGTGGCGAAGCATCGCACGGTGATCGGCGCCGGCGTGTTCATCGGCTCCGACACCGCGCTGGTGGCCCCGGTGCGGGTCGGCGATGGCGCGATCGTCGCCGCCGGCAGCGTGATCACGGAGGACGTGGCGCCCGACGCGCTGGCGATCGCGCGCGGACGCCAGGTGCAGAAGCCCGGCCGCGCGAGCGAACTGCGTGCGCGGCAGCGCCAACCCAGGTAGACAGCCTCTTCTCCCTCCCCGGCAACCCGCCCGCTTCTGCAACCCGCCCGCTACTGCAACGCCGGGGGCCTTCCCGCCAGGCATCGAGGACTGCGAGACATGTGTGGCATCATCGGCGTCATCGGCTCCCGCCCCGCCGCCCCCCTGCTGATCGAGGGCCTGCGCCGGCTCGAATACCGCGGCTACGACAGCGCCGGCATCGCGACCCTGGTCGACGGGCGCATCGACCGCCGCCGCGCCGAGGGTAAGCTCGGCAACCTCGCCGCCGTGCTGGACCGCCGCCCGCTCCCCGGCACCACCGGCATCGGCCACACCCGCTGGGCGACGCACGGCGCGCCGACCGAGAGCAACGCGCATCCGCACGGCACCGCGCGCGTCTCGATCGTGCACAACGGCATCATCGAGAACCATGCCGAGCTGCGCGCCGAGCTGGAAGACGCCGGCCAGGTGTTCTCCACCGAGACCGACACGGAAACCGTGGCGCAACTCGTGGACCTGTATCTCCAGCAAGGCATGACCCCGCTGGAGGCGGCCGGGGCCGCGTTCCGCCGGTTGCAGGGCGCCTACGCGCTGGCGATGATCTTCGCCGGCTATCCCGAGCTGATCGTCGGCGCGCAGAACGGCGCCCCGCTCGCGGTCGGCTTCGGTGACGACGAGATGTTCGTGGGCTCGGACGCGCTGGCGCTCGCCCCGCTCACCCGCCGCATCGCCTATCTGCGCGACGGCGACTGGACCGCGATCGATCGCCGGGGCGCCTGTTTCTTCGACGCCGACGGGGCCGAGGTGGTGCGCGAGGTGAAGCTGACCCAGCTCACCGGCGCGGCGATCGGCAAGGGCAATTTTCGCCATTTCATGGAAAAGGAGCTGCACGAGCACCCGGCGGTGATCGGCGACACGTTGCACCAGATGGTAAGCCCCGCGACCCGCGCGGTGGCCTTGCCCGACCTGCCGTTCGACCTCGCGACCGTGCCGCGGATCACGATCAGCGCCTGCGGCTCGGCCTTCTACGCCGGCCTGGTCGGACGCTGGTGGTTCGAAGCGGTGGCGCGCATCCCGACCGATGCCGACGTGGCGAGCGAGTTCCGCTACCGCGCGCCGCCGCTGCCGCGCGGCGGGCTGGGGCTGCTCGTGAGCCAGTCGGGGGAGACGGCGGATACCCTGGCCGCGCTGCGCTACATGCGCGCGGAGGGCCAGCACATCCTCTCGGTCGTCAATGTACCGGAGAGCAGCATGGCGCGGGACTCCGATGCGGTGCTGGAAACCATCGCGGGACCGGAGATCGGGGTCGCCAGCACCAAGGCGTTCACCGCTCAACTCGTCGTGCTCGCCTGCCTCGCGTTGGCGGCGGCGCGCGCGCGCGGGTCGATCGATGCCGCCCAGGAGGCGGCGATGACCGCGGCGCTGCTCGAGGTCCCCGCCCGCGCTGCCGAGGTGCTGGGCCACGCCACCGCGATTGCCGCCCTGGCCGAACGGATCGCCGAGGCGCGCGACGTGCTGTACCTGGGGCGCGGCAATTGTTTCCCGATCGCGCTGGAGGGCGCGCTGAAATTGAAGGAAATCAGTTATATCCACGCCGAAGGTTATGCCGCGGGAGAGATGAAGCACGGACCGATCGCGCTGATCGACAAGGCGGTGCCGGTGATCGCCATCGCGCCCTCGGGTCCGCTGTTCGAGAAGACGGCGTCCAATCTGCAGGAAGCCGCCGCCCGCGGCGGGCAGGTGATCGTGCTGAGCGACGCGACCGGGGCGGCGAGGCTGCGCCATATCGCCACCGAAACCGTGGTGCTGCCGGACGTCGATCCCTTCGTGGCGCCGATCCTGTATGCGATCCCGGTGCAACTGCTGGCCTATCACGTCGCGGTGCTGAAGGGGACCGATGTCGATCAGCCGCGCAACCTGGCGAAATCGGTCACGGTGGAATAGCCCTTCTCTCCCCCTCTCCGCTCGCGCTTGCGGGGGGAGAGGGTCGGGGTGCGGGACGAGATGCGGATCGGGGCGCGCTGGCCCCCCTCACCCCGCAAGCGCGGGTGGAGAGGGAGAAGGGTAGCGCCATGAACTATCGCCACGCCTTCCACGCCGGGAATTTCGCCGATTGCATGAAGCATGCGCTGCTCGTGTGGCTGCTCGGCGCGTTGGCGCGCAAGCCGCGGCCGTTCTTCGTGCTCGACACACATGCCGGGCCGGGGTTCGCCGACCTCGCGAGCGCCCCGGCCGCGCGCACCCAGGAATGGCAGGCGGGCATCGGCCGGCTGCTTGCGGAGGAGCCGCCGGCGCCGGTGGCGCGCTATCTGGGTCCGGCGCCACTGACGCCCTGTCTCGACCCGACGCCGCTGGCGCCCTATCTCGACCTGGTCCGCCGGCTCGGCCTCTATCCCGGCTCGCCGGCGCTGATCCGCGCCCTCCTGCGGCCGGGCGACCGCCTGGCGTGCTGCGAGCTGCACCCCGAGGACCATGCCGTGTTGCACCGCCGCTTCGCCACCGATCCCCAGGTGGGCGTGCACCGGCGCGACGGCTACGCGGCGATCAAGGCCCTGCTGCCCCCGCCCGAGCGCCGCGGCCTTGTCCTGATCGATCCGCCGTTCGAGGAACCGGGCGAGTTCGAGCGCCTGGTGCAGGCGCTCCGCACCGGCCTCGCACGCTTCCCCGGGGGCGTGTTCGCCGCCTGGTATCCGATCAAGCACCGCGCGCCGCTGCGCGATTTCTTTGCCGCGTTGCAGTCGGCCGGGCTGCGCGACCTGGTGGCGGCCGAGCTCTGGCTGCGCGCGCCGCTCGATCCCGAGCGGCTGAACGGCTGCGGGCTGGTGGTCGCCAACCCGCCCTGGCGGTTCGAGGAGGAGGTCCCGCCGCTCCTGGACGCCCTGCTGGACGGATTGCGCGACCATGAAACCGAGGCGGGCGACGCGAACCCGGGCGAGCCGGGCGCCGGAACCGCGCTGATCCGGCTGGCCGATGGCTGATCCGGGAACAGCCGTGATCGGCGCCGGGGCCTGGGGCACCGCGCTCGCGATCCAGGCGGCGCGGGCCGGTGCCGGGCCGGTGGTCCTGTGGGCGCGCGATCCGGCCAAGGCGGCGGCCATCGCTGCGACGCGCGAAAACCCCCGCCTGCTGGGCATCCGCCTGCCCGACGCGGTGCGGGTCACGTCCGATCTTCCGCGCGACGCCGGCGTGCGCCTTCTGGCGGTGCCGATGCAGCGCCTGCGCGCGGTCGCCGCTCTGCTCGCCGGCAGCGCGCCGCTGGTGTGCTGCGCCAAGGGCGTGGAGGCCGGAACCTTGTGCCTGCCGCTCGAAGTGCTCGCCGAGGCGTGCCCGCACGCGCCGGCGCTCGTGCTGACCGGCCCCAATTTCGCCCATGAGGTGGCCGCCGGGCTGCCCGCGGCCGCCGTGGTGGCGGGCGCCCTGCCCGCGGTGCGCGCGGCGGTGACGGCGCGGCTCGCGAGCCCGACCTTCCGCCTGTACGGCAACGACGATCCGGTGGGTGCGCAGTTGGGCGGGGCGGCGAAGAACGTGATCGCGATCGCCGCGGGGGCAGTGATCGGCGCCGGCCTGGGGGAAAACGCGCGCGCCGCGCTGGTCACCCGCGGCCTTGCCGAGCTGGGGCGGCTGGCGGTGGCGCTGGGCGGGCGGTCGGAGACGGTGATGGGGCTCTCCGGCCTCGGCGACCTGCTGCTGACCTGCACCGGCGCGGCAAGCCGCAACTATACCCTGGGCGTGGCCTTGGGGCGCGGGGAAAGCCTGGCCGCGGTGCTGGCCGGGCGCAGCGCCGTCACCGAGGGGGTGGCCACGGCCCCTGCGCTGGTCGCGCGCGCCGGCGCCGTGGACCTGCCGATCTGCCGCGCGGTGGCGGCCTGGCTGGAAGGGCGGATCACCCTGGCGCAGGCCATCGCCGACCTGCTTGCGCGCCGGCTGCGCGACGAATAGCTCCGACCGGCGCGGACGTCAGGCGCGGTGGCGGGCACCGCGACGGAGGGTGCACAGCGCCAGCACGGCAAGGGGCAGCAGAAGCAACGCGGCGGCCGATGGCTCCGGCACCGGGACGGGCGAGCCCGTGGCCAGCATCGGCAGCGTCTGCCCCAGCGGCGGGCTGGCGAGGGTGATGTGTCCGACGGTGCCGGACCCGACGGAGGTGGCTCCGGTCCATGGTCCGGCCAGCCAGCCTCCCGCGGCATAGGCGGCCGCGCCAGTGCCGACCGCGGCTGCTGTTCCGCCGAGGCCGATGGCGGCCGCGCGCAGGCTCCGCAATGCGGCAGTTGCGAGGGACATGGGGACCAAGGGCGCGGGGGCGGTGCCGGCCGCCGCTGAATGCGGCGCCGGTGACAGCGCACAGATCGATCGCCGCGGCGCGTGCCAGCCCGGATGGCGCGCCAGGAATCCGCGCCAGGCGGCGTTGGACATCCGGGGCTGCGGATCGCAGGTGGTCATGTGGGCCGGGCGATCGCGTGCGATCGCCCCTGCAGCCTGGGTGTGCAGCGAGAGAGGGTGTCCATGACAATCCAGCCGAGGGAGACCAGGGGTGCGGCGCATCTACTCTGGATTGTGTAGCGTGTAAAGATTTTTATACCCGTCGCTTTTGTTGCGCATACCCCTGCGGTCTGCTCCGCCGTGTCCGCTGTCGGCCGCCCGGCACGACCGGACGCCGGGCAGCGAGGAAAGCGATTAAGGAATATTTCATCCCCGCAACGCAGGATGCGCCGAGCTCACGTCCGGGGATGCCGCGAGTGCCTGGAAAATACGAACTGCGCGCGGCGCTCGGTCGCGGGGCGATGGGGACGGTGTACGAGGGCTGGGATCCGGTCCTCGCCCGCCGGGTCGCCATCAAGACCGTCCCCTTGCCGGACCCCGCCGACGCCGCGACCGCCGAAATGCTCGCCCGCTTCCGGCGGGAGGCACAGGCCGCCGGCAGCTTGGCCCACCCCAACATCGTCGCGGTGCACGACTACGGGGAGACGGACACGATCGCCTATATCGTCATGGAATACATCGATGGTCCGACCCTGAAATCGCTGCTCGACCAGGGGCGGCGCTTCACCTTGCCGGACCTGCATCGGATCATGGACGACGTGCTGGCCGGGCTCGCCTATTGCCACGCGCGCGGAGTGGTGCACCGCGACATCAAGCCCGCCAACGTGATGCTGACCGCCGATGGTCAGGCCAAGGTGGCCGATTTCGGCGTCGCCCGGATCGAATCCAGCACCATGACCCAGACCGGCACGGTGATCGGCACGCCGGCCTACATGGCCCCGGAGCAGTTCATCGGCCAACCGGTCGACGCGCGCGCCGACATCCATGCCGCCGGCGTCCTGCTGTACCACTTGCTTACCGGGGAACGCCCGTACGAGGGCAGCGTCACCTCGATCATGCACAAGGTGCTGAACGTGACGCCGCCGGCGCCGTCACGGCTGACCGCGAGCAACCCGGAAGGGCTCGACGCCGTGGTGCTGCGGGCGATGGCGAAGCGGCCGGAAGACCGGTTCGCGACCGCGCATGCGTTTGCCGCGGCGATCGGGGCGGCGATTGCCGCACCTGCCGCGGGCGAAGCGGCGCGGGGCGAGGACACGACGATGTTCCCTCCCCCCGCCGCCGCCCAGACTGCCGGCGGCGGGCGGACGCACCGGGTGGGGCGCGGCGGCGCGATCGTCCTGCTTGTGCTGCTCGCCTTGGCCACGGCCTGGCGCGTGCTGCCGGGGCTCAACGGGACGCCGGCGCGGGCGCTGGCCGCGATCGGGCTGACCGAGGCGAAGTCGGCAGGCAGCGCCAGCCATGGTGCCGATCCCGCCGGCGTCGTGGCGCCCACCGCGGCCGGCCGCGCGCTTCGCCGCCGGCTCGCCGCCGCGATCAATGCAACGTCCTGCGTGTTGGCGGTGCCGATGATCCGAGCCGATACCGACGTCACGGTCCTCGGCCTCGCAGGCGGCCAGGCCGCGGAGGCGCTGCTCGCGCGGCTGCGCCGTCGGGTTCCCTGGCCGCCGCTGTCGTGGCGGGTCCGCACTATCGACCCGGCCTTCTGCCTCGCCATTGCGGTCGTGCGGCCGGTAAGCCCGCTGGCCGGCGCGCCGGCGCTCGGGCTGCAGGCGACGGACGGCGGGGGCGTGACGATGCCGCAGTTCGCGGGCTACCTGCGGGTGGACCTGCTGCACGCGGATGGTTCGGTTCTGCATCTCTACCCGCCGCCGGACGGGTCGCCTGCGCGGCTGGCCGCCGGGACCCGGCTCCGCCTTCCCGCCGGCGGCCATCCGACGGGCGGCGGGGCGGCACTGCTGCTGGCCGTGGCATCCGCACGGCCGCTGGAACTCAGGTTTGTGCCGCCCCCGGCAGAGGCGACCTCGGCGCGCTACCTGCTCGACCTGGAGACGGCGATCGGTCGCGCACGCGGCGGAGGCGGCCCGATCACGGCGACCGCGGTCCCCCTCGGGCCGCAGCCCGCACCGGAGTGATCGCGCGCCGATGGTTTTCAGTCCCCCGGCGTGATGTTCCGATGGAAAAACGCCGCCACTTCGGCCAGGGTCGCGGCGTCCGCTCGTTCCGCCTGAGCGACGATACGCAGGTCGATCGCCCCGCCGGCGCGGCGATAGGCGGCGACGAAACGTTCCGGCTCGGTCCCGGCGAAGCCGCCGTCCGGGTCGTGGTAGTCGTGCACCGGGTCGGGCCGGCCTTGCAGCCACAACGCGGGCGGCGTCGGCACCGGCTCGCCGCGTTCCAGGGCCAACATCGGGTTGCCGTCGGCCATCGCCGCCTCGGTCTTCCAGAACAGGTCGTGGCGGTCGGGGATGTTGCCGACCCAGGCCGGCGGCGCGGCGGCATCGCGCGCCCGCAGCGCATGGCGGTAGCGCGACAGCGGGTTGATCACCGGCCACAGCATGGCGACCGCGCGCAGGCTGGCATCGACGGCCGGCAAGGCGGACGGCAGGGCGATCGCCGCGTAGCGCGGGTCGTCCGGCCGCATCGCCGCGAGCATCGCGAGGTGCCCGCCGCTCGACTGCCCCGCCGCACCGATCAGGTCGGCACGCGAATTCAATTCGCCCGCATGCGCCTTCACCCAGCGGATGCCGTAGTTGATGTCGACAAGCGCGGCCGGATAGCCGTCCCCGGCATGGCGGAAGTCGAGCGCCGCGACCGATATGCCGCCGCGCGCCAGCGCCTCCGCATAGGGCTGGCAGTCGTTCAGGTCGCCGTTGCACCAGGCGCCGCCGTGCAATTCGACGACCGCAGGAAACGGGCCGCTGCCGTGCGGGACGAACAGCCGCGCCATCAGGCGACGGTCGCCGTGCTGAAGATAGGCGACGTCGCGGGTCGTGAACGCCTCGGTATCGGCCGGCATGGTTCGATCCTCCTTTTTTTCTTGATGTTCCGGCGGCGGGCCGCCGGCGTTCAGCCCGGCTGCGGCAACGCCTCGAACCGGACTGCGACGGCGGCGCTGGCGATCACGGCGATATCGCCGGAGGTGTCGTCCGCCACGTCAAGCCCGCCCTTCACCACGCGCACCGTCGCGCGGCCATGCGGCAGCGACGCCTGCACCGCGGCTGCGTCCACCTGGTCCGGGCGCTGCACGCCGATGGTGACCTCCACCAGCATCGTCCGCGCATCGAGCCCGAGCGAGCGGATCAGGCCGAGCGAGGAGTGGTGCAGCGCATCCTGCACCGCCCGCAGCGCCGCCTTGGTGTAGTCGCCCCCGTGCAGGTCGTTGCCGGCCCCCATTTCCAGGATGACGCGTTTGGATGGCATGCGCTTGTTCCCCCCTCAGGGCATGAAAAGCAATCAAACCTGCGAAAGATGGCCCGCTGAAATGGCCTGGGTTATCGTTCGATTTCAGCGGTTTGCCGGTATTCTTTCACGAACTCTCAGGCGATATCGAGATGCACGACCGCGGCGGCGTGCGCCATCACGGTCGATCCGGTGCCGGCGTCGTTCGGGATTTCCAGCCCGCCCTCGACGACGGTCACGGTTCCCGTGCCGTGCGGCAGCACCGCGAGCACGGCGGCCTTGTCCACCCGGTCGGGCCGCGGCACGCCGATGGTGACCTCGACCTGCATCGCGTCCACATCGAGGCCGAGCGCGTCGGCCACGCTGAGAGAATTGTGCCACAGCGCGTCGCGCAGGGCGCGCACCGCCGCCTTCGTATAGTCGGCACCGCGGATATCGGTTCCCATGCCGATCTCCAGCACCATGCGCTTCAGGGTCATGTCGGGGTCACCTCGCCAGGTCGCGGGCGCGGCGCGGGCCCGCCCGGAGCGAGCCTATGCCGGCGGGGCGCCGCTGTCATATCCGGCCGCGTGCTCCGCCCGCGCCGCCTGCCAGACCTCCCGCGCCGCATCGGCATTCATCACCGCGATCCCGAGCCCCACGACCAGGTCCGGCCAGGCCGTCCGCGAGACCACCGCCGTCACTACGCCCGCCGCGATGATCGCCAGGTTCGCCAGCACATCGTTGCGCGCCGACAGGAAGGCCGCCCGGGTCAGGCTGCCGCCGTGGTGGCGGATGCGCGCCAGCATCAGGGCGCAGGCCGCGTTCACCACCAGCGCGCCCAGCCCGGTGAGCGACAGGGCGAGCGGCGCCGGCGCCACCGGGACGTGCAGTTTCGTCCATGCCATCCACAAGGTCGCCAGCCCAGGCACCATCAGGATGCCGGCCAGCGCCATCCCGAGCCGCGCCCGGTTGCGCACCGACCACCCGAGGGCGAGCGCGATCAGCAGGTTGACCGACGCGTCCTCCAGGAAATCGACGCTGTCGGCGAACAGCGATACCGAGCCGATCGTGAGCGCGACCGCGAACTCGATCCCGAAATAGCCAAGGTTCAGCAGCGCCACGAGGCGCACCACCCGGCGCAGCGGCGAGGTCGGCATCGGCCTACCGCCGCAGCAGGGCCGAGACGAACAGCAGCGCCCAGCCCAGCATCAGCAGGCTCCCCCCGATCGGCGCCAGGAACAGCACCGGCCGGCCCGCCAGCGCGAAGCCGTAGATCCCGCCGCAGAACCCCAGCACCCCGAGCAGGAACGCCGCCCCGGCCGCGTCGGCCACCCGCCCGCCGCCCGGGGTGGCGCGCGCGCCGCGGCCCGCCCATAGCCCGCAGCCGACCAGCGCCAGCGCGTGCCAGCCCTGCATGCGGATCGCGCTGTCGACCATGCCGAGCCGCGCCGGCCCGATCGCGGTCAGCGCGTGCGCCGCCAGCGCGGCCATCGCCACCGCGCCCATGCCCACCAGCGCGCCCGCGCCGATCCATAACCGCTCCATCGTCTCTCCTTGCTCTTCCGTCCGGGCTCTTCCGTCCGGGCTCTTCCGTCCGGTCGCGCGCGCCTATAGCATCCGCGCGATCATGCCGCGCGGCGACCTCTTTCCCGAGATCGGGCCTTTCGAGACCGGCTACCTGCCGTTGTCCGCCGGCCATGTGATGTACTGGGAGCAGGCCGGCAACCCGCGCGGCCGGCCGGTGCTGTTCCTGCACGGCGGTCCCGGCGCCGGCGCCGGGGCGGTGCACCGCCGCTTCTTCGACCCCGAGTTCTGGCGCATCATCATTTTCGACCAGCGCGGCGCCGGCCGCTCTCGCCCGCTCGGCAGCCTGGTCGACAACACCACCCAGGATCTCGTCGCCGACATCGAGACCCTGCGCCGCCACCTCGGGCTGGAGCGCTGGCTGCTGTTCGGCGGCTCCTGGGGCTCCACCCTCGCGCTCGCCTACGCCCAGGCCCATCCCGACCGGGTCGCGGGCTGCGTGCTGCGCGGCGTGTTCCTGGGCCGGCAGGCGGAGCTGGACTGGTTCCTGCACGGGCTGCGCCTCGTGTTTCCCGACGCGCACGCCGCCTTTGCCGGCTACCTGCCGGAGGCCGAACGCGCCGACCTGCTCGGCGGCTACCTGCGCCAGCTGACCGATCCCGACCCGGCGGTGCACCTGCCGGCCGCGCGCGCCTGGTCGATCTATGAAGGCTCCGCCAGCACCCTGCTGCCGAGCCCGGAGACGGTCAGTTCCTTCGCCCAGGACCGCACCGCGCTCGGCCTCGCGCGGATCGAGGCGTATTATTTCGCGCACGGCCTGTTCCTGCCGCCCGGCGGGCTGCTCGCCGGTATGGGGCGGATCGGCGCCATCCCGGCCGAGATCGTGCAAGGCCGCTACGACATGATCTGCCCGCCCGCCACCGCTTTCGAACTCGCGGCCGCGTGGCCCGCGGCGCGGCTTTCGATCGTGCCGGACGCCGGGCATTCGGCGCTGGAACCCGGCATCCGCCGCGCGCTGGTCGCCGGGGTCGAACGCTTCCGCCACGGGCGCTGAACTGCGCGCCGCAGCGGCCCATCACCTGGAGCACCACGGATGAACATCGGCGTGATCGGACTTGGCACCATGGGCATGGGCGCCGCGGTGAACCTGGTGCGCAAGGGCCACCGGGTCACCGGCTGCGATCTGCGCCCGGCGGCGCAGGAGGCGCTGGTCGCGGCCGGCGGCGCGGCGGTGGAACGCCCGGATGCGCTGCCGGACGATCTGGACGCGGTGCTGATCCTGGTCGTGAACGCGGCGCAGGAACAGGACGTGCTGTTCGGCCCACAGGGCTGCGTATCGCGGCTGCCGCGCGGCGCGGTGGTGATCTGCTCGACCACCGTCGCCCCCGAAGCCGCGCGCGGGCTGGAACAGCGGCTGACCGAGGCCGGATTGCTGATGCTGGACGCCCCCGTCTCCGGCGGCCGGGCCGGCGCCGAGGGCGGCACCATGACGGTGATGGGCTCGGGCGCGCCGGCGGCGTTCGACCGCGCCGCGCCGGTGCTGGAAGCGATTGCGTCCAAGGTCTGGCGGCTCGGCGATGCCGCCGGGATCGGCAGCACGGTGAAGATGGTGAACCAGTTGCTGGCCGGCGTGCATATCGCGGTCGCCGGGGAGGCGTTGGCCTTGGGCATCCGCGCCGGGGCGGACCCGCAGGTGCTGTACGACGTGATCTGCACCTCGGCCGGCAGTTCGTGGATGTGGCAGAACCGGGTGCCGCATATCCTGGCCGGGGACGACACGCCGGCCTCGGCGGTGAACATCTTCGTCAAGGATCTGGGGATCGTGCTGGACCAGGCGCGCGCGCTCTCGTTCCCGGCGCCGATCGCGGCGACGGCGCACCAGTTGTTCCTGGGCGCGGCGGCGCTGGGCAACGGGGCGAAGGACGATGCGTTCGTGATCCGGGTGTGGGAAGCGCTGACCGGGATCAAGCTGCCCGCCGGCGACTGAGGCGGGGGCGGCGCCCGGGCGGACGGAAGGCGCCGTCGCGGGGCGCGCCGGACCTGGCGCGCCAGCGGCGGCGCACCGGCTGGAAGCGTGGTCATTTCGTTGCGTTATCGATATAGAATCCCGAACGCGACGGGAAGCAGGCTGCCCCCCACGATGTGGCGCGTAACCCGCGCGACCGCGCGATCATTGCGCCAGATGTAAACTGCAGTGACGACCGGATACGCATTCGGTCGCAACCTTATTATATTTTTGCAATGCCTCTTCCACCCTCCTACCCGCTGTCCTGCAACGACACCCAATATGGAGGCGGAAATGAGTTTGTTCAGGAACGGGCTGCTGGCAGGCGTTCTGGTCGTCGGAACGCTCGGCGTGGCACATGCAGAATTCGTGAGCGGCACGTTCGCCGTCGATGTCTGGAACGGGAACACCGTCACGACCCAGGCGGCTCTCCCGGCGCCGACCTCGGCGGCCGTGGTGGCAACTTTCATGTACACCGGGGCCATCGACTTCATCAATAACACCCCCCAGGGCGGTTCGAACACGTTCGCAGATTTCGGGTTCTCCAACGCGAACATCTCCGGCTACAGCTCGAGCACGGGTACGTCTCAGGCGACGTTTCTCGGGACAACGATGAGCACGGTAGGGGAAGTCGACAACAGCTACCTGACGATCAGCGGCACCTCTGCAGGCGGAATGGTTTCGGTGAACCATGACGACGGCGCGAGCCTCTATTCGG
>JABBNW010000110.1 GCA_019352115.1 Pseudomonadota bacterium
ACTATGAACGCCAGGTCCGCGATGCCTCCGGCTGAGGCCCCGATCCCGCACCCCGCGACCGCACGCCAAGAAACGGCCACGGAAACGCCAAGCCCTGGGGGAGCGGCAAGCATTGGGGGAACGGCAAGCAGGGGGGGGCATCGATCGCGGCCCGCCTGGCCGCGGCCGATCGGCCGGCTTGCGATGCGCGTGGTCTTCCTGCGCGGCTGGCGAGCCGACGCGGCGGCGCTGCTGTTCGGGATGCTGTCGGCGCTCGCCTTCCCGCCGCTGTTCGCGCTGCCGGTCCTGCTGGTCGCGATCCCGGGCCTGCTGCTGCTGATCGACGGCGCCCGCGGCCCGGCGGTCGCCGCCCGGCGCGGCTTCTGGTTCGGCTTCGGCTGCAACCTGGTCGGCCTCTATTGGATCACCGAGGCGATCCTGGTCGAGGCGAGCCGCTTCTGGTGGCTGGTACCGTTCGCGGTGCCGGCGGTCTCGGCGGTGCTGGCGGTCTTCGTCGCCGCCGTCGCCGCGGTGGCGAAACATGCGCGGGCGGGCTGGCCGCGGGTGTTCGCGCTGGCCGGCGCCTGGGTGCTCGCCGATCTCGCGCGGCAGTTCGCCTTCACCGGCTTCCCGTGGAACCTCTGGGGCAGCGTGTGGGAGTTCCCGGGGCGGCTCGGCGACATCTTCATCCAGCCGGCGGCGGTGGTCAGCGTGCACGGGCTGACCTTGGCGACCCTGCTGCTGGCGGCGACGCCGGTGCTTGGCCGCCGTTTGCGCGTGGCAGGCGCGGCGCTGCTGGCGGCCTGGATCGGCTTCGGGCTGATGCGGCTGGCCGCCCCCCTGCCGCCGGGGCCGGGCATCACCGCGGTGCTGGTGCAAGGCGACGTGGCGGAGGGGGAGAAATGGGGCCAGACGCTGGCGATGCAGATCTTCCAGCGCTACCTGGCGCTGACCCGCGACGGCATGGCCCGCGCCGCCGCCGAAGGGGTGGCGCCGGGCCACACCCTGGTGATCTGGCCCGAGACGGCAAGCCCCTACCTGCTCGGGTCGGAGCCCGCGGTGCGGCAGACGATCGCCGCGGCCGCCGGCGGCACGCCGGGGCGCACCGTGGCCCTGATCGGTGCGGTGCACTACGGCCACCACCGGCGCCCGCGCAACAGCCTGTTCGCGCTCACCGGCCGCGGGCGGGTGGTCGGAATCTACGACAAATGGCACCTGGTGCCGTTCGGCGAGTACCAGCCCGACTGGCTGCCGCTGCCGATCCAGATCGTTCCCGGGGGTGGATTCGCCCCTGGCCCCGGCCCGCGGACCCTGAAGCTGCCCGGCCTGCCGCCGGTCGGGCCGCTGATCTGCTACGAGGCGATCTTCCCTGGCGAGGTGATCGACGAACGTGACCGCCCCGCCTTCATGGTGAACGTGACCAACGACGCCTGGTTCGGCGACTCGACCGGCCCGCGCCAGCACCTGGCGGCGGCGCGCATGCGCGCCGTGGAGGAGGGTTTGCCGCTGGCGCGGGCCGCCAACACCGGCATCTCGGCGGTGTTCGATGCGCGCGGGCACCAGATCGCGCGGCTTGGGCTGGACCGTGCGGGGGTGGTCGTGGCACCCGTAGGGGGGGCGCTGCCGGCGACCCCATTCGCGCGATTCGGGCTGTGGGTTCCGTTCGTGCTGGCGGTCGCCAGCCTGGGGGCGGGCTGGGTCGGCGGCCGGCGCCGGCGGTTTCGGAATCCGTAAGACGGGACATAAAATAAGACTCTGTCTTATTTTAGGGCAGCGTTGACAATTGAGGGTTGTGGATTTACATTTTACTAACGCTTGGCGCGGTTATATGCTTCTGGGGAGCAGCAGCGCGCCGGGCAGGTTCGAAGAGGACACCATGATGCTCGACGAAACCAAGGGCGGCCGGGCCGAACCGGCCGCGTTGCCCGCGATGCCGGTCCTGCCGGAGAAAGACAGCCGCCCAAGCCCGATCGACGTGCATGTCGGCACCCGCATCCGCTTACGGCGCACCCTGCTCGGCATGTCGCAGGAAAGGCTGGGCGAGGCGCTCGGTCTGACCTTCCAGCAGGTGCAGAAATACGAACGCGGGGTGAACCGGGTCGGGGCATCCCGGCTGTTCGACCTCGCACGCGTGCTCGACGTGGCGATCAGTTTCTTCTTCGACGACATGCCGGACAGCGTAGCCGGCCCGCTCGGCGCCTCGGCCCGCCGCCTGCACGGGCTCGCGGAAGCGCAGGACCCGTTCGGCGACGACACCATGAACCGGCGGGAAACGCTCGAACTCGTGCGCGCCTACTACCGGATCGCGGACCCCGCGGTGCGCAAGCGGGTGTTCGACCTCATCAAGACCATGGGCCCGGCGGAGACCTGACCCGCCGCCGCGTGCCATGCCGCACCAGCAACGCCGGGCCGGCGACGCCGCGCCCGTGTCGTCGCGCGCATGACGTCGCGCCCATGACGCTGGACCCGTGATGGCGCCGGGGGCAGCCCGCGGCGCCGACAACCGTTTCCCGCCCCCACGGCCCGGCCGGAGCGTGCAGAAAAGGATTGATTAACCTTCGCAGGGTCTAATCCGGCCCATGCAGGTTCAGGTCCACGCCCCTTTCCGGCCGGCTCCCGGCGGTTTCGCAGAACCATCGGGGTTTCCGCTGCCGGAAACGCCGCTCGCCCAGGTGCTCGGCCTGGCCAGCGGGCTCCTCGACACGATCGCCGTCGCCCGTGCGCTGGCGGAAACCGGGCGCCGCCTCGATCTTGCGGGGCTGGATAGCCAGGCCGGCTTGCTCTGCGCCCGCATGCTCGATCTGGAACCGGACGAAGGGCGCATCGCACGGATCGAACTGCTCCGGCTGCGCGCGGACCTCGATGCGCTCGCCGCGGTGCTGGCCCGCCCACCGCCGGCCGCCTGATCGCCCGCTTTCCGCAGCGCCGGCAAAAGGCCGCGTCATGCCCTCCTCTGTCCCCCCCGTGCTGTCCGCCGTCCTCGCTCTCGCCGTCGTGCTGGGGCTGATCGGGCTCGCCACCGCGGCGGCCCGGCGGCCCTACCTCGCGAGCCGCCTCGGCCTCCGCGCCGGCAGGCGCCGCAACAGCCCCGGGCCCCTCGCGCTGGAGGCGAGCTTCGCGCTCGATCCGCGCCGCCGCGTGCTCCTGCTGCGCTGCGCCGATCGCCAGGTGCTGCTGCTGACCGGCGGCCCGCAGGATCTGCTGCTGGGCTGGTTGCCGGCCGGCACGGCCCCCGCGGCGGGGTCCCTCCCCGCCGCCTCCCTCGGGCCAACCCCATGATCCGCATGCCCCGGGTCCGCATGTCGTGGGGAGGGCCACGCCGCCGGCGCAGCGTCCTCAGCCTGGCGCTCGGCCTCGCGCTTGCCCTGATCCCGCTCGCAGCCCAGGCCCAATCCTTCAGCCTGAACCTCGGGGACGGTCCGGGCGGCGCCGGCGCCACCAGCCGGCTGGTGCAGATCACCGCGCTGATCACCGTGCTGTCGCTCGCCCCGAGCCTGCTCGTGATGGTCACCGCCTTCACCCGCATCGTCATCGTGCTGTCCCTGCTGCGCACCGCGCTCAGCACCCAAAGCACCCCGCCCAATACCGTGCTGATCGGCCTCGCGCTGTTCCTGACGTTCTTCGTCATGCAGCCGGTGCTGGAACAATCCTGGACCGCCGGCCTGCTGCCCATGAGCCAGGGCAGGATCGACAGCCTGGATGGCCTGCGCCTGGCTGCCGAGCCCTTCCGCCACTTCATGCTGGCCAACCTGCGCCCGGCCGACCTCCGCCTGTTCCAGAGCATCGGCCACATGAAACCCCCCGCCGATCCCGAACACACCCAATGGCGCGCACTCATCCCCGCCTTCATGGTGGGCGAACTGCGCCGCGGCTTCGAGATCGGATTCCTGCTCTTCCTCCCGTTCCTGGTGATCGACATGGTGATCGCCAGCGTGCTGATGAGCCTCGGCATGATGATGCTGCCGCCCAGCGTCGTCTCGCTACCGTTCAAGCTGATCTTCTTCGTGCTGGTCGACGGCTGGGGCCTGGTCGCGGGCAGCCTGGTGAAGAGCTTCCATGGGTGAAAGGACGGCGGGTGAAACGGCGGCGGGTGAAACGAAGGCGGGTGAAACGAAGGCGGGTGAAACGGCGGCCCTGGGCGCTGCCCCTGGCCGTCCCTTCACACGTGCAAGCCGGACGGCACCTGGAAGCCCGGCATCAGCACGTGGATCAGCAACAGGATCAGGAACAGGATGATCAGGACACGCAGCACGCCGCCGAACAGGCGCAGCGCCGCGATGATGAACACCACGGCGGCGATGACCAGCACCACCGCCTGCACCTGCGCGCCGACGCCGGCGCGGGTCATGAGGTTGCGCAGGAACCCGTCGATCAGGCCGATGGCGAGCATGATCACGCCGATCAGGCGCAGGATCAGCGACAGGATGAAATTCATGGCGTTCGTCATGGCGCCACTTTACCCCATTCCGTGGCACAAGCGAACCGATGACAGCCTGGTGTCACCGGATCGTGTGCGCCGCCTCAGCGCGAAATCACCTCCAGGCTGAGGTTGTTGGTCCGTGGCCCCAGGATGCCGATCGACAGGATGATCACCGCCATCGCGACCGCGATCATCGCGAACACGCTCACGACCCCGTAGGTCGAGAGCAGGAACGTCACCGCGTAGCCGACCAGGATGGCGCTCACCCGGCTCCAGCTGAAGGTGAAGCCCACGGCCTGCGCGCGGATGCGGGTCGGGTAGAGTTCGGCCGCGTAAGGATGGAAGATCGCGATCAGCCAGTTCATGGCCAAGGTCAGCAGGCAGCCGGTGAGCAGGATCATCGGCACGCTGCGCGCCTGGGAGAACCCGATGCCGAAGATGCCGATCGCAAGCGCGGTGCCGACCAATTGCCATTTGCGCTCGAACCGTTCCGCGAACAGCAGGCCCAGCAGCCCGCCCACCGGCACCAGCAGGGTGATCGCCACCGTGTAGCCGAGCGAGTGGACCACCGTGAACCCTTCCCGCACCAGGATGATCGGGACCCAGATCAGGAAGCCGAACGCCGCGATCGTCTGGCAGAACTGGAACAGGGACAGCATGATGGTGCGCGACAGGTAGGGCGCGCGGAACATCTCCTGCCAGCTTCCGTGCTGCGCGACCGCGATCTCCGACGGCGGCAGCGGCGGCGGCAGCGCCCGGCCGGTTTCGCGTTCCACTTCCGCCTCCAGCGCGCTCATGGCCCGCTCCGCGTCGGCGTAGCGGCCGTGCATCGCGAGCCAGCGCGGCGATTCCGGAATCCCCCGCCGCACCCACCACACGATTACCCCGCCCAGCGAGCCCAGGATGATGACCCAGCGCCAGCCGGCCACTCCGAACGGCGCATGCGGCACGAACAGCCACGACAACCCGGCGACCGCGGGCTCGGCGGTCAGCACCACCATGATGGCGAAGGCCATGAACCGACCGCGGTAGCGGGTCGGCGTGATTTCGGAAATGAACGCGTCGTTGTTGATGAGCTGGATGCTGATCGCGAGCCCGCAGACGAAGCGCAGCAGATCGATGATCGGCGGCGAGGACTGGAACGCCATCACCAGCATCGCCGCCGAATAGAGCAGCATCGACCAGGTGAAGGTGGCGAGCCGCCCGAACCGGTCCGAAAGCTGGGTGAACAGGATCGCGCCCACGAACATGCCGAGGAAGAACGTCGCCAGGAAGCTCGCGAAACTGTCGAGCGCGAACATGCCCGCATGGCTCGCCGTGTAGATGTGGCTCTTGCCGATCAGACCGAGCGCAATGCCGCCGGGCATGAACAGCTCGTAGAACTCGAACCACCCGCCGATCGCGATCAGGGCCACGACCTTGTAGAAATGCCGGCAGGACGGCAGGCGATCGAGCCGCGCGACGAGTGCGGCGGTGGTACTTGTGGACATGCATTCCTCCCCCTCAACGCGAGAAGGCTTGCACGGGCGGACGTCATCAACAAGACGCCGGTCCGCATACGGCTCCTTCGCGCCCGGCGCGTGGGCCTCCATCGCGCCCGGCGCGTGGCGGGCTCAGAAGTTCAGTGCCGCACCTTCCTCCGCCGGGGTCAGCACCCAGCCCGCGCCGATCGGTCCGGGCGCGCACCAGAACGGCACGCCGTTGCGGGTGCGCAGGTTGGGCTCCAGCCCCATCGCCGCCCGCAGCGCGCGAAACAGCGCGCCATGCGCAACGACCAGCACCGGCGGCGGGCAGGCGGTCGCGCGGTTGACGGCGGCGGCCGCGCGGGCGCGCAGGCCGGCGAAGGTCTCCGCCCCGTCGGGCGTTGCCGTGCCGGCGATCCAGTCGGCGAACCAGTCGCCCATCGGCTTGCCTTCCTGCACGCCGAAGGCCACTTCGGTCAGCCCGTCGTCGATCGCGACCGGCAGGCCCAGCACCTCGCCCACGATCGCCGCGGTATCGCGCGCGCGCGACAGCGGGGAGGCGACGATGCTCGCGATCCCCCGCCCGACCAGCAGGTTCGCCGCCGCGCGCGCCTGCGCGAGCCCGTTGGCGTTCAGCGGGATGTCGATGTTGCCCTGCGACAGGTTCTGCGCGTTCCAGTCGGTCTCCCCATGGCGCAGATACCAGAACGGGATGCGGTTCAGCACCGGATCGGCCGCGTCCGCCATCAGCCCACGAGCCCTTCGGCCGCCATCATCCGCGCGACCGCCGGCCGGGCCAGCATGCGCGCGTAATGCGCCTTGCAACGCGCCGGCAGGTCGAGCTGGAGCCGCCCCGCGCCCCAGAATTCCACATAGAACAGCGCCGCGTCGGCGACCGAGAACGATCCCAGCAGGTAGTCCTTGTCGCCCAGCATGGCGTCCATCACCTCCAGCCCGCGGGTGAACATCGCAAGCCCGCGCGCCTTCACCGCCTCGGTCTCCGCCGGCGCCGTCGCGAACATGTCGGGGCGGAAGATCATGGTGAAGCCGCGCATGTGCATGGTGGAGACGACGTAGTCCATTGCCTCCAGCGCGCGCGTCTGGCTGTCGGCATCGTCGGGCAGGAGATGCGCGCCCGGGTTGGTCCGCGCGAGCCAGAAGGCGATGGCGGGGAACTCGGTCAGCACCGTGCCGTCGTCGCGCACCAGGGTGGGCACCTTGGACTTCGGGTTCAGCGCGGTGAATTCCGGCTTGAACTGCGCGCCCTCGCGCAGGTTCACGAGCTCGGCGTCGTACGGCTTGCCGATCTCCTCCAGCAGCAAATGGATACCGAGCGAGCAGGCGCCCGGGGCGTAGAGCAGTTTCATCGCGTTTCTCCTGTGGTGGCGATCAGCCGAGGCCGCGCAGCGCGCCGATCGCCGGGCGCGTCATGCCGAGCGAGTCGCGCAAGGTGGTGCCGGTATAGTCGTTCTGGTGCAGCCCGCGGCGTTGCAGTTCGGGGACCACCAGGCGGACGAAATCCTCGTAGGCGCCCGGCACGTGCGACGCGGCGATCACGAACCCGTCGCAGGCCGGGGCGGCGAACCAGGCCTCCATCTGGTCGGCGACGTCGCGTGCGCTGCCGCAGAGCACCGGGTGGTCGTGGATCGAGCCGCGGCCGGAGGCGTCCATGAAGTCGCGCACGGTCGGGTTGCGCTTGCCGCTGCGCCGGACCACCCGGTCGCGCATGCCCTGCAACCCGGTGATGCCGGCGAGTTCGTCGTCGCTGAACGCCTCGTCCAGGCCCTTCTGCGCGAAATCGAAATTCAGCACTTCCGACAGCAAGGACAGCCGGTCGATGTCGCGCGGCAGGCGCTCGATCAAGGCCAGCTTGTCCTCCGCCTCGGCGCGCGTTTCCGCCACCACCGGATAGACCGCCATCGCGACATGCACCTGCGCCGGATCGCGCCCCGCGTCGGCGACCATCGCCTTGAACGCGGCGTAGTCGGCGCGCGCGCGATCCATCTCGTGATAGGCAACGAAGATCAGCTCCGCCCAGCGCGCGGCGAAGCGCTGCCCGCGCCCCGATTGGCCGGCCTGGATCAGCACCGGATGGCCCTGGGGCGAGCGCGGCACGGTGAACGGCCCGCGCGAGCGGAAGAATTTCCCCACATGGTCCAGCCGGTGCACCTTGTCGGGATGGGCGAACAGGCCGGAGGCCTTGTCCACCACCAGCGCCTCGTCCTCCCACGTGTCCCAGTGGCCGAGCACCACCTGAAGGAATTCGTCGGCGCGGTCGTAGCGCTCGTCATGGCCCATGTGCTGGGCAAGGCCCATGTTCAGCGCCTCGCCGTCGTTGATCGAGGTCACGACGTTCCACGCCGCCCGCCCGCCGGTCATGAGATCCAGGGTCGCGAACACGCGCGCGACATGGAACGGCTCGTAATAGGTGGTGGAATAGGTGGCGCCGAGGCCGAGCCGCTCGGTCGCCATGCCCATCACGGTCAGGATGGTGACCGGGTCCATCTTCACGCAGCGGATGCCGTTGGCGACGGTGTGCGCGTGATCGCCGCCATAGCGGTCCGGCATCGCCAGCCGGTCGTCGAAAAAGCCGAGGTGGAACTTGCCGGCCTCCAGGGTGCGCGCGATGCGGCGGTAGTAGTCCGCGGTCGTGAAATCGGGCGCCGCGTCCGGATGGCGCCAGGAGCCGACGAAATTGGAGCAGTTCTGGGCCTGGAGAAAGGCCACCAGGGTCATCTGGCGCATGTCTGCTTTTCCCCCTCCGGTCCCCGCGTTCGATCGCTCCTGCTATACAGACGCCAGCCCGATCGGAGAAGCGTGCCATGCCCGAGCCGAAGGCGGCCCTGACCCGCCAGTTCCTGACCTGGATCGCCACCGCGCGACCAACCGACACCGCTGTCCTGAACGCCTGGCCGAGTTCCTGTCCCCGCCTCGCGATCTGGGAAGACGCGCTGGCGGACGGCCTGGTCGCCTTCGACGGCAGCCGCGCGCGCCATGTGGTGCTGACCGAGGCCGGCCGGCGGATCGTGGCGCCCGCCGCGGAAGCGCTTCTTCCCGAACGGGTATAAATCTTTTATCTTCAGATGTTTGTGGCGCTTATCGGAGACGGGACTTAAATCAGGCCGCGGCATCCTCCCGTATCATCTCGGCCGCCTTCTCGCCGATCATGATCGCCGGCGCGTTGGTGTTGCCCGAGGTCAAGGCCGGCATGATCGACGCATCGGCGACCCGCAGCCCGGCGATCCCATGCACGCGCAGCCGCGCATCGACGACGGCCATGGGGTCCGCACCCATCTTGCAGGTACCCACCGGGTGGTAGGTGGTCTCCGCCGCCTGCCGCACCCAGTCGATCAGTTCGTCATCCGTATCCCGCGCCGTCCCCGGTGCGAGTTCGCTCACCCCGAACCGGGCCATCGCCGGCGCGGCCATCACCGCGCGCGCGATACGGATCGCGCGCGCGGTGATCTCCGCATCGATCGGCGCCGAGAGGAAATTGAAACGGATTGCCGGCGGGCGTCCCGGCTTGGCCGAAACGATATGGATGTGCCCCCGGCTCTCGGGACGCATCGGGTGCGCGTAGCAGGTCATGCCGGACTGGCGCGACAGCCGCGGTCCCCGCGGGCCGGGCTCGGTCAGCATCGGCACCCAGCCCAGCAGCACGTCCGGCGCTTCCAGCCCCTCGCGGGAGCGGACGAAGGCGCGGATCGGTGCTGCCACCATCGAGAGCATGCTCGGCTGCAACAGCGCATAGCGCAGCGCCTGGCCGACCAGGCCAGCCCCGCGACCGCGATCGTTGTAGGTGATCCCCCTCGCCCCGATCGCCCAGCGGGTCCGGGGCGCGTAATGGTCGCGCAGATTCTCGCCCACGCCGGCCAGCGCCTGCCGCACCGGGATCCCGAGGTCGGCCAGCCGGTCGGGCTGGCCGATGCCCGACAATTCCAGCAGTTGCGGCGAGTTGATCGTGCCGCCGCAGACCACCACCTCGCGCGCCGCCCGCGCCGTGCGCATCCCGCCCGGCACGGCATAGCGCACGCCGGTGCAACGGAGGCCCTCGAACTCCAGCGCCGCGGCCAGCGCACCCGTCTCGATATGGAGGTTGGCGCGCTTGCGGGCGGGGTCGAGGTAGCAGCGCGCGGTGCTCATGCGCCGCCCTGCCGCGATCGTCGCCTGGCTCATGGCGATACCGTCCTGGGTGGCGCCGTTGTAGTCGGGGTTGTGCGCGATCCCGCACTGGGCCGCAGCCTGGATCAGCGCAGCGCACAGGGGGTCACGCGGGGCCGGGTTGGTGACGCGCAGCGGGCCGTTGCGGCCGCGGAACGCGTCTTCGCCGCCCCGGTAGCTTTCCATGCGCTTGAAGAACGGCAGGACGTCGGCATAGCTCCAGCCGCGGTTGCCCATCTGCGCCCAGGTGTCGAAGTCGCGCGCCTGGCCGCGCACGAAGGCCATGCCGTTGATCGCGCTCGACCCGCCGAGCAACTTGCCGCGTGGCACCGGGATCGCGCGCCCGTTGGTGGCGGCCTCGGGTTCGGCGCTGTAGAGCCAGTTCGCTGCCGGGTTGGCGATCAGCTTCGCGAAGCCGATCGGGATGCGCGACCAGGGATGGTCGGCCGGTCCGGCCTCCAGCAGCAGGACCTTGGTGCGCGGGTCGGCCGACAGGCGGCTGGCAACGACCGCGCCGGCCGATCCGGCGCCGACGACGATGTAATCGTAGGTTTGCACCGCGGCTTCCTCCCGGGACGAGCCGGCCCCAGCGTCCGTTCCTGCCATCCATTCCCGCCATTGCTTCCGGGGAAGCCTCCCCGCAGTGCCGCGGGGCGGTCAAGCCCCTGGCGCGGTCGACCTTGGTTTCAGTCGAACAGCGAGCTGACCGAGCTCTCGTCGTTGATCCGCCGCATCGCCTCGGCCAGCAGCGGTGCGATCGTGAGCTGGCGCACGTTACGGGCCAGCCGCACCGCCTCGGTCGCACCGATCGAATCGGTGATCGTCAGCATCTCGATCGGCGAGGACGCGACCCGCGCCACCGCACCGCCCGACAGCACCCCGTGCGTGACATAGACGCTGGCCGAGCGCGCCCCGGCGTGGATCAGCGCCTCGGCGGCGTTGCACAGGGTGCCGCCGGAATCGACGATGTCATCGACCAGGATGCAATCGCGCCCCTCGACCTCGCCGATCACGTTCATCACCTCCGACACGCCCGCCCGCTCGCGCCGCTTGTCGATGATCGCGAGATCGCAGTTGAGCCTGGTCGCGATCGTGCGCGCGCGCAGCACGCCGCCAACGTCGGGCGAGACGATCATCACGTCGCGGCCCTGGAACCGCTGCTGGATGTCGCGCGAGAACAGCGGCGCCGCATAGAGATTGTCCACCGGGATGTCGAAGAAGCCCTGGATCTGCCCGGCATGCAGATCCATGGTCAGCACCCGGTTCGCCCCCGCCTCGGTGATCAGGTTCGCGACCAGCTTGGCGCTGATCGGCGTGCGCGACCCCGATTTGCGGTCCTGGCGCGCATAGCCGAAATACGGAATGACCGCCGTGATCCGCCGCGCCGAGCTGCGCCGCAGCGCATCCAGCGCGATCAGCAGCTCCATCAGATTGTCGTTCGCGGGATAGGAGGTCGATTGGATCACGAACACGTCCTCGCCGCGGACGTTTTCGTGGATCTCGACGAACACTTCCATGTCCGCGAAGCGGCGGACCGAGGCGCGGGTGAGCGGCAAGTTGAGGCTTGCGGCCACCGCCTCCGCCAGCGCACGGTTGCTGTTGCAGGCGACGATCTTCATGCCGATGCATCCCCGAGGCGCGTGGCTAGGGCCAAGACGGCCGCGGGCGGCTTCTAGCAACCGGACTGTGACCTGTCCATGAACGCGCCGGGGGGGACGTGCCGGCCGTGGATAACCCTCGCCCGGGCGCCCATGGCGTTCCCCGCCGGTGCGTCTATATCGGATCGGCGCCACGGCACGGGCGTCCCGATCGCGGTCCGCCCCGCCGACGCCGAAGTTTAGCGCGGCGCCGGCCCGCGGCGACAGGAGACCGACAACGTCCCAGGTACCCGATCCCGCCGCCTTCATCCGCGCCCATACCGCCCCCGCGTCCGCGGCCCTGGTGCCCGAACTGACCTTGCACCTCGCGAGCGAGATCACCCCGCTCTGGCAGGCGAGCGAGGACTGGCTGGCCGCGCGCAACGTCGCCCCCCCGTTCTGGGCTTTCGCCTGGCCCGGCGGGCAGGCGCTGGCGCGGCATGTGCTGGACCACCCGGCGTTGGTGGCCGGGCGGCGGGTGCTCGATTTCGCGGCCGGCGGCGGCATCGCCGCGCTGGCCTGCGCACGCGCCGGAGCCGCGGCGGTGGAGGCGTCCGACATCGATCCACTGGCCCGCGCCGCGATCGCGCTGAACGCGGCGACCAACCGCATCGCCGTCACGGTCGCCGCGGATGTGGTGCAGGCAACCTGCCGCTGGGACCTGATCCTGTGCGGCGACGTCTGCTACGAGGCCCCGATGACGGCCCATATCCTGCCCTGGCTGCGCGCCATGGCACGCGCGGCCGAGGTGATCGTGGCCGATCCCGGCCGCGCCTACCTGCCGACGGCCGGAATGGCCGGGTTCGCCCGCTACGCCGTGCCGACCACGCGGGAACTGGAAGACCGGGAAACGCGCGAAGTCACGCTCTATCGGCTGGCGCCCCCGGAGGCGACGGTCGTCGGGACCGGCCCGTCATTGCAACCGGTATAGACCCCGGCCGTTGGCAGCCAACGCCAGGGAACGACCGCAACGCCAGGGAACGACCACAACAACAGAGCGGCGGAGTCGCGGCCCCCTCAGTCGTCGCGGTGGACCCGCTCCATCCGCTCGTGGCGTTCCTGCGCCTCGATCGACAGGGTGGCGATGGGGCGGGCCTCCAGTCGCTTGAGGCCGATGGGTTCGCCGGTTTCTTCGCAGAAGCCGTAAGTTCCCGCCTCGATGCGGGCGAGCGCCTGGTCGATCTTGGAGATCAGCTTGCGGGCACGGTCGCGGGTGCGCAATTCCAGCGCCCGGTCGGTTTCCACGCTGGCACGGTCGGTGATGTCGGCTTCGCGGATGCCGCCTTCGGAGAGGCTGGCGAGGGTGCCGTCGGCTTCCTTGATGAGGTCGGCGCGCCAGCGCAGCAGCTTCTGGCGGAAATACTCGCTCTGGATCGGGTTCATGAATTCTTCCGGTTCGCTCGGGCGGTAATCCGGAGGAAGCGTGATCATCATACGTGCCGATCCTGCCCTGCTTCGCCGCTGGTGGCGGTGACGAACGAACGGGCGGGCTTATAGCCGCGCGCTTCCGCCGCGCCAAGGCCGCATGATGAAGCTTCAAGCGACTGACATGAAAGCCGCATGACAACAGACGCCGCGCGCCACCTTGCGCCGCGGCGCCCGAGGGTCAACGCCGCCGGGCCAGTTCCACCCGGCACCGCAGCGCCACCGCCGCGAGCACCCCTGCCAGGGCCGGATCCTCCGCCGGCGGCAACTCGTCCAACAAGCGCCCCAATCGTGCGAGCGCCCTGGCCGGCCCGCCGTCGTCCGCTTCATCGGGGCCGGCGAGCAATGCCAGTTGCAGCTCGGCCAGCGCGGTCAGCATCGTGCGGCCATGCCGCCAGGCGGCGCGATCGCGCACGGCTTGCGGTTCCGCCTCCTCCTGCAGGGCGAGCAGTCCGGCCAACACGGCCGAGGGCGCGAGCGCGGACGCGGCCTCCGCGCCCCGCGGCGGCGCCGCCGGAGCGGGAACGGCGAAGCCGCCGGGTGACGCGACCGGCGTCCGTGCCGGGGCGATGCCCGGGGTCGGACCGCCCAGCGCGGGGATGGTCGTCATCGCCGTTTCCTCCCGCCGCGCCCCGCCCGCCCCTCAGGCACAGAACGCCCCCAGACTGCGCGCTCCCGGACCGGGCGCTCCCGGACCGGGCGCTCCCGGACCGGGGGCCCCAGGACCGGACATCTCCAGACCGGACGCCCCACAGCCGTTCCCACCACAGCCGCCCCCACCGGAGCCACCGCCCCCACCGGAGCCGCCGCCCCCAGAGCCACCGTCCCCAGAGCCACCGCCCCCAGAGCCCCCATCCCCTGGGCCCCCATCCCCTGGGCCCCCATCCCCTGGGCCCCCATCCCCTGGGCCGCCATCCCCTGGGCCACCATCCCCTGGGCCACCATCCCCTGGGCCACCAACCCAGGGGCCATGTGCCGCCC
>JABBNW010000005.1:0-3129 GCA_019352115.1 Pseudomonadota bacterium
CTAATACCAACCCTTGCGGGTTTCGACTCTCGCCCTTGCGTGCCGGCCCGGCGCCTCCCGTCGTGGCCGGCCCTGAGCCGGCCATCTACCCCCGATCGTCCGTGCGCAGATGGCCGGCTCAGGGCCGGCCACGACGGGACGGGTTCGAGGCTGACAGTACGTCAGTCTTTCGGCGGGTTGGTATAACACATCATCGAGGTGCCCGCGCGCGGGTTGTGGACGGCCCTGACTCCGTCTTCCGTCTGGCCTGCCGCCGACAGGTTTCGCAACAAGAGCAGTTCTTCTCACGCCCCGCCCCGACCGGTCGGGGACCAGCTGTCAGGTGCGCACCGCAAGCGCCGCGATCAATGCGGCGACGGACCGGCCGAGCCCGGGGTGCACCCAGTCGGGCGCGACCTCGGCCAGCGGCAGCAGGACGAAATCGCGCAGATGCGCGCGCGGATGCGGGAGCACCGGGTCGGGCGCGGCGCGCACCAGATCGCCGACCGCAATCAGATCGAGATCGAGGGTGCGCGCGGCGTTCGCCACGCTGCGCCGGCGCCCGGCCGACGCCTCGATCCCATGCAGCGCCGCCAGCAGGGCGGCCGGGTCGTCCGCCGGCCCCCGCAACAATGCCACCGCATTGACGTAGTCCGGCTGGTCGGACGGCGGGTCGGGCGCGGTCCGATGCCAGCGCGACAGCGCGACCAGCCGCAGCCCCGCCAGCGAATCGAGCGCCACGGCGGCGCGCTGGCAGGTGTGCAGCGGCGGTGCGCCGTCCGGCCCGGGCAGGTTCGCCCCGATGGCGACCAGGATGGGCGTCCTGCGCGCGGCGGTGGCGGCGGATTTCACTTTTGCCCGGGATGATGGAATGATGCGCCGGCTCGGTCGCCCCGGACAGAGGTTTTGGTCCGGTTCGCGCCGCTTCCGGCCGCATTCGGCCCGCCGATCCTAGAAGGAGTTCCCGCCATGATGTTCCTGCCCACCGAGCGCGTGGCGCTGTTCATCGACGGAGCCAATCTCTATTCCGCCTCGCGCAATCTCGGCTTCGACGTCGATTACCGCAACCTGCTGGAGTATTTCCGCCGCCAGACCAATGTGGTGCGCGCCTATTACTACTCGGCGCTGCTCGAGACGGACGATTATTCGCCGCTGAAGCCGCTGACCGACTGGCTCGCCTACAACGGCTACACCCTGGTCACCAAGCCGGCGAAGGAATTCACCGACGCGATGGGACGGCGGCGGGTGAAGGGCAACATGGATATCGAGATCGCGGTCGACATGCTGGAACTGGCGCCGCGACTCGACCACGCCGTGCTGTTCAGCGGCGACGCCGATTTCCGCCGGCTGGTGGAGGCGATGCAGCGCAAGGGCGTGCGGGTCTCGGTGGTGTCGTCGATTCGTACCAGCCCGCCGATGGTGGCCGACGAGCTGCGCCGCCAGGCCGACCAGTTCCTGGAACTCGCCGAGATCGCGCCCGAGTTCACCCGCCGGCAGACGGAACCGCGCCCGCCGCGCCCGGTGCGGGCGACGCCGGCCGAACCGTTCCACGAGCCCTCGTCCGAACCGGCGTGACGGCCGCCCCCCCGGCCCCGCAGGCCGATTGCGCGCTGTGCCCGCGGCTCGCCGGGTTCCGGGCGACGAACCGGGCGGCAAATCCGGAATGGTGGAACGCGCCGGTGCCGAGCTTCGGGGCGCTCGACGCGTCCCTGCTGGTGGTCGGGCTGGCGCCCGGCTTGCGCGGGGCGAACCGCACCGGGCGGCCGTTCACCGGCGATTACGCCGGGGTGCTTCTGTATGAAACCTTGCTGCGCTTCGGCTTCGCGCACGGGGCGTATGCGGCGCGGACGGACGACGGGATGGCGCTGGCCGGCTGCCGGGTGACCAACGCCGTGCGCTGCGTGCCGCCGGAGAACCGCCCCCTGCCGGCCGAGGCGCACGCCTGCCGCCCGTTCCTGGCGGCCGAGATGGAGGCGATGCCGGGGCTGCGCGCGGTGCTGGCGCTCGGCGTGCTGGCGCACCAGGCGGTGCTGCGGACCTGGGGCGTGCCGTTGGCGCGCGCGGCGTTCCGGCACGGGGCGCTGCATGTCCTGCCGGGCCGGCCGCTGCTGGCCGACAGCTACCATGTGTCGCGCTACAACACGAACACCGGGCGGCTGACAGAGGCGATGTTCGCCGAGGTGGTGGCGGCGCTGCGGGCGCGGCTCGGGGTCGGGTGACTCGCACGGCCCTGGACCGCGGGCGGGGCTGGGCGGTAGTCAGGGGTCCGGTTGCGCCCTTAGCTCAGTTGGATAGAGCAACAGCCTTCTAAGCTGTGGGTCGGTGGTTCGAGTCCACCAGGGCGCGCCATTCCTGGGCTGAACGGGCGGCCTTCCCCGTTACCAGACCGTCACGCAGAGCCGCGTTTTATGGAATAAACAATAACGATTACAGAGTCTTATACGAAGTCCGCTATCAGGAGAAGGCGACCTGCACCGGCGGCAACGGCGGGAACGCCACCGTCACGACCCCTGGCGCGTCCAGCCACACCGGCGGCGTCACGCTGCCGAGCAGCACCACCTGCCCCGCCCGCAGCCCGCCGAACGCCGCGGCGACCGCAGATCCGGCGAGCCAGGCCAGCGCGTTCATCGGATGCCCAAGGAGGTCGGCCGCCACGCCGCGGTCCCGCTCCGCCCCGTCGATCGCCAGGCTGCCGGCAAGCGCCGGGATGTCGAGGCTCCGCCAGGTTCCGTCCCATTCCGCGCCGGTGGGCGCGCCCAGAACAGCGGCGGCGTGGAAGACCTGGTCGGCGATCAGGCTCGGCGTGCCGAAGGCGGCGAGGTCGCCGTAGCGGTTCTCCACCACCTCGATCGCGGCGAAGAAGTCGCCGACCGCGGCAGCGGCGGCTTCGGCCGTGCAGGGGCCGGGCGGCAGGTCGCGGGCAAGCCGCACCGCGACCTCGCACTCCACCCCGGGTTTGTGGAAATCGGCGAAGCGCAGCACCGTGCCGCTGGCGTGCAGGCCTTCCGCGGACATGAACCCCGCCGCCGGCCCGGACAGGCCGAGGTACTCCTGCATCCGTGTTGCGGTGGCGCCGATCTTGAACCCCGCCGGCGGGTCCGCGCCAAGCGCCTGGGCGAGGGCGTGCTGCACCGCCGCGCCCTCGGCCTC
>JABBNW010000005.1:3276-33683 GCA_019352115.1 Pseudomonadota bacterium
GCGGCCGCGGCGGCGACGTTCAGGCTCGCCATCGCGCCCTCGGTCGCGAGCCCGGCGAGCTCGTCGCAGGTCTCGCGCGTCAGGCGGCGGAGGCCGGAGCCCTCGGCGCCCAGCACCAGCGCCACCCGTCGCCCGGCGAAGGCGGGACCGGACAACGGCGTCGGTCCCGCGGCATCGAGGCCCACGACCCAGCGGTCCGCCGCCTTCAGCGCCACCAGGGTGCGCGCGACGTTCACCGCGCGCAGCAGCGGGACGGTTTCCAGCGCGCCCGACGCGGCCTTGGCGAGCGAGCCGGTTTCCTCCGGCGCGTTGCGTTCCTGGGTGATCACGCCGGCCGCCCCGAACGCCGCCGCGCAGCGCAGGATGGCGCCGACGTTGCGCGGATCGGTCACCTGGTCGAGCACCAGCACCGGCCCCGGGCGTTCCAGCATCTGCGCCAGGCTGGGCGGGGTCAGCGGGTCGGCGAGCAAGGCCGCGCCCTGATGCACGGCGTCCCGCCCCAGCAGGTGGTCGAGCCGGGCACGGTCGGTGCGGTCCACGGCAAGCGGCCAGGGTTGCGGGAACAGGGCTGCGAGCGCGGCCTCCGCCTCCTCGGTCAGCAGGAGGCGGCGCAGGCGGCGGGAGGGGTTGGCCAGGGCGGCCGCGACGGCGTGGTGGCCATAGAGCCAGATCGTGCCGGCCGGGGCGGGCGGGGGACCGGGCGGCGTGGCGGGACGATGCGGGCCACGGGCGTGCAGCCGATCGCCGGTGGGCGACGCGGGCGCACGGTCCGGACCGTTCGGATCGGCGGGCGGGCGGGGGCCGTCGCGCCGGGGCGGGCGGCCCGGGGCGAACGCCTCCCTGCCGCGGTCGTCGCTACGGTGCCCGTCCGCGGGACGGACCTCCGGACGGGGCCGGTCGCCGGCACCCGCGAACGGGCGGTCATCGGGACGCGGGCGGCGATCGGGGCCGCGTGCGTCGGGCCCGGTGCGGGTTGCGCCGTGCGGCTGACCGAACGCGCGCGGCGCGTCCCGACCGTGGCGGCCGGGACCGCCACCGGGTCCCCCACCGGCGGCCCCACCGGCGGCCCCACCGGGGCCGTGCGGCCCGCTGCCGTGCCGGGGCCGGTCATGGCGGGGATGCTCCTGCCGCTGCGGCCCTTCCGAGCGCGCCCCATCCCAGCGCGGCCCGTCCGGCCGCGGGGGTCGCGGCGCGCCGTCCCGGCCGGGCTTGTCCGATCGGGCGGGACCGGGGCCGGAACGGCTGCCGCGATCCTCGCCGGTGGGGGCTCGGAACGATCCGGTCTGCTGCGCTCCGGGGCCGCCGGAGCTGCGAAACGGGCCGCGATCGGAGGACGGGCGGCCGGGGCCGCCATGCCGGTTATGGGGGGGCTTCATCGCTGCCGGTATAGAGACAACCCGGGGGGCTGCCCAGACCGCATGGTCCGGGCCCTCCGGCTCGGTTCGTCGGCACTTTTTTCATTTTGCCGCTCATGCGCGCGTCGGTGGGTCATTTTGGCGATGATGCGCGCATGACCGGGGCGCGCGGCGGGCGGCGCGTTCCGCCGCGGCGGCACCTCGTTCTGCGTTGCGGCCGCCCCTTCGCCGGTTTTGCGTTGCGCCCGCCCCTGCGCCGGCAATCCCAGGCTCTCCGCCGGATAGCGATCCAGGCCCGGGGGGATGTTGGCCGCTGCCGGATTTTTGGTTTGATATCGTAACAATGTGGGCGTGCGTAAACCACATCCGCTCAGATCCGAATTTGCGGGCCATCCCAAAGCCACAGCCCCGCGCACCCACGCCAGACCGGCCGCTTGTCGCGCCCACAAGGGGCGGTCAGGCGCGCCAGCGCGATGATATCCGTCAGGGAAACATGCTTCGACCGCGCGCCGGCGTAGCAGGCCGCAGCCCTCGCGGCGTCCGCGTGCGGGCCGGGCACCAGGATCACCGGCCGGTGTCGCCGCCGTGCGGCGGACAGCAGTCCGCGCGATCCATCCCGAGCATCCGGTCCAGCGGGTGCAGGATCGGTGGAGGCAGGATCGACGGCCAGCACGGCGGCGGTCGCAGCGTCCTGATCGTCCCGCGCCTGCTCAAGCTGCGCCTGCTCAAGCTCCGCCTGTGCGCGCAAGGCGTTCCGTTCGCGTATCTCCGCGATACGCTCGGCCAGCCAGACGAGGAAGGCAGTAAACCGGTCGATGAAGGGGGCGGGGATCATGTCTGCGAACATATATAGAACGCTCACCCCGGGCGAGGCAAGAGATTTCTTCGGGCGGCAGCAGTTCTCATTCCGCCGGGCCTGCGCGCATGAGCCGGGTGCGCGCCAGGACGCACCTCCGCCAGGGCGCGACGGCGGCATCAAGCAGGGTCGGAAGCCCGCGGCGGCGGTCTTCTCCGTGCCTCCGCGGTGGAACGTGGCTTTGCGTTGCCCCCTCCCCCCTCCGACGAAACGCGACAGGCCGCCGCGCCGGGACTTTCGTTGAGCCGGGACGTTCGTTGACAAGCACGCGGCAATGGCATTAGTCCGCCGGCTCCGGTGCGGAGGGGTGCCCGAGTGGCTAAAGGGGACGGACTGTAAATCCGTTGGCGCACGCCTACGTTGGTTCGAATCCAACCCCCTCCACCAACCGGCGGCGCCCGCTCCACCAGCCGGGGGCGCAATGATCGGCACCGTCGGCGGCGCCGAGAAATCCCGTCCTCGCCCTGCGCCGACCGCCGCCACTTCGGCTCCAGGCCCGGCACGCTTTCCTGAACAAGACGCGATACGAAACCAACCTGCCGCGCCCCGGCGCATCCTCTCGGAGGATGAAAAGCACGCGCTCATGTTACGAAATCTGTGGGCGAGAACCCGGACAGAAGAAATATTCAACCGCAGATGCGCGCTGATGCACGCAGATGGACCGAGCGGAACGGCAAGCCGGAAGCCCGCCCCGACCCGCGAAGTTGGCTGGGATCGCGCCAGCGGCACCGGACATCAGCGTGCATCTGCGTACATCAGCGGTTGAAATTCCTTGCTTCTGCTTCCTGGCATCGACACGCATCCAGAACGTAGAACCCGGCGCCCGGCCACCCGACCCAACGCCGTCAGCAGCCAACAGATTTCGCAACAAGAGCCAAAGCACTCGAACCTGCGAACAACGTCCATTGAAATGCCTCCGGTTCGCGGGCGATTTCGGCGGCGCGCGGGCGTTCTATCGCACGCTCTCAGGATCGTCATCGCGACAGCCGCACGACCCTCTTGTCCGCCGTCCCGCGCCTGCCAAAGTTTTGGTCATCTCGGGCCATCCAGCTCCGAGGCAGAGTGTAGGGACGCAAGCAACCATGGACAAAGACCGCATCGAAGGCGCCGGCAAACAGGCCGCGGGCGCGATCAAGAAGGCCGTGGGCAAAGTGACGGGCGACACCAAGACCCAGGCCGAGGGCCAGGCCGAACAGACCGAGGGCAAGGTCCAGAACGCCGCCGGCGGGCTCAAGGATGCCGTGCGGGACAAGCTGTCCCAGTAGTGGTCCGAGGCCGACGCCTGCGACCGGGCGTCGGCCGAAGCGGGCCGCCAAGCCAAGCGCGTGCTCTGGCCCCAGGCTGAATTATCTGGGCATGTCAGAGCACGGGTGTCTTACGTCGCTGATTTTTGCGATAATGGTGGCAATGGCGCGCGCGCCAGCTCCGAACCGCTCAGCGGAGTATTAACCCCCGCAAAATCAGCGGTTGGGAACCTATCGGCTCCCACCGTCCCGCTTTCGGATGACATGACAGCGATCGGACGCCGGCAGTAGGCCACGGCCGAACCGGGCGCTACCTAAGCGACATCCCCCGGCGCGTCGCCCAGAAGGGTCGCGTGCACCGCTTCCCACGCCGCACGGTCCGGCGCACAGATCAGGCCGCCGTCCATCCGCGCCGGGGTATAGCCCTTCCCGTCGAACTGCGCCGAATAGCCGCCTGCTTCCTGATGCAACAACCACCCCGGGGCATGGTCCCACGGCAGCAGGCGGTGGTACACCAGCAGATGGCAGCCGCCGGAGGCCGCCAGCCGGTATTCGTGGCCGGCGCAGCGGTAGTTCCACGACGCCGCCAACCGCGGCAACCGCGCCAGCATGTGCGAGCGCATCGGTTCCGGCAGGAACTGCCACGAAACCGCCCCACTCATCCGCCCCGGCACATCCCCGGTCGCGACATGCAGCGGCGCCCGCGCGCCGTCCGGGTCTTCCACCCAGGCCCCCTGCCCCGCCACGGCGAGCATGGTGTCGTCGCCCATTGGATCGTAGATCGCCGCCATCACCACCCGGCCGCGCAGGATCGCCGCCGCCATCACCGCGAACAGCGGCACGCCGGCGGCGAAATTGAACGTCCCGTCCAGCGGATCGACGACGAAGGCAAGCTCCGCCTCCGCCAGGCGCGCAAGCAGCGCCGGATCGGCCGCCGCTGCTTCTTCCCCCACGACCAGCGCCCCGGGCCAGCGCGCGGCAATGCCGGCGGCGATGATCCGTTCCGACGCCTCATCGGCGTCCGTCACCAGGTCGAGCGGTCCCGACTTCTGCCGCACCGCGCCCGGCGCAAGCCGGCGGAACCGCGGCAGGATCTCGGCCCGCGCCGTCGCCCGCAGCAAGGCGGCGACCGCCGAGGCCTCCGCGCGATCGAAACTCATCCCAGCCGCTCGAACCGTGCCCGATCGGCCGGCAGCAGGCGCACCTTCATATGGATCGAATCCGCATTGTCCTGCCGCTCGACGACTTCGCCGTGCTCGTGCAGCCAGGCGATGCGCGCGCCTTCGGTCGGCGCCAGATCGTAACTGGCGAGTTCCATGCCGGCGGCCATCCGCGCATCGATCGCGGCGAGCAGCGCGCCGAGCCCCTCGCCGGTGATGGCGGACACCGCGACCGATCCGCCCCGTTCCGGCACCGACCCGACGCCGCCCAGCAGATCCGCCTTGTTCAGCACTTCGATCGTGCGGCCCGGCCAGTCCTGGTCGAGCGTTCCCTCCGCGGCCAGGCCTTCCAGCACGGCGACGACATCGACCCGCTGCGCCGCGCTGTCCGGGTGCGCGGCATCGCGCACGTGCAGGATCACGTCGGCCTCGGCGACTTCCTCCAACGTGGCGCGGAAGGCTGCCACCAGCTCGGTCGGCAGTTCGCTGATGAAGCCGACGGTATCGGACAGGATCGCGCGGCGCCCCGATGGCAGCCGCAGCCCGCGCATGGTCGGATCGAGCGTGGCGAACAGCTGGTCGCGTGCGGTGACTTCCGCGCCGGTCAGCGCATTGAACAGGGTCGACTTGCCGGCGTTGGTATAGCCGACCAGTGCCACCACCGGGAACGGCACCCGGCGCCGCGCGCTACGGTGCAGCCCGCGGGTGCGGCGGACGTGTTCGAGCTCGCGCTTGAGCTTGACGATACGTTCCCCGATCAGACGCCGATCCGCCTCGATCTGCGTCTCGCCGGGACCGCCGAGGAAGCCGAAGCCACCGCGCTGACGCTCCAGATGAGTCCAGGAACGAACGAGGCGCGAGCGCTGGTATTCCAGATGCGCCAGTTCCACCTGCAACGTGCCCTCTGCGGTGCGCGCGCGTTCGCCGAAGATGTCGAGGATCAGGCCGGTGCGGTCGATCACCTTGCAGCCCCAGCCGCGTTCCAGATTGCGCTGCTGCACCGGCGACAATTGCGCATCGACGATCGCGACGGTCACCTCGTGCTCGGCCATCGCCGCGCCCTGGGCCGAGACCTGGCCTTCGCCGAGCATGGTCGAGGGGCGGCGCATGCGCAGCGGCACGATCGCCTGATGGACGACGACGAGGCCGATGGAGGCGGCGAGCCCGACCGCCTCGGCGAGTCTCGCCTCGGCCGCCCGGCTCGCCTCCGCCCCGTCCCGCGCGTGCGGCTTTTCCCACGGCAGGATGACGGCCGCGCGGGTGGGCGCCGGCCTTGTCGCGCCGGGTACGGCCATCTGACGGCTCGACCGCTCAGCCGGCGGCCGGAGCCATCTCGCGCAGCGCAGCGGGCGCGGTCAGGGTCGCGGTGCCTTCAACTTTGGCGGCATCGAAGAGCTGGATGGGGGCGCCCGGCATGACGGTGCTAATCGCGTGCTTGTAGACGAGCTGGGTGTGCCCGTCGCGCCGCAGAAGCACCGAGAAATTGTCGAACCAGGTGATGATGCCCTGCAGCTTCACGCCGTTGACCAGGAACACGGTCACGGGGGTCTTGTTCTTCCGCACGTGATTCAGGAAGACGTCCTGAACGTTCTGCGCTTTCTCGTTGGCCACGGGAATGATCCTTCTTGTTGTCGCGGTTTGTGAGGAGGCGCCCCCGCTCGCGTGGCAGACCTCGCGGGGGCTGGGTGCAGTCTATCAGCCATACCCTGGCAAGCAAGCACCAGGTGCGGTGCTCGAAAAAGCCCTGATCAGGGATACGGCATCTGGAAAATGGAGGTGATGGCCGGCAAGTTCAATCCCTCCATCGTGTTCTGCGTCGCCGAGCAGCACCGCGGTCACGCCCGCCGCGCGCGCGGCCTGCATGTCGGATGCGGTATCGCCCACGTACCAGACGTCAGGCGCCGCCGGCACCCCCATCCGCTCCAGCGCGAGGCGCAGCGGCGCCGGGTCAGGCTTGTCCGCCGCGGCGTCCCCGGCCCCGATCACGGCGGAAAACCGGTCCTGCCAGCCGAGATGCGCGACCTCCGCGCGCAGATACCGACCGGTCTTGTTGGACACGACCCCCTGGCGCTCGGGTGGCAGGGCACGGATCAGCTGCTCGATCCCCGGCAGCGGCGTGACGTGGTGCAGGTGGCAGGCCTCCAGGGCGACGTAGAAAATGTCCCGCGCGCGGGTCCATTCCGGCCCGAACAGCAAGGGGAAGCTGTCGCGCATGGAGGTGCGGACCCGGGCGCGCGTCTGCTCCTTGGTCCAGGTCGGCAGCCCGAAAGCTGTGAAGGCGGCATTCAGCGCCGCCGCGACACCGGCCCAGGCATCCACCAGGGTGTTGTCCCAGTCATACAGGAGGCAGCTCGGCGGCGGTGCGGCGGAGGAGGACATGCGGGCCCGGCGGTAGCGGTGTTCTTGGTCTGCGGCAATGATGAAATCCCGGCCGCGGTGCCAACCGGGTTACGCTCGTGTGTCCTTTGCTTTCTGTGCCCTACCCCTGGCCGCCCGTATACAGATGCGGCCAGCGGTTCCGCACCACCGGACTGTCGGAACTGTAGGCGAGGCAGGTATTCAGGATTTTCGGCGCGCCGCCGAAATGCTGGCTGATCCGCGCGTCCAGTTTTTCCCCGTCGGGTCCCGGGTCGCGGCCGATTTCGCGCTGGGCGCGGGCGGCCTTGATCGTCTGGAAGGCGGTGGTGGCCATCTGTTGCAGCAATTCACGCAGGTGCGTGCACCCGACCGTGCCGCCCACCTGGGCGCTCGCGGCCTTCAGGAAGCCGGCGCCGATCACGAGGCCTTCGAGCCGGCTGAAATTGGGCGCCGCCTGCGGGCAGATGCCGTAGGGCGCGTAGTCGGTCGCGGCCTCCGCGGCGGTGATGCGCATGTCCTCGTCGACCGTGAGCCGCATCCACATGCCGTGCAGCGGCTCCCCGGCCGAGATGGTGCCGCGGTTCTCGTTGGGGAAGCTGTAGGTCTTGGTGTCGGTGAGCTGCGCCTCGATGTCGTACAGCCCGTCGGTCCGGCGATAGCCGTTGATGACGATGGTCCTCGTGTGCAGGGCCTCGCGCGGGGCAGGCGGGCTGAGCGGCATCGGCGACGGCTCCGTATTGCAGTGCAGCATTGCACTATGGGGCCGGGGGCCGCCGGGGCAAGGGCCAAGCCGACATGGCAGGGTTCCGCGGCGGGGTTTTCGCCCTCTTCTCGCCGTCCTCTGGCCACCAGGCGGGGGCGCTTGTAGGCTGCGCCGAGCGACGGCAGGAACCGCACGCATGAGCAAGCACGTGGTGGCACGGGCCGCCGACATCCCGCCGGGCGGACGCAAGCTGGTGACGGTGCGCGGCCGGCCGATCGCCGTGTTCAACCTCGGCGGCACATTCTATGGCCTGCTCAACCGCTGCCCGCACCAGGGCGGGCCGATGTGCGAGGGCGTGCTGACCGGGCTGATCGAGGCCGACACCCCGGGCACCTACCGCTACTCGCGCGCGGGCGAGGTCCTGCGCTGCCCCTGGCACGGCTGGGAGTTCGACATCCGCACCGGGCAGTCCTGGTGCGACCCGGAGAAGGTCAGCCTGCGCAACTACAGCGTGGAGGTCGCGCCCGGGCAGCGCGTGGTGGAAGGCCCATACGTCGCCGAAACGATCCCGGTGACGGTGGAGGAGGAGTACGTGGTGGTGGAGGTCTGATCCTTCATTCCTCCGGCAGTCCTTGGCCGGGCGACAGCTCCAGCCACATCGCGTTCAGCGCCGCGAAGGCGGCGGCGAACCCAAGGCCCAGCACCCAACTGAAGTACCACATCGTCCGTCCTCCTCAATACGCGGTATGGCTGTCCGCCTCGATCGACGCCGCCGTCACCGGGCCGCGCAGCACGTGATAGACCCAGGCGGTGTAGGCCAGCACGATCGGCAGCAGGATCGCGGTCACGCCTGCCATGATCGCCAACGTCGCCGCGCTGGACGAGGCGTCCCACACCGTCAGTCCGGCGTTCGGATCAAGCGAGGACGGCAGCAGGAACGGAAACAGGCTCACCCCCGCAGTCGCAACGATGCCCGCCACGCCGAGCCCGCTGGCGACGAACGTCAGCCCCGGATGGCGGGTGCGCAGCAGCAGGATCGCGCCGAGCACGCCGGCGAACCCGAGCACCGGCGCGGCCAGCATCCACGGATACGCCGCGTAGTTCGCCAGCAGCCCGCCCGGCACGCGCGCCACCTGCTTGAGCAGCGGATTGGACGGCGCATCGGCCCCGGCGAAATGCACGATCGCATACCCGTCCAGCCGCGCCGCCCACACCCCGCCCAGCGCGAACAGCACCAGCACCACGATCCCGGCGATCCCGCCGGCTCGGCGGGCGCGGACCTGCACCATCCCCTCGGTCTTGCCCGCGAGCCAGCTTGCCCCGTGCAAGGTCAGCATCGCCACGCTGACCAGGCCGCACAGCAGCGCGAACGGGTTGAACAGGCCGAAGAACGAGCCCGCATACGTCATCCGCAGCATGTCGTCGAAGCGGAACGGCACCCCCTGCAGCACGTTGCCGAACGCGACCCCGAATACCAGCGCCGGCACCAGCCCGCCGATGAACAGCGCCGAGTCCCACGTCGCCCGCCAGCGCGCGCCCGGCAGCTTGCTGCGGAACTTGAAGCCGACGGGGCGCAGGATCAGGGAGGCGAGCAGCAGCAGCATCGCCAGGTAGAAGCCCGAGAACGCGACCGCGTACAGCGGCGGCCAGGCGGCGAAGATCGCGCCGCCGCCCAGGATCAGCCAGACCTGGTTGCCTTCCCACACCGGCCCCACGGTGTTGATGACGACCCGGCGTTCCATGTCCGTGCGGCCGACGAACGGCAGCAGGATCGCCGAGCCCATGTCGAATCCGTCCATCACCGCGATGCCGATCAACAGCACCCCGAGCACGACCCACCACAGCAGGCGTAACATTTCGTAGGTGGACATATCCTGGGTCCTCGGTCAGTCGGCAGCCAACGGAACGGCGGGGCGAACGGCGGACGCCCGCGGCGGCCGCGCCGGTGACGTCTCGGGCCCGGTGCGGATGGCGCGCAGCATCAGGAACATCTCCACCACCGCGAGTCCCGAATAGAGCAGCACGAAGCCGGCGAGCGAGATCACCACATCGGTCGCGCTGATCGAGGAGACCGACAGGAAGGTCGGCAGCACCCCGTCGATGGTCCAGGGCTGGCGCCCGCCCTCGGCCACGTACCAGCCGACCTCGGCGGCGACCCAGGGCAGCGGCAAGGACCACAGGCAGAGCCGCAGCAGCCAGCGGTGCCGTTCCAGCTGCCGTTTCGAGGCCTGCCAGAACATCGTCGCGAACAGCGCAATGAAGTAGAACCCGAGCGCCACCATCAGGCGGAAGCTGAAGAACAGCGGCAGCACCGGCGGCACGGTGTCCCACGCGGCGGCGTCGATCTGCGCCGGCGTCGCCTGGCTGACATCCGGCGTGTAGCGCTTGAGCAGCAGCCCGTAGCCGAGATCGCCCACATGCGCCTTGAAGGTCGCAAGCGCGGTCGGATCGGCGGGATGCGCGCGCAGGCTTTCCATCGCGCCGTAGGCCAGCATGCCGCTCGCGATCCGCCGCTTCGCCACGCCGACCAGGTTCTCGATCCCCGCCACCTTGCCGTCGAGCGAACGCGTCGCGATCATGCCGAGCAGATAGGGAATGCGCACCGCGTATTCGGTGCGACGGGTGGCGAGGTCGGGAATGCCGATCACGGTGAAGGCGGCCGGCGCTGCCTCGGTGTGCCAGGCGGCCTCGATCGCGGCGACCTTCATCTTCTGGTTGAGGCTTGCCATGTAGCCGCTCTCGTCGCCCAGCACGACGACCGACAGCGCCGAGGCAAGGCCGAAGCTTGCCGCCACCGTCATCGAGCGGATCGCGATCGCGCGGTGCCGTCCGGTCAGCAGATAGTACGCACTGATCGACAGCACGAACATCGAACCGACCACGTAGCCGGCCGAGATCGTGTGCACGAACTTGGCCTGCGCCACGGGATTGAACACCACCGCCCAGAAATCGGTGACCTCCATGCGCATGGTGGCGAGATCGAAGCGCGCGCCGACCGGGTTCTGCATCCAGCCGTTGGCGATGAGGATCCACAGCGCGGACAGGTTGGTGCCGAGCGCCATCAGGCAGGTCGCGAGCAGATGCTGGATGCGCGTGAGGCGCCCCCAGCCGAAGAAGAACAGGCCGACGAACGTCGCTTCCAGGAAGAACGCCATCAGCCCTTCGATGGCGAGCGGGGCGCCGAAGATGTCGCCGACGTAGTGGGAATAATACGCCCAGTTGGTGCCGAACTGGAATTCCATGGTGATGCCGGTCGCCACGCCCATGGCGAAGTTGATGCCGTACAGCACGCCCCAGAATTTCACCGCGTCGCGCCAGATGGTGCGCCCGGTGGTGACATAGACGCTCTCCATGATGGCGAGCAGCACGGACAGGCCGAGGGTCAGCGGCACGAACAGGAAATGGTACAGCGCCGTGAGGCCGAATTGCAGGCGCGACAGGGTGACGATATCCATTGCGATCATCCGTGGGCGGCAGGAGTGGCGGCAGGGCGGGATGTCGCGGGGCCGGCAATCCACGCGCGCGTGTCCACGGTCGTGTGGTGCGCCGGCGTGAAGCACAGCAGATAGAGCACGGTCAGCGCGGCAAGCTTGGCCGCCACCACCGCGCCGAGTTCCAGGAGCAGGCCGCGTGACATGCGGCGTGGCTTAGCGCCCCGCCCGATGCCCGACGTTGATCTGGATCAATCCGGCCGACGAAACGGATCGACGGGCGGCTTGCGCGCCGGCCCCATCCCGTCGAAGGCCATGCTGTCCTTGTTGTCGCGCATCAGCATCGACAGGCCGGGCATGACATCCAGCCCGAGACCCTGCGGCCAGCCCGTCTCCGGGTCGGGAACGACCTTGGGATACGCCGCGCCGGCCAGCTTCTCCCACTTCCCGGCGGGCTTCTTCACCTCGACCGCGACCACCGTCGCCTTGAACACCATGCGCACGATCGGGGCCTTCGGCGCGGAGGGTTTCGTGAGGCTGGGGCAGCCGGCGATCATGCGCCAGCCGTTCGCGAGCGCCCAGGCGGTCAGTGCGTCCTTGTCCATTGCGATGACCTTGCATCCGAAGGGACGATCCTGGTACGGGCGCGCGCTTCTTGTGGCAAGGGCCGCGCGCACGCCGCATTGGACTCGCGCGCCTACCCGTGGGTATCCTGCCCCGATACCATCCCGGGGGGACCAAGCGGATGACCGACGTGGCCTGGACCGAGACCACCCTGCGCATCGCCGGCACCAGCATGCACCTCGGCCGCGCCGGCGCCGGCCGGCCCCTGCTCGTGCTGCACCACGACACCGGCACGCCGGACCGGCTGGCGGTCTACGACGCGCTGGCGGCAAATTTCGACGTGCTGGTCCCGCACCACCCCGGCTGGGGCCGCTCCGAACGCCCCAGCTGGATGCGCAGCGTGCGCGATGTCGCCGCGATGCACCAATGGCTGCTCGCCGAGCTGGGCCTGAAGGACGTGTCCCTGCTCGGCCTCGGCTTCGGCGGCTGGGTCGCAGCCGAGATGGCCTCCCTGGCGCCGGCCGATTTCCGCAAGCTGGTGCTGGTCGGCGCGATGGGGATCAAGCCGCCGGAGGGCGACATCCTCGACCAGGCGATCATCAGCTATCTGGCGTATCCGCAGGCCGGGTTCCACGATCCGGCGGCGTTCACCCGCATCTACGGGGACGTTTCCACCGACCAGCTCGAGGCCTGGGACATCGCCCGCGAGATGTGCTTCCGCATCGCCTGGAAACCCTACATGTACAGCCAGACCCTGCCGCATCTGCTGGGCGGCGTGCGCGCCCCCGCGCTGGTGGTGTGGGGGGAGCACGACCGGGTGGTGCCGATCAGCGCCGGCCATGCATTTGCGCGCGCCCTTCCGCACGCGCGGTTTGAGACCGTCGCCGCCTGCGGCCACTGCGTCGACATGGAACAGCCGGACGCGCTCGCCCGCCTGGTCACCGATTTCCTCGCCGCCGACTGAACGCCGCCCGCGCCCGAAGGAGGCACGTCCATGCATCTGATGTATTTCACCGAGCAGCCGATGTCCGCCTACGATGCCAAGGCCGGGCTCGACTATGGTGCCACCGCGCTCACGTTCTCCAACAGCCATTTCGACCCCGTGGCGGGCAGCCGGCTGTACAACCAGTATCTGGAAGACTACATCTACGCCGAGGAATGCGGCGCCGACGGCATCATGCTGAACGAGCACCATAACGCACCGTTCTGCATGCAGGCCAAGACCAACGTGTTTGCCTCCATCCTGGCGGCGGTGACGAAACGGGTGAAGATCGTCATCCTCGGCAACCCGCTGCCGCTGGCGGAGAACCCGGTGCGGCTCGCCGAAGAACTGTCGATGATCGACATGATCTCCAAGGGAAGGCTGGTCTCGGGCTTCGTGCGCGGCGGCGGGCAGGAGCAGCTCGCGACCGGGGTGAACCCCGCCTTCAACCGCGAACGGTTCGAGGAAGCGCACGACCTGATCGTGAAAGCCTGGACCCAGCCGGGACCATTTCGCTGGGAAGGTACGCACTACCAGCACCGGGTGGTCAATCCGTGGGCGGTGCCGTTGCAGAAGCCGCACCCGCGCATCTGGATCCCCGGCGTGCTGTCGAAGGAAACCGTCATCTGGACGGCCCGGCACCGCTATCCCTACATCGCGCTGAACACCTCGCCCGAGGCCACCAAGTCGATCTGGGACACCTATTCCGCCGCCGCCAACGACGTCGGCTACACCGCGGGGCCGGAGAATTTCGGCTACCTGATCCGGGTGCACGTGCAGGAGACGGAAGAAAAAGCGCTGGAGAACGCGCGCCAGTTCATGTGGATGCAGGGCGAGTTCACCGGGCTCGCGAACCCCGTGTGGGCCAACCCGGCGGGCTATTTCTCTCCCTCCGGGCGGCGCAATTTCGTCGAATTCGCCGTCGGCCGCGCCAAGAACCCGCGCGGGGCGATGACGTTCGAGGAACAGGTCGCCAGCACCATGATCATCGCCGGCACGCCCAAGACCGTCATCCCGCGCCTGCGCTGGCTGATCGAACGCACCAGGCCGGGCATCATGGCGTTCTGGGCCAACGACGGCACCGTCAGCCCGGAGGATTCCCGCACCTGCATCCGCCTGCTGTGCCAGGAGGTGATGCCGGCGGTGCGCGAGATCGGCAAGGAACTCGGCCTCAATTCCCCGTTCGAGGCCGACGCGCCGGTCAGCATCGACTACGCGACCGACCTCCGCGTGCCCGCGGCAGCCGCGGAGTAGGACCAACCGGCGCAGACCCGGACCGTGGGTCTTTGGACCGACGGGCCCGGCGCGAACGCGGTAAAGAAGGGCCCGGCGCCCGCTGGAAGGTTTCGCCCGGCCGCACCGTCATGGGTTGCCGAGTGGCCCGCGGTCAGCCGAGCCGTTTCGCGATGTAGGCCGCGAGGCCGAGCGCCCGGACCCAGAGCAGCGGTATCAGCAGGAGCGCAAGACCCAGCGCCATCCCCAGCAGCGCGAGAAGACCGGCACTCGGATCGCGCGGCGGTCGCATGGCCCACTGCCGCCGCACGCGGCGATATAGCTCGGCCAGCCGGCATCCCGTCCGGCACCCTGTCCGGCACCCTGTCCGGCATCCCGGCCGGCTCTCCATCCCCTGCGGCATCCGCATGCCCATCCGCCACAGCCTGCCATGCGGGGGGATCAGCCGCACCCGCCAGCACATCCCCCTGCTCTTTCGAGCCGGCATTCCGTCGGCTCTTGCGAACGGTACGGGGCGGGCACCAGGCCCGCCCCGCCGCACGGACCGCCGATCGTCGGGCGCTCCGCCGAGAAAGTCCGGCCGACTATTCGCCTTCGACGCCGATGGCGTAGGCCGTCTCGCCGTGGACCGCATCGTCGCCGATCCGCAGGGTCGCTTCGTCCATCCGCAGCGGGGTGATGAACGAGATCACCTTGAGGATGATGAAGGTTGCGATCACATTATAGACGATGATGAACACGGCGGCGTAGATCTGCACCACGAGCTGGTGCGGATTGCCGTAGAGCAGGCCGGTGATGCTGACGCCGGGGGCGTCCTTGGCGGTGCCGACGTATTCCAGCATCTCGGGCGTGGCGAGGATGCCGGTCAGCAGCCCGCCCATCAGCCCGGCCACGCCATGGGTCGAGAACACCCCCAGCGCGTCATCGACCTTCATCATCAATGCGGTCTTCTGGAACTTGTTCATGCTGAGCCAGGGGACGATGCCGGCCAGGATGCCGATGATGAGCGCGCCCCAGCCGTTCACGTAACCGGCCGCCGGGGTGATCGCCACCAGCCCCGCGATCATGCCGTTCACCGCGCCGATGACCGACGGCTTGCCGTAGGCCATGTAGTCCATCAGGGTCCAGACCATCACGCCGACGCAGCTCGCGATGTTCGTGTTCAGCACGGCGGCCCCGGCGTCGGCGTTGGCGAAGTACGGGTCACCGCCGTTGAAGCCGTTCCAGCCCAGCCACAGGATGCCGGCGCCGACCAGCGCCACCAGCAGGCTGTTGGGCGGGAAATGATCGCGATCCTGTTGCAGGCGCGGACCGATCACGGCCGCGGCGGTGAAGCCGGAAGCGGCGGCGGCCAGATGGATGACGTAGCCGCCCGAGAAATCCGCGGCCCCCATGCCGGCGAGCCATCCGCCGCCCCACAGGCTGAACGCCCCGACCGTATAGACGAGGGTCATCCAGACCGGACAGAAGATCATCCACGCCTTGAAGCTCATGCGCCCCAGCACCGATCCGGCCAGGATGATCACCGTGATCGCGGCGAACACGAACTGGAAATAGACTAACGTTGCCATCGGGAAGCCCATCGGCGGCATGCCCGCAGCGGCGGCGGGCACCGTCGCCTGGCCAAGTTCGAACGCACCCGAAAGCACCGGGAACGGCTTGCCGAGGAACGGAAACCATTGCGGTCCGAATGCCATGTTGTAGTCGAACAGGATCCAGACCACCAGGACCGAGGCAAAGGCGTAGATCGACATGAATGCCGAGTTGATCGCCCACTTCTTCTTGACGATCCCGCCATAGAGGACGACGAGGCCCGGGATGCTCTGGAGGCTGACGAAGGTCGCAGCCGCCAATTGCCAGGCATTGTCGCCGGTATCGAGCCATTTTGGTGAGGGTACGAGCACGAGGGTCCTCCGCTGTTGTCGGTGTTCCGACGGCGCCTTCCGCCGACACGGCAGCTCCCAAATCCCCGCTGCACGCCTGGAAGCGAGCGACGCCAAGGCGATCCCGTTCCAAGCAAGGAGTATGCCATGCGGAGTCGTTGCCAAGGGTCCGAAGCGGAGACCGCCGGATCGTCGCCGCCGCCCGTCCCGGCCGGCCGATGGTTACGTTCCGCGGCGGCGCGCGTCTTGTGGCGTATGCCCTTGGGCGACCCTGACCAGGGTCATGAAAGCGGCCGGTTGCATAAAGATTAAGCAATGGGATCGTCATCTGTTGGAGCGTGACGATCCGGTTTCGTTCGGGGGTTCCTGCACGAGACGCGGCCTCCGGACACGCGCCACTCCGGGCACGCGCTTTGCACCGTGCCGGAAACCGGCTATGGGGAAAACCCGGCAGGCGGATGCAATGATGTACCTCACGCGCCTGGTGACGACTGTCGCGCTCATGACAGGTGTTGCAACGGTCGCCGCCCTCGGGCAGCCCTCCCTGCCCGCGCAGGCGATCACCTGCACCAATCCGGCCAGCGGCGCGACCTGGCAGATCCGCATCGACTACGACCGCGCCCGGGTCGATTCCAATCCCGCCCGGATCGGGGCGACCGAGATCTCCTGGCACGATGCCAAGGACGGCGGCAACTACACGCTCGACCGTCGTTCCGGCAGGCTCACGGTCATCATGGCGTCCAGTACCGGCGGATATTTCCTGCACGATCGTTGCCGGTTGCCGCCATGATGCCGCGGTGCACGGGATGAACGAGGACCCGGACGTCCCGCGCGCCGGCATCGGCTTCACCTCGGCCACCGGTCCGCGCCCGCGCAACGAGGATTTCGTGGGCGCCGTGCTCGGCTCCCGCCCGCCGGCGGAACGGCGCGACGTGGCGGCGGCCATCGCCGACGGCATCGGCAGCGCCAAAGGCGGGCGCGAGGCGGCGGAAACCGCGGTGCGCGGCTTCCTCGACGGGTTCTGGGACGTGCCGGAAACGATGGAGGTGCGCCGCGCCGGCGCCCGTATCCTCGATGCGCTCAATGGCTGGATCAACGCCCAGGGCCGGCAGGATCCGAATCTCGTCGGCATGGGCTGCACGTTCACCGCACTGGTCCTGCGCGGCCGGCTCGCCCATCTGCTGCATGTCGGCGACACCCGCGCCTATCGGCTGAGCGCCGACCGCCTGGTCCGCCTGACCACCGACCATGTGCGCGACGCCCGCGGCCGCTCGCCCGTGCTCACCCGTGCGCTCGGCATCGAGCCGGAAGTGCGGCTCGACTACACCAGCCATCCGGTGGCCCTGCACGACCGCTTCCTGCTGTGCACCGACGGGGTGCACGGCGCCCTGGTCGACGAGGCGATCGCCGACATCCTGTGCGTGCGCTCGGCGCCCGAGGATACCAGCCGGGCCCTGGTCGAAGCCGCGCTCGCCGCCGGCAGCACGGACAACTGCACGGCCCTCGTGCTGGACGTGGTGGCGCTGCCGACGGCGCGGTCGGAGGATGTGGGCGCGGCCATCCGGCGGCTGCCGATCGTTCCGGTGCCGCAGGTCGGCGAGACGATCGACGGGTTCGTGCTGAACGTGCTGGTGTCGGAGGGGCGGTACTCGCGCCTGTTCGGCGCCGTCGACGAGGTGGACGGCGGCACCGTGGTGCTGAAATTTCCGAAGCCGCAGGTGGCCGCGGTCGCCACCATCCATGCCGCCTTCGTGCGCGAGGCCTGGGTCGGCACCCGGATCACCAGCCCCTGGGTCGCGCATGTGATCGAACTGCCGCCGGGACGGCAGACCTGCCTCTATACCGTCATGCCGCTGTATGTTGGCGAGCTGCTGGAAACCCGCCTCGCCCGCGCGCCGGGGGTCGGGCTGGAAGAGGGCCGCGGCATCGCGATCCACCTCGCCCACGCAGCGGGCGCCATGCACCGCGCCGGGATCATCCATCGCGACATCAAGCCGGACAACGTGATCCTGGAAGCCGGCGGATCGCTCAAGCTGCTCGATCTCGGCGTCGTGCGGCTGCCGGGGCTCGAGGATTTTCCGCCCGACGCCATTCCCGGCACGGCCGCCTACATGGCGCCCGAGATGTTCGCGGGCGAGGCCGGCAACGTGGCGACCGACGTCTATGCGCTCGGCGTGACGATGTTTCGCACCTTCACCGGCACCTATCCCTACGGCAATCCGGACGCGACCGCCGCGCCGGGCCAGCAACGACCGAAGGACCTCGCCACCCTGCGCCCCGACCTGCCCGCGTGGCTGGCCGCGGCGCTCGCCCGCGCGATCGCGCCCGAGCCTGCCGAGCGGTTCGCCGACATGGCCGAGTTCGCGCACGAGTTCGAGGCCGGCCCGACCTATGCGCCGCCGCCGACACGCCGGCCGCCGACGCTCTATGAGCGGGCGCCGGTTCGCTTCTGGCAGGCGATCGCCGCCCTTTTGGCCCTGGCGCTGGCGGCCGCGTTGTTCTGGAAATGATGCCCCGGAGAAATGCCGGAGAAATGATGGCTCCGAACCGGGGGGTGCGCAGCCGGGGGCGGATCAGACGCCCCCTGCGTCCGCCGCGGTTGCCCGATCGTCCTGCGCGCCCGCGGCCGGCGGATCGGCAAAGCGCATCAGCACCTGGCCGTCCGTCACGGTATCGCCGGGCGCGCAGGCAACCTCCGCCACGACCGCGTCCGCCGGCGCCGTCAGGCGGAACACCGTCTTCATCGCTTCCAGCACCACCAGCACCGCACCGCGCGCGACCGCCTGGCCGGGGCTCGCGCGCACGTCGGTGACCTGGCCGGGGATCGGCGCCACCAGCCGGCCGCCGGCGCCGTCCTCCGCCTCCGCCGCCGCCACCGGATCGGGCAGGGTCAGCCGCCAGGTGAGGCCCTGGCGGCGCAGCAGGATCGTCCCGCCGAGGCGGGTGAACCCGACCGTCTCGCGCGCACCATCGAGGTCCGTCGTCAGCCGGCCGTCCGGCCCCTCCACCGCGCGCGCGACGGCGAACACTGCCCCGGCCGCCGCGATCCGCCACCCCGTCCCGGCCCGACACAGGCGGACCGGGCAGGCGGTCGCCTCCGTGTGGAAATCGAGCACCCGTTCCGGCGCCGCGTTCAGCCACCAGCCGTCCCGCGCCCGCCAGGGCGACTGCGGATCGGCGCTGCCGACCGCCGCCTCCGCGGCCTCATGCAGCAGAACGCCGAGCGCGGCGGCGGCCAGCACCTCCGCTGGCGGGGCGGCCTGCGGGGCGAGCAGGGTCGCGGCCTCGCGGGCGATGAAGCCGGTGTCGATGCCGCCGGCGGCGAACGCCGGATGCGCCGCGATCCGTCCCAGCAGATCGAGGTTGCTGGCCACGCCGGCGATCTCGCAGAACGCGAGCGCATGGCGCAGCCGGGCCAGCGCCTCGGCGCGGGTGGGGCCGTGGCAGATCAGCTTGGCCAGCATCGCGTCGTAATGGACCGAGACCGTGTCGCCGGCGCGCACCCCGGTATCGACCCGCACCCCCGCGCCGTCGGGCGGCAGGCGCAGGGCGGCGATGCGGCCGACCGAGGGGGCGAAGTCGCGCGCCGGATCCTCCGCGTACAGCCGCACTTCGATCGCGTGGCCGCTGGCGTGGATGTCGCCCTGCGCCGCGGGCAGGCGTTCCCCGGCGGCGATGCGGAGCTGCCATTCCACCAGGTCGAGGCCGGTGATCATCTCGGTTACCGGATGTTCCACCTGTAGCCTGGTGTTCATCTCCAGGAAGAAGAATCCGTTGCCCTCGGTGACGAATTCGACGGTGCCGGCGCCGACATAGCCGACGGCGTGGGCGCAGGCGACCGCGGCGGCCCCCATCGCCGCCCGGCGGCCGGGATCGAGACCGGGAGCCGGGGCTTCCTCCAGGATTTTCTGATGCCGGCGCTGGGCCGAGCAGTCGCGTTCGAACAGATGCACCGCCCCGCCGTGGGTGTCGGCGAACACCTGCACCTCGATGTGGCGGGGGCGTTGCAGATAGCGCTCGATCAGCACGCGGTCGTCGCCGAATGCGGAAGCGGCTTCCTGGCGGGCGCTCGCGAGCGCGGCGGCGAAACCTTCCGGCGCCGTCACCACCCGCATGCCGCGCCCGCCGCCGCCGGCGACCGCCTTGATGAGCAGGGGAAAGCCGGTGCGCGCGGCCTCGGCGGCGAGAAGATCGGGGTCCTGGTCGTCGCCGTGGTAGCCGGGCAGCACCGGCACGCCGGCTCGCTGCATCAGCGCCTTGGCGGCGGATTTGGAGCCCATGGCGCGCATCGCCGCCGGCGGCGGACCGACAAAGACGATGCCGGCGGCGGCGCAGGCCGCGGCGAAGTCGGCGTTTTCCGACAGGAAGCCGTAGCCGGGATGCAGCGCGTCGGCGCCGGCGCGGGCGGCGACGTCGAGCAGGCGGGGGATGGACAGATAGCTCTCGCGCGCCGGCGCCGGGCCGAGCCGGAACGCGCGGTCGGCGCTGGCGACGTGCAGCGCATCGGCGTCCGCATCGGAATAGACGGCGACGGTTTCGATGCCGAGACGCCGCGCGGTGCGGGCGATGCGGACGGCGATCTCGCCGCGGTTGGCGATCAGGAGGGTGCGGAACATGCGGGGACCGGGAGGTGGCGGGACGGCACGTGTGTAGCGCGTTTCGGCCCGGCGCACCCGGGGGTTCGGGCCTGCCCGCCCGCCCATCTTGCCGCCTCGCCCGGCGCCGGTCACAACCGTGCGATGCAAGCCCCCCGCCCCGCACGCGCCATGCCGCGCGAGGATGTCCGCCACTTCCTGGAAGCGCTCGCCCGCGCGACGCCGGATCCGAAGTCGGAACTGCACTACGCCGACCCGTTCACCCTGCTGGTGGCCGTCGTGCTGTCCGCGCAGGCCACCGACGTGGGGGTGAACCGCGCCACCGCGACCCTGTTCCGCGACGCCGCCGCCCCCGCGGCGATGGTGGCGCTGGGGGAGGCAGGGATCGCGCGCCACATCCGCTCGATCGGCCTATGGCAGACCAAGGCGCGCAACGTGCTGGGACTGTCGCAGGCGCTGCTGGACCACCACGACGGCAACGTGCCGGCCGAGCGCGCAGCCCTGGAGGCGCTGCCCGGGGTCGGGCGCAAGACCGCCAACGTGGTGCTGAACGTCGCCTTCGGCGAGCCGACGATGGCGGTGGACACGCATATCTTCCGCCTCGGCAACCGTACCGGGATCGCCCCCGGCAAGACCCCGCGCGCGGTCGAGGACGCGCTGCTCCGCCGCGTGCCGCCCGAGCTGCTGCGCGATGCGCACCATTTGCTGATCCTGCATGGACGCTACGTCTGCAAGGCGCGCCGGCCGGAGTGCTGGCGCTGCGTCGCCGCCGCCTGGTGCCGCTTTGGCGCCAAGACGCCCGCCCCTTGACCCGGGCGCTCTTGACACCACCCTTATACTCAGTCTTAGCATAACGAGCCGGCGACGCGAGGCCGGATTTTTCGTCTCCCCATAATGCTCATAATGAGCATAAGAGGTGCGTCCATGTCCACCACCCTGCTCGCCCCGAATGCCCGCCCGGACCCGCTGTACGAGCGCGTGCGCCACCTGATCCCGCCGATGGAATGGCCGGTGTTCGCCCCCGACATCGCTGCGATACAGCGTCTCAAGCGCGAGCGCGACGCGGTGATCCTGGCGCATAACTACCAGACGCCGGAGATTTTCCATTGCGTCGCCGACATCACTGGCGACAGCCTGGCGCTTGCGCGCGAAGCGATGACCATCGATGCCAAGGTGATCGTGCTCGCCGGCGTGCATTTCATGGCCGAGACGGCGAAGCTGCTCAATCCGGCCAAGACGGTGCTGATCCCCGACCTGCGCGCCGGCTGCTCCCTGGCGGACTCGATCACCGCGGCGGACGTGCGGCTGATGCGCGCGCGCTACCCGGACACGCCGGTGGTTGCGTATGTGAACACCACCCTGGCGGTGAAGGCGGAGGCCGACATCTGCTGCACGTCGGGGAACGCGAAGAAGATCATCGAGTCGCTCGGCGTCCCGCGGGTCATCATGCTGCCGGACGAATACCTGGCGCAGAACATCGCGAAGCAGACCAAGGTGCAGGTGATCGCCTGGGCCGGGCATTGCGAGGTGCACCAGCGCTTCTCGGCGGCCGAGGTGCGCGCGCTGCGCGCCGGCCATCCCGGCGTGGTCGTGCTGGCGCATCCCGAATGCCCGCCCGAAGTGATCGCCGAGGCCGACTACGCCGGTTCCACCGCCGACATGGCAGCCTATGTCGGGCGCGAGAAGCCGAAGCGGGTCGTGCTGATGACCGAATGTTCCATGGCCGATAATGTCAGCGTGGGCCACCCCGACGTCGAGTTCGTCCGCCCCTGCAACCTATGCCCGCACATGAAGCGCATCACGCTCGCCAATATCCGCAGCGCGCTCGAGGAGATGCGCCACGAGGTGACGATCGACCCGGCGCTCGCCGAACGCGCGCATGCCGCGGTCGCGCGCATGCTGGCCGTGCGGTAGGGGCGGCCATGAACGTCCCTCCCTTGCCGTCGATCATGGTGGAACCCGCGGTGCGCGCCGCACTGCTGGAAGACCTCGGTCGCGCCGGCGATCTCACCACCGATGCGATCGTGCCGGCGGGCGCGCGCACCCGCACCGTGCTGCGCGCGCGCCAGCCTGGCGTGGTCGCGGGGCTCGATTTCGCGTTGGCCGCGTTTCGGCTGATCGATCCGGCGATCGTGGTCGAGGTGGCACGGCCGGACGGGGCGCGCCTCGCACCAGGCGACGTGATCGCCACCATCGCCGGTCCGGCGCGGGGGATCCTCACCGCCGAGCGCACGGCGTTGAACTTCCTCGGCCATCTGTCGGGCATCGCCTCGGCCACGCGCGGCGTGGTCGATGCGATCGCCGGACACAAGGCGCAGATCGTCTGCACCCGCAAGACCCTGCCCGGGCTGCGCATCGCGCAGAAATACGCGATCCGGGTCGGCGGCGGATCGAATCATCGTTTCGGCCTCGACGATGCGGTGCTGATCAAGGACAACCACGTGGCGATCGCCGGTGGCGTGGTCGAGGCCGTGACCCGCGCGCGGGCCGGCGTCGGGCACATGGTGAAGATCGAGCTGGAGGTCGATACGCTCGATCAGTTGCGCGCGGCGCTGGACCTGCGGGTCGATGCGGTGCTGCTCGACAACATGGGACCGGCGCTGCTGACTGAGGCGGTGGCGATGGTGGCGGGCCGGGCGATCACCGAGGCCTCGGGCGGGATCACGCCGGCGACCGCGCCGGCGGTGGCGGCGTCGGGGGTCGATCTGATCTCGATCGGCTGGCTGACGCACAGCGTGCGGGTGCTGGATATCGGGCTGGATCACGAAGCGTAGCCGCGAGGTCGGCCGCGGTATCGACATCGCGCAACCGGCGCAGCAGGGCGACCTTGCGGCCGGCGAAGCGCAGCCGCGTATCGGCCAGCGCGTGCGGCCCGGACCAGCGCACCGGCGCGAACGGGTGCGCCGGGCGGCGCGGGCCGAGTGCGACCAGCCAGAAGCCGCCATCCTCGGCGGGGCCGAACGCGGCGTCGGCGCGGCCGAGGGCGCGGAACGCCGCGGCGAGGTCGGCCGGGCCTGCGTCGGGAATATCGCAGCCGATGAGCGCAGCCCGCCCGTGCGGGAACCGGCCCAGCGCGCGCGCCATGCGGCTGCCGAGATCACCCCTGCCCTGCCCGATCCGCGCCACGCCCCGCCCGGCGCCGAGCGGCAGGCGAAAGCGGGCGCGATCCGGCGTGACCGCCAGCACGGTCCGGAACCGCCGGTCCGCGGCGAGTGCGTGCAGCAGCCGCGACAGGGTCCGCACGTAGAAGCGCAGCGCCGCCCGCGCGCCGATCTCACGCGCCAGCCGCCGCTTCACGGTGCCGAGCCGGGGCGCGCGGGTGAAGACGATCGCCGTGTCCCTCATCGATACAGCCGCGCGATCCGGGCCGGCGACACGCCGACGAACCAGGCGGCCAGGCAGAACAGGTTGCGGGCGGAACGACGCCGCCAGCCCTCGCGCTCCCACCGTTCCGCCGAGGTGACCGCCGCCGCCGGCAGCGCAACCAGCCGCGCGCGTCCCAGGCGGCGGACCAGATCGACGTCTTCCATCAGCGGCAGGGGGCGGAGGCCACCGACCGCGGCCAGCAGGTCGCGATGGATCAGCAGGCCCTGGTCGCCATAGGGCAACGCAAGAACGCGGCTGCGCCAGGCCACGGCGCGTTCCAGCCGCCGGGCGCGCGGATCGGCGCTGTCGAGAACAAGGCGGAAATATCCCGCCCGCCCCGGACCCGCCGCGACATGCGCCGCAGCGGCGGCGGGCCAGTCCGGGGCGAGGCATGTGTCGGCATGCAGCAGCAGCAGCCACTCCCCACGCGCGGTAGCGACGCCGGCGGCGAGTTGCGGCCCGCGACCGCGCGGTGCGACCAGGACCTGCGCGCCGCACGCAAGCGCGACGGCCACGGTCGCGTCCGCGCTGCCGCCGTCGACCACCAGGATCTCGCCCACCGTCGCGGTCACCGCAGCGAGCGTCGCAGCCAGCCGCGGGGCGGCGTTCAACGCCGGAATGACGACCGAGAGCATGGAGCCAGGCTGCACGTTCTGCATGGGATCGGTCGGCACGGCCATCGGCCGGCGACCGCGCCTCGACGTCACGGCGCGTCCGACAACCGCGCGGTCGTTGGCGCCCCCACGGTGACCGGGGCGCGCCCCACGACCGCAGGCCAGAGGAACAGCGTCCGCCAGTCCCGTTCCCGCCCGAATTCGATGTAACGATACGTGAACATCGCCAGCACCAGCACCAGCAGCAGCGCCGGCACCGCCCCGGCGATGGGGACGACCGCCGACAGGACCGGACCATGCCAGATATAGATGCTGTAGCACATCATCCCGATTACCTGCAGCGGCGCAACGGCAAGCGCCGACCGCCCGGCCTGCTCACGCGCCAGCGCGCCGAGCAGCACGCAGCAGAACCCCGCATCGAGCACATCGTTCAGCGGCGACATCACGACCGTCGGCAAACCGCGGTACTGGCACCGGTAAAACCCCTCCCACGCAACAAGGATCAAGCCGATGCCGGGCCAGGCGAGCCGCGGCGCCCAGCGGGGAATCCGGTCCCGCGCATAGAGCCCGGCCGTTGCCATTCCCAGAACGAATTCATCGATCCGCCCGGGGATATTGTCGCTGATGAAATTCGGACCCAGCGGCTCCGGGTTCCAGAGCCGCCCGGCCACCCGGGCGACCAGCGCCGCGACCAGCGCCAGGCCCAGTACCCGGGCGAGGCCGAGTCGGGCCACGAGAACAACCAGCAGGGGAAACGACAGGCTGAACAGGATTTCCACGCCGATCGACCACAGCGGATAGTTGAGCGGCGGCATGAAGCCGTAACGATTGACCACGAATCCCAGCAGCAGCAATTGACGCGCCGCGTTGGCGAACGCCGCACGGCTCAAGCCAGCCGCCCCCACGGCGAGCAGAACCAGGACGACGAAGTAATAGAGCGGCATCAACCGCCAGAATCGATGGCGGTAGAAGGTCGCGGTGTCAGCCCACCCCGCGAGGTGCCGCCGCCCTTCTGCATAGGGCAGGAACAGCACGAAGCCCGACAGGATGAAAAACAGGTTGACCCCGGTCCAGCCGTTCGTAATCAACGCCAGAATCCAGCCCGGCGCGGCGCCGGAATGACGGCCGAACCAATCGGACCCGAGATGGTGGAACAGCACCCCAATGATAGCGAGCCCGCGCAGCCCGTTGACGACGGACAGCCTACCGGTCCTGGCCACCCCATCCTGCTCCATCCGGTCCCTTCCGCGCGGCGGTTGCCTGCGCCCGGATGCTAGCAGACCAGCCGCCTCGGATCACGCCTGATCCTTGCCCACCGCGCAGCGCCACCGTCACGGCTCGGCGAAATACGCCCTGTCCTCCGGCCGCGCCAGCCATTCCGGATTGCCGTCCCAGGACCGGATGCGGGTCGTCATGTCGGCCCCGTAGCGCACCCGGAACAGCAGGCTGCGGGCCGGCCCGTTCGCGTATTCATGCAGCTCGCCGCGCGGATGAACCACGAAGCAGCCGGGCCGCACCTCCACCTCGCGCTCCGGCGTGCGCATCGTCCCGCCGCCCTCGAAGCAGAAATAGATCTCGGTGGCGTTCGGGTGGCAGTGGTACGGGCTGGTCTGGCCCGGTTCCCAGCAGGCGACCGTCACGTCGCCCTCGCCGGCGCGGCCGAGAATGTTCTCCACGTGGCGGCGAGGATCGAACCGCGCCTCGGCCGGCAGGTCGAATACGTTCATCCTACGCCGCACTTGCCAGAACGGGGTCCTGCAACCGCGGCAGCACCTCGCGGGCGAACAGCCGCAGCCCCTTCTCGGCCTGGGCGTGGTCCATGAACCCCGAGCGCCCGATCAGCACCAGGTTGGCGAATCCGCCCACCTTGGCCTGGAACTCGTTGATCTGGCGCACCACCGTATCCGGGTTGCCGGCGAACATCAGCCCCTGCGCGATCGCCTGCTCGGGCGTGATGCCCGACAGCATCGCCCCCGGCCGCCCCGCCGCCCCGCCCGGCGGCGGCTTCGACCTGTACAGCACCGGTGCGGCCTCGGGCGGTGACTGGCCTGGCAGCAGCTTGCCGTATTGCGGTGCCTGTTTCAGACTCGTGTTCACGAACCACAGCAACTGGCTGCCGATCCGCACCGCCTCCTCGTCCGTCTCCCCGGTATAGACGAAGGCGGAGTAGGCGAAGCGGTCCGGCCCGGCCGGTGCCATCCCCGCGTCCAGCCGCGCCGTCTTGTAGGCGTCCCAGGCGCGCTTCGTGCCCTCCGGCCCGCGCAGCACCACGGTGTTCAATATGTCGCGCCGCGCGAGTTCGGCCGCGCTGCCGGGATCGCCGGTCGCGGCCCAGAACGGCGGATGCGGACGCTGCCAGCAGGGCGGCCAGATGTTGATGCTGCGGTGGCGGTAGTGCTTGCCCTCCCAGCTGATCGGCCCGTCGTGATGGGTCAGGGTCGCCTGGATCAGGTCGATCGCCTCCCAGAATCGTTCCACGAAACCGACCGGATTGGCGTTCCCGGACGCCATTTCCGACCCGCCCGATTTCACGAAGCCGATTTCCAGCCGCCCGCGCGAGAGCACGTCGGCGGCGGCGTATTCCTCGGCGATCCGCACCGGGTCCTTGCGGACCGAGATCAACGTGCCCAGCGACAGGATCCGCACGTTGCGCGTCTGCCGCGCCAGCGCGCCGAGGAACAGCGGCGAGGCGCCGAACAGGCAGTTGATGCCCGCGTGATGCTCGTTGGAAATGACGTTGATGCCGAGCTCGTCGCACAGCAGGAACTCATCCAGCACTTCATGATACAGATCGGCGGCGTGACGCGGATCGACATAGTGGTTGGGCAGGCTGGCACGCACGGAATCGGCGCTCGCCAGCACCTCCGCCGGCACGAACGGATAGGGGCATTCGCAAAGATACCAGGCCTTCATCGCACGAACTCCCCGGCGGGCTGACGGTTGAGGAAGGCGGCCACCTGCTCGGTAACGGCCGCGGGCTGTTCCAGTTCGGGATGATGGCCTGCATCCGCGATCAGCGCGAACGCGGCGGACGGGATCGCCGCGGCATAGGCACGGCCGTAGTCGGGCGTGACGACCGCGTCGGACTCACCCCACAGGACCAGGGTGGGGATTTTGATCCGATGCAGCCAGGCATGCAGCCGCGGATTGTACATGTGCGGATCCCAGCCATACAGGCACAGCGCATCGCGCGCACGGGCATGGCGGATCAGCGCGGCATCGCTCATGGCGTCGTAATCGGGCGCACGGGCGGGATCGTGCCAGCTCCGGCGGTTGATCTCGCGTGGATGGGTGTTGAAGAAATCCATGATGTCGCGGGTCAGCGGATCGGCGCTGATGCGGATGCCGAGCGGATCGACCAGCACCAGCCCCGCGATCCGCTGCGGGCTGGCGAGCGCCAGCTCCGCCGCGATCCAACCGCCGAAGGAGCAGCCCACCACCACCGCCGGCGTGCCGATCTCGTCAAGCAGCGCGGCGTAGAGCTGCACGAGATCGTAGACCGTCTCGAACCCCTCGGGTCGCGGCGAGCCGCCGAACCCGGGATGCGACGGCGCGATGACCGACCCGAGCGCGCCGAGCCGGTCCAGCACCGGCGCATCTTCCGCCAACGGGTCGGGACCGTGCAGCACCAGGATCGGGCGACCGGCGCCGCGTTCCTGGACCTCGAGCGTGATGCCGGCGACCGAACGGGCGGTCGCTCCCTCCGCCGATGGCGCGAGCAAGCTGGTGACGGACATGCGTTTCCTCAAGCCGGTGTTGTTTTGCGGCGAAGCATAGGCGCGCGCCTGCTAGCCAGAAACAACATAATCGAGATAGCTTCCATCTTCCGCCAAGATGGGTCACCCATGGACCTCCGCCAGCTGCGCTATTTCGTCGCCATCGCCGAGGCGGGCAGCCTCAGCGCCGCCGCGGGCACGATCGGGATCGCCCAGTCGGCGCTCAGCCGGCACCTGCAATGCCTGGAGCAGGCGGTCGGCGCGCGGCTGCTCGACCGCGGCCGGCGCGGCGTGGTGCCGACCGAGGCGGGCACCCTGCTGCTCGCGCGCGGGCGCGCGATCCTCGAAGAGATCGAGGCGACGCGGGCGGAGCTTGCCTCCGGCGCGGGGCGGCTGCGCGGCACGGTCGATATCGCGACGTCGTCCACCGTCGCCGACGTGCTGTATGGCCCGCTCGCGCTGCGCTTCGCGCGCGCGCATCCCGACGTGCACCTCAATTTCCACGAGGGCCAGGACGATCTGGTCTCGCGCCTGGCGCAGGGGCGGCTCGACCTCGCGATCGTCACGACCAGCGATCGGACCGATCTCGTGTCGTTCCGGCCGCTGTATGCGGAAGCCGTGTGGCTGATCGGGCTGCCGGGCGATCCCCTGCTCGGCGGCGCGCCGATCGCGCTCGAACAGGTGCTGACCCGGGAGCTGATCCTGCCGGTGGGGGAGGCGAGCCTGCACTGGCTGCACGCCGAAAGCCGGCTGCTCGGCCTCACGCCGCGCTGCCGGCTGCACGCCGAAAGCCTGGGGACGATCCGGGAACTGGTGCACCTCGGCCTCGGCTGCGCGCTGCTGCCCTATTCGGCGATGTGCGCGGAGTTGGCGGCGGGTCGCTTTGCGGGGGCGGAAATCCGCGGCTTCGAGCTGGTGCGCAAGCTGGGCACGCCGCGCGGCCGGGCGCCGAGCCGGGCGGCGCGGGTGGTGGCCGAGGCGATCGGGGCGGAAATCGGCCGCCTGGTCGATGGCGGACAAATCGAGCGGGCGCGGCTGATCCCGATCGGCCCGCAGACGGAGTAGGCGGCCCGCGCTCCGTCGGGCCGCGCAAGAAACGTGCTCGCGCCGTGCGGGCCTTCACCCCGGCGGCGATCCCGCGCACCATCGGCCCGGCAACGGGGGACGGACACGCGCATGCTGCTGATCGAAGCCGACGGCAAGACGCTGCTCGCCGAGGCCGGCGTGCCGGTACCCCCCGGCCGCCCGGTTCGCACCGACACCGTGGCAGATCTGCCGGGCCCGGGTCCGTGGATCGTGAAAGCGCAGGTCCCGGCCGGCGGGCGCGGCAAGGCGGGGCTCGTGCGCCGCTGCGCCGATCCCGCCGCGGTCGGCGCTGCGCTGCGCGACATGCTCGGGGCCTCCCACAAGGGCCACCGGGTGGACACCTGCCTGATCGAACCCGTCCTTGCGGGGGAGGAACAATACCTGGCGCTGATGCTCGACCCCGCCGGCTACGGCGTGCGCCTCATCACCCATGCGCGCGGCGGGATCGACGTCGAAGACGCGGGACGGATCGCCGGCGTCACCTGCGCGCCCGAGCTGCCGGCGATCGAAGCGGCGATCGCCCGCACCATCCCGGACCCCGCGCTCGCCGCCGTCGCGCGCGCGCTCGCCCGCCTGCTGCTCGAACGCGAGTTGATGCTGGTGGAGATCAATCCGCTGTTCGTCACCACCGAGGGCTGCACCGCGGGCGACGCCAAGGTGGCGATCGACCTCAATGCGCTGCCGCGCCAGCCCCGCCTCGCCGCCCTGATCGCGGCCCGACCCGATACCTACGCGGATGCGGCGCGCAAGCTCGCGTCCGGATTCGACTATGTGGAGATCGATCCACAGGGAACGATCGGCCTGCTCACCACCGGGGCGGGCCTGTCGATGATGCTGATCGACGAGCTGGTGGCGCGCGGCGCGCACCCGCTCAATTTCTGCGACATCCGCACCAGCATGCTGCGCGGCAGCCCGACGCGCATCGTCGCCGCCCTGGGCTGGATGGCCGCGCGCCCGTCCTTGCGGGTGGTGCTGGTGAACATCTTCGCCGGCATCACGGATCTCGGCGAGTTCGCCGCCCTGCTGGCCGATGCGTTGGCACAATCGCCGGGGTTGCAGGTACCGGTCGTTGCGCGGCTGATCGGACGCGGCGCGGGCGACGCGCGGCGGATCCTGGCCGAGCGGGCGCCGGCGGTCGCGGTGGAGGACGATCTCGCCGCCGCGCTCGCCCGCGTCGCCCTGGCGGTGGCGGCATGATCGCCGGGCTCAGCCGCGCCACCCCCGTGCTGGTGCAGGGCATCGCCGGGCGGATGGGGCGCAC
>JABBNW010000005.1:33826-53842 GCA_019352115.1 Pseudomonadota bacterium
CATCTTCCGGCGTAGCGGCACGGGGGGCATCGTCCAATGCCGCGGCGCCGGCGGAGATCGCCGGGGTGCCCGTGTTCGCCACCTGCGGCGCCGCCGTGGCAGCGACCGGCGCCGTCGTCTCGGTCGCACTCACCCCGCCGGCCGAGACCCTGGCCGCCGCGCTGGAGGCCTTCGCCGCCGGCATCCGCCTGCTCGTCACCGTGGCCGAAGGGGTACCGGCGCACGACGCGCTCCGCATCGGCCGCGCGGCACGGGAAGCCGGCGCGACCTGGGTCGGTGCCTCCACCCCCGGCCTCGCGATCCCGGGGGAGCTGAAACTGGGCTTCCTGCCGGACGTCGCGCTATCGCCCGGGCCGCTCGGGATGATGTCGAAATCCGGCACCTTGTCCTACGAGGTCGGCTGGCGGCTGGCGCGGGCTGGCCTGGGCCAAAGCCTTTGGGTCGGCGTCGGCGGCGATCCGGTCAAAGGCGTGCGCTTCGCCGACCTCCTGCCGGTGTTCCACGACGATCCGCGCACGCACGCGATCGTGCTGGTGGGCGAAGTCGGCGGCACGGAGGAGGAGGAATGCGCCGATGCGTATGCTGCCCTTGGCGCGCGCAAGCCGCTCTACGCGCTGATCGCGGGACGGGAGGCGAAGGAGGGCGTGGCGATGGGCCACGCCGGCGCGCTGGTGCACGGGACCAGCGGCACGCTCGCCGAAAAGACCCGGCGGCTGGCGGCGGCGGGGGCGCTCGTGTTCCCCTCGATCGAAGCGCTGGTGCAGCGCTGCGCAGCGGATTTCGGCATCCCGGAGGCGCCGGGGCATCGGAAGGCGGAGCAGGGCTGAATGGCGGGGGATCGCGCCGGTGCGGTCGTTTCCGAAAGGACCGGTGGCACTGGCGGACGGCGCGGTCGTGCTGGCGTTCGCGCACGCGCCCCGATCGTCGCGGATGATGGCGGGCTTGCCGCATGCCCTCGCGGATGATACATGAGGTGGTGACGACTGTGACTAACACCTTGATTGCACTGGTATAACGCCTGAATTCGCAGCTCCCGCCGGGCGTCGCATCCGAACCCGGACGTCACGCGGGGACGGGCCGGCCGGATGCCACGGGCGGCCTGGTGGCGCCGACACCTCGCCGGCGCCCTTTTCCGCAGCCGGGACGTCTCGCGACCACGCCGCCCCCGCCCGCCCCGACGTGCAGCCCGACCGGAGACAGCTCCATGCCCGATCCCGCGCCGCGCCGCGCCCTGGCGGTCCCGATGTCCGCCCCGGACCTCCGCCGGACCCCGCCCGCACCCTCCCTGCCGTCGCGCCCCGCCCGGAGCGGGCGGGACTGAGCGGCGCGGTGCGGGCACTTCGTCATCTGCTGCCGCTGCTGTTGCTCATCGCCGCCGGGGTCGCAATCTGGCGCAGCGGGCTCGGCGGGCAGCTGAGCTGGGCCGCCCTGGCGCACCACCAGGCGGCGCTGCGGGCCGACGTCGCGGCGCATCCGCTGCTCGCCCCGGCCGCCTTCGTCGCCCTGTATGCCCTGGTCGTCGCCTTCTCCATTCCCGAAGCCTCGCTCGCGACGGTCACGGCGGGGCTGCTGTTCGGCCCCTGGTTCGGCGGCGGGCTCGCGGTGCTCGGCGCGTCCCTGGGCGCAGTCGTGCTGTTCATGGTGGCGCGCACCGCGCTTGCCGGTTTCATGGCACGACGGGCGCAAACCCTGCTGGTTCGCATCCGCCCGGGACTGGAACGCGACGGGTTCAGCTACCTCCTGGCCTTGCGGCTGCTGCCGATCGTGCCGTTCTGGCTGGTCAACCTCGGCGCCGCGCTGTGCGGCATGCGATTGTTTCCCTACGCCGCGGCGACCCTGATCGGCATCATCCCGGTCACCTTCGTGTTCGCCTGGATCGGCGCCGGCGTGGGCGAGGTGCTGGCGGCTGGCGGCCGGCCCGACCTGTCCCTGCTCTTTTCGCCCAGCGTACTGGGCCCCCTGGTCGCGCTGGCCGCGCTGTCCCTGGCCCCGGTGCTCTGGCGGCACCTGCGCCGGCGGGACGCCTGACCGGCATGCCGCCGGCCCCCCAGTCGCCAGACCCCGGGCGCGCCCACCCCGCCGCCAACCGGTGAGCACCAACCGATGACCGAGCGTTTCGACCTTGCCGTGATCGGCGCCGGCGCCGGCGGGCTGTCGGTGACGGCGGTCGCGGCCCGGCTCGGGCTGCGGGTGGCGCTGATCGAGCGCGGGACGATGGGCGGGGATTGCCTCAACACCGGCTGCGTGCCGTCGAAGGCGCTGCTTGCCGCGGCGCATCTGGCGGAAGCCGCGCGCGGGGCGGCCCGATTCGGGATCGACCTCCCTGCCCCGGCCATCGCCTGGGCGAGGGTGCGCGCGCATGTGCGGGGCGTGATCGCCGACATCGCGCCGGCCGATTCCGCCGCCCGCTACCGTGCCCTGGGCGCCGAGGTGATCGCCGGCACCGCGCGCTTCCTCGATCCCACCACACTCGCGGTCGACGGCGCCCTCGCGGTCGACGGCGCCCTGGCCGGCACCGACCGGCGCATCGTCGCACGACGCATCGTGATCGCCACCGGCTCGCGCCCCGCGGTGCCGCCGATCCCCGGTCTCGACCGGACGGCGTTCCTGACCAACGAGACCCTGTTCGACCTGGCCGACCCACCCGCGCATCTGCTGATCCTGGGCGGCGGTCCGGTCGGGCTGGAGATGGCGGACGCGCACGCCGGCCTCGGCTGCGCCGTGACCGTGGTGGAAGCCGGGCGGATCGCCGGCAAGGAAGACCCCGAGTTGGCGGCGGGTCTGCGCGCGGCGCTGGCGGCGCGCGGGATCGCCATCCTGGAAGGTGTCGCGGTGGCCGCCGTCGAACCCGGGCCGACCCTCGTGCTCGCCGACGGGCGGCGGATCGCGGGCAGCCACCTGCTGGTTGCGACCGGTCGCCGGGCGGACATCGGATCGCTGGCTCTGGAAGCGGGCGGCGTGCGCGCCTCCGCCGCCGGGATCGCCACCGACCGCGGGCTCCGCAGCCTGACCAACCGCCGCGTGTTCGCCGTCGGCGACATCGCCGACCCGGCGGGGATCGGCCCGCGCGCGTTCACCCATGCCGCCAGCTACCACGCCGGCATCGTCATCCGCCGCGCGGTCTTCCGCCTGCCCGCCCGGCTATCGGATGCCGCCCTGCCGCGCGTGACCTACACGGACCCGGAACTCGCCCAGGTGGGGCTGACCGAGGCCGAGGCGCGCGCCGCCGGCCATGCGCCCCAGATCCTGCGCTGGCCGCTGGCGGAGACCGATCGCGCCCGTGCCGAGCGCGACCCCGTCGGCCTCGTCAAGCTCGTGGTCGCGCGCGGGCGGGTGCTGGGTGCCGGCATCCTGGCCCCGCACGCCGGCGAGATGATCGGCACCTGGACCCTGGCAATCGCCCGCCGCGTGCCGCTCGCGGCGCTGGCGGGGATGATCGTGCCCTATCCGACGCGGGCCGAGGCCGCGGTGCGGGCTGCCGGCAGCGCCTATCTCGACCAGCTGTTCGCGCCGCGGACCCGCCGGCTCGCCGCGCTGCTCGCGCGCCTGCCCTAACCCCCCGGGCGCCGCGCCCCGCGAACCCGCGGGACGCCGCGGCTCGCGAACCCGGTGGACGCCGCGGCTCGCGGCGGGGGGGCGACTAACCGAAAATTGTGCGCTCGGGCCCCCGACATCAGCGCGTTCCTTAACCCTGCCGCGCTACAAGCGCATCCGCTCCTGTCGCCGCGATTGCGACGGATGCGATCCTGTCGGAGCGGACTGCGATGGCGAAACTTTGGTTGGCGGGGGCGATCCTTCTGGCGCTCGGGGCCTACGCGCTGACCCCGGCCCTGGCGCTGCTGCGGCTCGACCGGGCGATGGCCGACGGCGACACGGCCGGCGTCGCCCGCATGGTCGATTTCCCCGCGGTCCGCAAAGGCCTGGCGCAGGAAGTGGCCGAGGGCATGCCCGCTGCCCCGGCGCCCATCCGCCCCGCCGCCGACACCTTGCCGCCATTCGGCTTCTCCTTCGCGTCCGGCATCGCCGATCACGCCATCGCGCACCGCCTGACACCGGGCCGGCTGATCGGGCTGACCCAGGCGCATGCAGCCACCGGCGTGCCACCGGCCCGGATGCGGCTGGCGGGCGTATGGATCGAGGGGCCGACCCGGATAGGCGTGCGCCTGCACATGACCGGTGAGCGCCAGCCGATCCGCCTGTGGATGCAGTTCGAACACGACCGCTGGATGCTGGCCCGCATCTGGCTGCCGCCGGCGCTGCTGCGCCGCGCGGCCGGGAACCGAGCGGATCGCGTCGACAGCGGCACCGAAAGCGCGGACGCCGGGTCCGACACCGCCGCCCTGGTCGCCCCGGCAGCCGCGCTCGTGCCGGCGCGCTGACCGCACCGACGGCGCCGCGGCGCAGCGCCCGGGCGGGGCCGTGCTCCCCGCGGCGCACTTGTGGCTGACAAAAATCATCTTTCCGATTGATCCGCCGGCGGCCCGGGCCCATGAAGCAGCCGCGCTGTCGGCTCCGGCTCAGAGCGTGAAAAGAAATCGAACTTGTGAAAGAACGCCCGTTGAAAATGCTCGCCTTTCGGGCAATTTCGGCGGCTGACGGGCATTCTTTCACAAACTCTCAGGCCTCCGCCACCGTTCGTCACGCCTCGGCCCTCGCCTTCCGGACGCCCGTGCATGTCGTCGATCCCCGGCCACGAAACCCGCCCGCACGGCGTGCGCTCCCGCCCGGCCGTGCCGCGCGCACCGGTCCGCCGCCACCGCTTCGCCGACCGGGTGCTGCACGCCCCGCAGGTGTTGCGCGCCCTGGTGCGGGCCGACGAGGTCTGGCTGGTCGCACTCGCCGCCTGGGTCGGCGCCTGCGCGGGCGTGATGGTCTTTCTCATGACCGCCGCCGCGCAGCTCATGCACGAGGTCCTGTTCGCGCTCCCCGCCGGGGTGCATCTCAGTGCCATGCCGCGGGTGAACGCCTGGCGCGCCCTGCTGGTGCCCTCGCTCGGCGGACTGGCGCTCGGGGTGTTCGGCCTGGTCATGGGCCGGCTGCGGCCGCGCCGCGCGGTCGACGCGATCGAAGCCAACGCGCTCTATGGCGGGCGCATGTCGCTCAACGACAGCCTGATCGTGATGGTGCAAACCATTCTGTCGAACGGGGTCGGGGCCTCGATCGGGCTCGAAGCGGGCTACGCGCAGATCGGTGCCGGTCTTGCCTCGCGCTTCGGCCGCGGCTTCCGGCTGCGGCGCAGCGACATGCGGCTGCTGGTCGGCTGCGGCGCCGCCGGTGCCATCGCCAGCGCCTTCGACGCCCCGCTGACAGGAGCGTTCTACGGGTTCGAGCTGGTGATCGGCACCTACACCCTTGGCACCTTCGCCCCGGTCGCGGTGGCGTCCCTGGTCGCGGTCTCGGTGCTGCACACGATGGGCCACGCGCCGTTCGAGCTGCACCTGACGATGCCGCCGCTGCGGTCGGAGGACTACGTGCCGATCCTCGGCACCGGCCTGGTCTGCGCCCTGATCGGCATCGCGCTGATGCGCGGCGTGACCCTGACCGAAGACCTGTTCCGCCGCAGCGGCATCCCGCTCTGGCTGCGCCCGGTGGTGGGCGGGCTCGCGGTGGGGGCGATGGCGCTCGTCTCGCCGATGGTGCTGTCCTCGGGCCATGGCGTGATCGGCGAGGTGATCGAAGCGCGCTACGCGCTCCCCTGGGTCGGACTGCTGGTGGTGCTGAAGGCGTGCGGGTCGGCGATCTCGATCGGCTCGGGGTTCCGCGGCGGGCTGTTCTTCGCCTCGCTGTTCCTGGGCGCGCTGGTCGGCAAGTTCGCCGGTGGGGCGCTGGCGCTGGTGAGCGTGAACTATACGGTCCCGGTCGTCATCATGTCGGTCGTGGGCATGAGCGCGCTGGCGGTCGCGGTGGTGGGCGGGCCGCTGACGATGGGCTTCCTCGCGCTGGAATCGACCGGAAGCCTGCCGCTCACCATCGCCGTGCTGGGCGCCTGCGTGGTCTCGGCCGTCACGGTGCGGCGGACCTTCGGCTATTCCTTCGCCACCTGGCGCTTCCATTTGCGCGGCGAGGGCATCCGCAGCGCCGTCGATATCGGCTGGATGCGCACTCTGTCGGTCGGACGGATGATGCGCCACGGCACCCGCACCGTGCCGGCGGAGATGCCGCTCGCCGCGTTCCGCGCCGAATTCCCGCTGGGATCGACCCAGCGCGTGATCGCGCTCGACGCCGAGGGCCGCTACGCCGGGATCGTGCTGGTGGCGGAATCACACGCGGAGGCCGACGAACATCGGGTGGTGGGCGATATCCTGCACCACCGCGATGCGGTGCTGCTGCCCGACATGAGCGTGAAGGACGCGATGGCTCTGTTCGAGGGCAGCGAAAGCGACGCGCTCGCCGTGGTCGACGGGCCGGCAACGCGACAGGTGGTCGGGCTGCTGACCGAATATTATGCGCTGCGGCGCTACAGCGAGGAACTGGAACGCCGGCGGCGCGAACTGGCAGGCGAGTAACGGCCAGGGGGTAGCTGCCCGGGGCGTGCCCCCGGCCCGTCCGGCTTGTCCCTCCCGCCCCGATGCGTTAGCACCTGCACAACCGAGGTGCTCCCCGCCCGCCCCTGCCTTGGCGGCGGGCGCCCCGCGTCATCGCCCTGTCCTCCGCACCGAAATGAGGTCCTCATGGCCCGTAACAAGATCGCCCTGATCGGCGCCGGCAATATCGGCGGCACCCTTGCCCACCTGGTCGGCCTCAAGGAACTGGGCGACGTAGTGCTCTTCGACGTGTTCGGCGGCGTGGCCGCGGGCAAGGCGCTCGACCTCATGCAGTCGGGTCCGGTCGAAGGGTTCGACGCCACCATGGCGGGCGGCTCGGACTATGCGGCCATCGCCGGGTCGGACGTGGTGATCGTCACCGCCGGCTTCCCGCGCATGCCGGGCATGTCGCGCGACGACCTGATCGGCAAGAACGCCGGCGTGATCGCCGAGGTGGCCGAGGGCATCAAGACCCATTGCCCGGATGCGTTCGTGATCGTCATCACCAACCCGCTCGATGCGATGGTCTGGGTGATGAAGGAGAAGTCGGGTCTGCCGGCGAACAAGGTCGTGGGCATGGCCGGCGTGCTCGACAGTTCGCGGTTCCGCCTGTTCCTGGCGCATGAGTTCGGCGTGTCGGTGGAGGACGTGACCGCGTTCGTGCTCGGCGGACATGGCGATTCGATGGTGCCGCTGACCCGCTATTCGACCGTCGCCGGCATTCCGGTGCCCGATCTGATCAAGATGGGCTGGACCACGCAGGCGAAGATCGATGCGATCGTGACCCGCACCGCCAACGGCGGCGGGGAGATCGTGAAGCTGCTGGAACGCGGCAGCGCGTTCTATGCGCCGGCGACCTCGGCGATCGCGATGGCGGAGAGCTATCTGAAGGACAAGAAGCGGGTGCTGCCCTGCGCCGCCTACCTCACCGGTCAGTATGGGATCGATGGTCTCTATATCGGCGTGCCGGTCGTGATCGGCGCCGGCGGGGTGGAGCGGGTGGTGGAGATTGCGCTGAACCCGGATGAGCAGGCGGCGTTCGATGCCTCCTGTGCGGCGGTGAAGGAGCTGATTGCAGCATCGAAGAAGCTCATCGGCTGAACCGCGGCAACCGGACGGGATCGGCGCCATGAACATCCATGAATACCAGGCCAAGGAGTTGCTGCGCCGCTACGGCGTCGCGGTGCTGGACGGGCATGTCGCCTGGACGGCGGAGGAAGCCGCGGCGGCGGCGGGCAAGCTGCCGGGCCCCGTCTATGTGGTGAAGGCGCAGATCCACGCCGGCGGGCGCGGCGCCGGCCATTTCGCCGACGATCCGTCCGGCAAGGGCGGCGTGCGGCTGGCGCGCTCGGCCGACGACGTGCGCGCGGCGGCCGAGGCGATGCTCGGCCACGTGCTCGTCACCAAGCAGACCGGGCCGGCCGGGCGCAAGGTGCATCGGCTGTATGTGGAAGCCGGGTGCGACATCGCGCGCGAGCTTTATCTGTCCCTGCTGGTCGATCGCGTGACCGGGCGGATCACCATCATGGCCTCCGCCGAGGGCGGGATCGAGATCGAGGAAGTCGCGGCGCATGCGCCGGAGAAGATCATGCGGGTGGCGGTCGACCCCGCCGCCGGGTTCTTTCCCTTCCAGGCACGCCGGCTCGGCTTCGGGCTGGGGCTGACAGCGGCGCAGGTGGCCAGCTTCACCCGCTTCGTCAGCGCGATGTATGCGGCCTTCACCGCGCTCGATTGCGCGATCGTGGAGATCAACCCGCTGGTCGTCACCGGCGCCGGCGACGTCGTGGCGCTGGATGCCAAGATTTCCTTCGACGACAGCGCCCTGTTCCGCCATGCCGACATCGAGAAGCTGCGCGATGAGGCGGAAGAGGACCCCAAGGAACTGGAAGCCGCCAGGCACAGCCTGAACTACGTGGCGCTGGACGGCACCATCGGCTGCATGGTGAACGGCGCCGGGCTGGCGATGGCGACGATGGACATCATCAAGCTGTATGGGGCGTCACCGGCGAACTTCCTCGATGTCGGTGGCGGCGCGACGAAGGAGCGGGTCACCGCGGCGTTCAAGATCATCCTGTCCGATCCGCACGTCGAGGGCATCCTGGTCAACATCTTCGGCGGCATCATGCGCTGCGACGTGATCGCCGAGGGCCTGGTCTCCGCGGCCCGCGAGGTGCAACTGTCGGTGCCGCTGGTCGTCCGGCTGGAAGGCACCAACGTCGATCTCGGCAAGGCGATCCTGGCAAAATCCAATCTGCCGATCATCGCCGCCGAAAACCTGGCCGACGCCGCGGAAAAAGTGGTGCGCGCCGTGCAGGAGGCCGCATAGATGGCTGTTCTCGTCGATGCCAACACGCGCGTGATCTGCCAGGGCTTCACCGGCGCGCAGGGCACGTTCCATTCCGAGCAGGCGATCGCCTACGGAACGAAAATGACCGGCGGGGTGACGCCGGGCAAAGGCGGATCGACGCATCTCGGGCTGCCGGTGTTCGATACGGTCGCGGAAGCGGTCGCCCGCGCCGGCGCGGATGCGACCGTGATCTACGTGCCCCCGCCCTACGCGGCGGATGCGATCCTGGAAGCGATCGACGCCGAAATCCCGCTGGTGATCTGCATCACCGAGGGCATCCCGGTGCTCGACATGGTGCGGGTGAAGCGGGCCCTGACGGGGACGAAATCGCGCCTGATCGGGCCGAACTGCCCGGGCGTGATCACGCCCGGTGCGTGCAAGATCGGCATCATGCCGGGGCATATCCACCGGCGCGGCTCGGTCGGCATCGTCAGCCGCTCGGGCACCCTGACGTATGAGGCGGTGGCGCAGACGACGGCGGCCGGCCTTGGCCAGAGCACCTGCGTCGGCATCGGCGGCGATCCGGTGAAGGGGACGGATTTCATCGAGGTGCTGGAGATGTTCCTCGCTGACCCCGAAACGAAGCAGATCGTCATGATCGGCGAGATCGGCGGCCAGAGCGAGATCGACGCGGCCGAGTTCCTGGCGCGGGAGAAGGTGAAGAAGCCGACGGTGGGCTTCATCGCCGGCGCGACCGCCCCGCCCGGCCGGCGCATGGGCCACGCCGGCGCCGTGATCAGCGGCGGGCGCGATACCGCGGCGGCGAAGATGGAGGCGATGCGCACGGCCGGAATCCGGGTTTCCGAAAGCCCGGCGGCGCTGGGATCGACGATGGTGGAACTGCTGGGGTAGCGGTTCCTCGAGACGCCGGCTGCCATGGGGCAGCCGGCCGCACACGACGCGCCGCGTACGGAGATGGGCATGAACAAGCCGCTCCATGAGACGGACTTCCTCCGCTGGACCAGCGGCCAGGCATCCGCGCTGCGCGCCGCGGGGGCGGTGGGCATCAACACGCCGGCGCCGATCGACTGGGAGAACGTGGCCGAGGAGATCGACAGCCTGGGCCGCTCGCAACGCAGCGAACTCCGCAGCCGGATCGGCGTCATCCTGGAACACCTGGTCAAGCTGATCGCGTTGCCGGCAACGGCGCCGCGTGCCGGTTGGCTGGACACGATCGACGAACAGCGCGCGGCGATCGACCGCCTGCTGGAAGACAGCCCCAGCCTGCGCCGCGAGATCCCCGCCTTGCTCATGGCGGAACTGCCCAGGGCCGGCCGGATGGTCGCGCGCTCCGCGGCGCGCCATGGGGAGACCCTCCACACCAGCATCGCCGCGCTGGCGTTCTCCGCCGAGCAGGTCGTGGGCGACTGGTATCCGCCCGAACCATGACCGCGCCCGGCCGATGAAGGACGCGCGGTGGCGGACGCTGGCGCCAGCCGCATCCTGATGTAAAACCCCGCCACATGACCTGGTCACATCCGAGGGGGGGGTTCGAACGGCGCGGCTACCATCACGGCAATCTGCGTGAGGCGCTGGTCGAGGCCACCCTCGCCCTGATCGCCGAGAAAGGCCCGTCCGCCTTCACCGTCGCCGAGGCGGCGCGCCTGGCCGGCGTCAGCCCCGGCGCGCCGTACCGCCATTTCCGCGACGCCGAAGCCCTGATCGCCGAAGTGGCGCTGCGCGGGTTCGAACGCCTGGCCGAAGCGCTCGCGCGCGCCTGGGGCGACGGCCGGTCGGATCCGGTGGACGCTTTCGCCGCTCTCGGCCGGGCCTATCTCACCTTCGCCCGCAGCGAGCCCGCCTATTACGCGGCGATGTTCGAAACCCGGATCGCCGTCGAGGACTATCCGCCGCTCGCCGCCGCCTCCGATCGCGCCTTCGGCCTGCTGCGCGACGCGGCCGAGCGCATCGCCGCCAGCCTGCCTGCGCGCAACCGGCCGCCCTCGCTGATGATGGCGCTGCATGTCTGGGCGCTGTCGCACGGCATCGCATCGCTGTTCTGCCGGCCGGACCGGGCGCGGCGGCCGTTGCCGATGGCGCCAGAGGATCTGCTGGAAGCCGCGGTGCTGCTTTACTTGCAGGGCCTGGGCCTCGCCGGCGGTCCGCTGCCCGCGGCCAAGGGCGCCTAAACAGAAAGTCCCCAAGCCGGCGCAGACCGCCACCGGGATCGGGACGGCTTTCCTCCGCGAAGGGTCGGCCCCGCCGGTGGCAACTGATACCAACCGGCCGAAAGACCGACTCTTCCGGTCTTTCGGACGGTTGGTATCGCGCGCGGGGTTGGTGGGGCGGCCGCGCGCCAAATGAGACTCATACCGACCGCCGTTGACCCATTCTTCATGGGTCAACGGCGGTCGGTATGAGCATCGGACGGTCCGGATTGGCTTGACTTGCCGGTCCTTCGGCCCTAAATGTGAATGTGCCTTACATTTACATAAGGGCAAGAGATGATGCGCACTGCAAGTCACTACGGCTACGGCAGCCCGAGCTGGACTCCCGCCGCGGCACCGGGACCGCACGGCGGCGCCCCGCCATGGGGCGGACCGTGGCGCGGGCCTTGGAACGGTCCGCCGGAGTTCCGATCACACCTGCCTGCGGCCGGCCGGGCCGTGCTCCGCCGCATCGCCCACGGCGGACCACTATGGATCGTGGCGACCGTGCTCGGCTTCCTTGTCTGGTGGCCGGTCGGGCTGGGCCTTTTGCTGTTCGGATTAGGGAGACGACACATGGGATGCGGACGACATCGGCGTTGGGCCATGGCCGCTTGCGGCGGCGCAACGGAAGGCGGGCAAGCGGGCCGCTGGGCCGGATGGGGAATGTGCCGAGGCAGCGCGCCCGAAGCGCGGTCAAGCGGCAACCATGCCTTCGACGAGTACCGCGCCGACACCCTGCGCCGGCTCGAGGAAGAGCAAAAGGAATTCGCGACGTTCCTGGAACGCCTTCGTTTCGCCAAGGACAAGGCCGAGTTCGACGCTTTCGTGGCCGAGCGGCGCCAGCCCCCGCAAGCCCCGCCGGCCGAGCCCGCGGAAGGGTGAACACGCGCCGCAGACTCGCTTGAAACCCGGCCCGATCGGCCGCATGTGAGGCTCCGGCTCGCTGCTGCCGGATCCCCCCGCGCCTCCCCGATCGGAAGCCTGGACGCGATACGCCGAGACACGCGCCAGGGGTCCCGTACCCCTGGCGCGATTGGCTTGGGGGACCCGAGCACTGCGGGCAGGACAACCCGCCCGCGCGGCAACCGGGGGTTCCCGGTGACGCGCGCGCGGGCATAAGCACGGCGCGCGGCGCAGCGAGGAGTGGGTTCGGATGGCGGGTGTTGATATTCTGGCGTCGGCGTTTACCGGCGCCAACGCGGCGTTCCTGAGCGAGCTGTACGCGCGCTGGGCGACCGACCCCGGCGCCGTCGATCCGAGTTTCGCATCCTTGTTCGCCGCCCTGGACGATCAGTCCCGCGCCGTCATGGAAGATGCCACCGGCGCGTCCTGGGCCCCGCGTCCGACCGCATTCGCCAACAACGCCGCCGCCGCCGCACCCCCGGCAGCCGCCAGTCCCGAGCAGGGCCGCGCCGCCATCATCCCCAGCTTGCGCGCGTTGATGCTGATCCGCAGCTACCGGGTGCGCGGGCATCTGGAGGCGCAGCTCGATCCGCTCGGCCTTACGGTGCCGAAGCCGCATCCCGAACTCGATCCCGCCACCTACGGCTTCACCGAAGCCGATCTGGACCGGCCGATCTTCATCGACAACGTGCTGGGCCGCGAGAGCGCCACGTTGCGCGAGATTGTCGCCATCCTGCGCGCGACCTATTGCGGCCACGTCGCCGTTGAGTTCATGCACATCCAGGACCCCGAGCAGAAATCCTGGATCCAGCGCCAGGTGGAAGGCGCGCCCTGGCTCGGCACCTTCGATGCGGGCGCGAAGCGCACCATCCTGCAACAACTGACCGAAGCCGAAGGGTTCGAGGCGTTCTGCCAGCGCCGCTACGTCACCACCAAGCGCTTCGGGCTGGAGGGCGGCGAGGTCACCATCCCCGCCATGCACGCGATCATCGCCGCAGCCGCGGCACAGGGCGTGCGGGAGATCGCCATCGGCATGCCGCATCGCGGCCGGCTCAACACCCTGGTGAACATCGTCAGGAAGCCGCTCACCGCGCTGTTCTCCGAATTCGGCGGCGAGAGCTTCAAGCCGGATTCCGTGCAGGGTTCGGGCGACGTGAAATACCATCTCGGCACCTCGACCGATGTCGAGATCGCCGGGCACAACGTGCATCTGTCGTTGCAGCCCAACCCCTCGCATCTGGAAGCGGTCGATCCGGTGGTGGTGGGCAAGGTGCGCGCACGCCAGGACGAGGCGGGCGACGTGAAGGATCGCCGCTCGGTGATGGCGATCCTGATGCACGGCGATGCCGCCTTCGCCGGTCAGGGCCTCGTGTATGAAACCCTGGCGATGAGCCAGCTCATCGGCTACCGCACCGGCGGCACGGTGCATCTGGTGGTGAACAACCAGATCGGCTTCACCACGGTGCCGGCGCACGCGTTCTCCGGCCTCTATTGCACCGACGTCGCGAAATCGATCCAGGCGCCGATCCTGCACGTGAACGGCGACGATCCGGAAGCGGTGGTGTTCTGTGCCCGCATGGCGGCCGAGTTCCGCATGCGCTTCGCCTGCGACATCGTGTTGGATATCGTCTGCTACCGCCGCCACGGCCATAACGAGACCGACGAGCCCGCCTTCACCCAGCCGATCATGTACCGTGCCATCGGCAAGCAGAAGACCACGCGCACCCTGTACGCCGACCGCCTGGCCGCCGAAGGCGTCGTTGCGGCGGAGGATGCCCAGGCGATGTGGGATTCGCTCGCCGCCACCCTGGAGGCCGCCAACGCGGCAGCGAAATCCTACAAGCCGAACAAGGCCGATTGGCTGGAAGGCCACTGGTCCGGCCTGTCGCAGCCGGACGACGACACCGAACGCACGCAGGAGGCGACCGGCGTCGATCCCGATGTGCTGCGCCGGGTCGGCCTGGCCTTGGCGCAGGTGCCGCAAGGCTTCGCGGTGAACCCGAAGATCGCCCGCCAGCTGGAGGCCAAGCGGGCGATGATCGAAACCGGCGACGGCATCGACTGGGCGACCGGCGAGGCGCTCGGCTTCGGCACCCTGCTCGTGGAAGGCCACCGGGTGCGGCTCTCGGGCGAGGACTGCCAGCGCGGCACCTTCAGCCAGCGCCACGCCGTGCTGATCGACCAGGCCACGCAGAACGAATTCGTGCCGCTGAACAACATCGCCCCCGACCAGGCGAAGATCGACATCTTCAACTCGCTGCTGTCGGAAGCCGGCGTGATGGGGTTCGAATACGGCTACACCCTGGCCGACCCGCGCACGCTGGTTTTGTGGGAAGGCCAGTTCGGCGATTTCGCCAACGGCGCGCAGGTCATCATCGACCAGTTCATCGCCTCGGGCGAGTCGAAATGGCTGCGCATGTCGGGCCTGACCCTGCTGCTGCCGCACGGCTACGAGGGCCAGGGGCCGGAGCACTCGTCCGCGCGGATCGAGCGCTATCTGCAGCTCTGCGCCGAGCGCAACATGATCGTGTGCAACCTGACCACACCGGCCAACTACTTCCACGCCCTGCGCCGGCAGTTGCACCGCAATTTCCGCAAGCCGCTGGTGGTGTTCACGCCGAAATCGCTGCTGCGCCACAAGCTCGCGGTCTCCAAGCTGGCGGAGATGGCGACCGGCAGCACGTTCCGCTTCGTGATCCCGGAGATCGATCCGATCGCTCCGGCGGAGGACGTGCGCCGGGTCGTGATCTGCTCCGGCAAGGTCTATTACGACCTGCTGGCGCAGCGGCGCGAGCGCAGCATCAACGACGTGGCGATCCTGCGGCTGGAACAGATATATCCGTTCCCGGAACGTAACCTGGGCCGCGCTCTGGCCGCGTATCCGAACGCGACCAGCGTCGTCTGGTGCCAGGAGGAGCCGGAGAACATGGGCGCCTGGACCTTCGTTGACCGGCGGATCGAGAAGGTCCTGCGTGGGATCGAGGGTCACAAGGCGCGTCGCCCGGTCTATGTCGGGCGCAGCGAGGCGGCGAGCCCGGCCACCGGGCTGGCGCGCACGCATGCGGCCGAGCAGGCAGCGCTGGTCGGCAACGCGCTGGGGCTGTAAGTGCTGGACGCAGACCGGCGGGCCGGCAACGGAGAGAGATGATGGCGACCGAAATCAAAGTGCCCGCGCTGGGCGAAAGCGTGACCTCGGCCACGGTGGCGCGCTGGTTGAAGGCGGCGGGCGATCCGGTCGCCGCCGACGAGCCGCTGGTGGAGCTCGAGACCGACAAGGTCACCGTCGAGGTGAACGCGCCGGGCGCCGGCGTGCTCGCCGCCATCAACGCCGAACAGGGCGCGGAAGTGGAAGTGGGCGCGCTGCTCGGCCTGCTGGAAGCAGGGTCCGGCGCGACGGCGAAGCCGAAACCCGCCGCAGCGGCGACGCCGGCCGCCGATCCGCCCGCCGGGGTGAACCCGCCGCCGCACCCGCCTGGTCCCGTGTCCCGCCCCGCGCCTGCCGCGCCGGCGCCGGCGCCGGCGGCGGCCAAGTTGCCAGCGCCGCTTCCCGCGGCGGCGAAGCTCATGGAAGAACATGCCGTGCCGCCGGCCGACCTCGGCGACGGTTCCGGCAAGGACGGGCGGATCACCAAGGGCGACGTGCTCGCCTTCCTCAACCGCCCGACCCAGCCCGCGCCCGCACCGGCAGCGAAGCCGCTCCGCGAAATCGATGCGCGCGAGGAACGGGTCCGCATGACCAGGCTGCGCCGCACGATCGCCGCGCGCCTCAAGGAAGCGCAGAATACCGCCGCGATGCTGACCACGTTCAACGAGGTCGACATGTCGGCGGTAATGGCGCTGCGCAGCGAATACCGCGACGCGTTCGAGAAGAAGCACGCCGGTGCCAGGCTCGGCTTCATGAGCTTCTTCGTCCGCGCCTGCGTCGTCGGGTTGCAGGAATTCCCCGCCGTCAACGCCGAGATCGACGGCGAGGACATCATCTACAAGCACTTCGTCCACATGGGCATCGCCGTCGGCGGCGCCACCGGCCTCGTCGTGCCGGTGATCCGCGACGCCGACGCCATGAGCCTCGCGGAGATCGAACGCGCGGTGGCCGATTTCGGCAAGCGCGCCCGCGACGGGGCGCTGAAGCTCGACGATCTCGCCGGCGGCACGTTCAGCATCACCAACGGCGGGGTGTACGGCTCGTTGATGTCGACGCCGATCCTGAACCCGCCGCAATCGGCGATCCTGGGGATGCACAAGATCCAGGACCGGCCGGTGGCGATCGGCGGCAAGGTGGAAATCCGCCCGATGATGTATCTCGCGGTGTCGTACGACCACCGCATTGTGGATGGACGCGAGGCGGTGTCCTTCCTGGTACGGGTGAAGGAGCAGATCGAGGACCCGCGCCGCATGCTGCTGGGTGTTTGACATGACCGAAACCTTCGACGTCCTCATCATCGGCGCCGGCCCCGGCGGCTATGTCTGCGCCCTGCGCGCCGCCCAGCTCGGACTGAAAGTGGCCTGCGCGGAAAAGCGCGCCACCCTCGGCGGCACCTGCCTCAACGTCGGCTGCATCCCGTCGAAGGCGCTGCTGCACTCGTCGGAGAACTACGCCGCCCTGCTGCATGATTTCGCCGCGCACGGCATCACCGCCGGCTCGGTCAGCCTCGACCTCGCGCGCATGCAGGCGCGCCGCGGCGAGGTCGTCTCCGCCAACGTCAAGGGCGTGGAGTTCCTGTTCCGCAAGAACAAGATCACCTGGCTCAAGGGCGAAGCGCGCATCACCGCGCCCGGCAAGGTCACCGTCGCCGGCACCGAATATGCGGCGAAGAACATCGTCATCGCCACCGGCAGCGAATCGAGCCCGCTGCCCGGCGTCACGGTCGACGAACGCCGCATCGTCAGCTCCACCGGCGGGCTGGAACTCGACGCGGTGCCAGGCCACCTGGTGGTGATCGGCGGCGGCTACATCGGGCTCGAACTCGGCTCGGTCTGGCGCCGGCTCGGCGCCGAGGTCACCGTGGTCGAATTCCTCGACCGTATCGTTCCGACCATGGACGGCGAGGTTGCCACCGCCTTCCAGCGCATCCTGGCGAAGCAGGGGATCAAGTTCCGCCTCGGCACCAAGGTCACCGCCGCCACCGTGCGCGACGACCGCGTGGCGCTCACCCTGGAACCTGCCAAGGGCGGGGCCGCGGTGCAGCTCGACGCCGACGTCGTGCTCGTCTCCGTCGGCCGGCGCGCCTACACCGACAATCTCGGCCTCGATGCGGTCGGCGTCGCACGCGACGCGCGCGGGCGGGTGCAGACCGATCCGCACTACGCAACGAATGTCCCCGGCATCTACGCGATCGGCGACGTGATCGCCGGCCCCATGCTGGCGCACAAGGCGGAAGACGAGGGCGTGGCGCTCGCCGAACGGCTCGCCGGCCAGGCCGGCCATGTGAACTACGCCGCCATCCCCGGCGTCGTTTACACCTGGCCCGAAGTCGCCACCGTCGGCCAGACCGAGGAAGAGCTGAAAGCCGCCGGCATCGCCTACAACGTGGGCAAATTCCCGTTCACCGCCAACGGCCGCGCCCGCGCCATGGGCGACACCGACGGGTTCGTGAAACTGCTGGCCGACAAAACGACCGACCGGCTGCTGGGCGCACATATCCTCGGCCCCGACGCCGGCGCGCTGATCGCCGAGCTGGTCACCGCGATCGAATTCGGCGCCTCGGCCGAGGACGTGGCGCGCACCTGCCACGCCCACCCCACCCTGTCGGAGGCGGTGAAGGAAGCGGCGCTGGCGGTCGACGGCCGCGCGTTGCATATCTGAAACCAGCATGCGCCCGCTCGCCCTGACCATGGGCGATCCCGCCGGCATCGGCGGGGAACTGACGTTGCGCGCCTGGCACGCGCTGCGCGCCACCGGTCCCGCGTTCGTGGCGCTCGACGACCCGGACCGGCTGGCAGCGCTCGCCGACCGGCTCGGCCTGGCAACCCCGATCGCCACCGTCGCCACCCCGGAGGCCGCCGGCTTCGCCGCCGCGCTGCCGGTCCTGCCGGTGCGGCTCGCCGTCGCGCCGACCCCGGGCCGCCCCGATCCCGCCAACGCGCCGGCGATCATTGCCGCCATCGAACAGGCAACCCGATACGCGCTCGCCGGCGCGGTCGGCGCGGTGGTGACCAACCCGATCAACAAGGCCGCCCTCTACGACGCCGGCTTCGCCTACCCCGGCCATACCGAGTTCCTTGCCGCGCTGACCGGCGCCCCCGGGCGGCAGGAGATGCTGCTCGCCGGCCCCGAATTGCGCGTCGTCCCGGTCACCGTGCACGCCAGCCTGCGCGACGCGATCGCGAACCTCACCACCGCCCGGATCCTCGCGGCGGCCCGCACCACCGCGGCGGCCCTGCGGCGCGATTTCGCCATTCCCCACCCGCGCCTGGCGGTCGCCGGGCTCAATCCCCACGCCGGCGAGGGCGGCGCGCTCGGCGACGAGGAAACCCGCCTGATCGAACCCGCCATCGCCGCGCTGCGCGCCGAGGGCGAGGACGTCTCCGGTCCCTGGCCGCCCGACACCATGTTCACCGCCGCCGCCCGCGCCCGCTATGACGTGGCGATCTGCATGTACCACGACCAGGGGCTGATCCCTCTGAAGACGCTCGACATGGCGCAGGGCGTGAACGTCACCCTGGGCCTGCCGATCGTGCGCACCTCGCCCGACCACGGTACCGCCTACGACATCGCAGGACAGGGCATCGCTGACCCCGCCAGCCTGATCGCGGCGCTGCGACTCGCCGCCGCCATCGCCGCGCGTCGGTGAACGAGGTACGGGGGCAGCGCGGACGCGGCGCCCACGCCCGCGGCCTGACGGCCGAAGCCGCAGCCGCCGCGGCGCTCGAACGCGACGGGTGGACGGTGCTGGCACGCCGGCTGCGCACCGGGGCCGGGGAGATCGACCTGGTGGCGGAAAAGGACGGGCTGCTCGCGGTCGTGGAGGTCAAGGGGCGCCCCAGCCTCGCACTCGCCGCAGCCGCGGTTTCGCCGCGGCAACGCCAGCGCCTGCTCGGTGCCGCCGAGCAGATGCTGGCCGCGCATCCGGACTGGGGCCGCGCCGGGATGCGCTTCGACGTTCTGCTGGTCGATGCCGCCGGCACGGTGCGCCGCATCGCCGATGCGTTCCGCGCCGGCATGGCCGACTGACCCGGTTACCAGTAGTTCAAAACCAGGCTTCCTTTCCGTAACTTGACGCTCGCTCTTCGCGTGTACTTTGATGCGCCGCCGGCATCGTTCGATGCGGCGTGAGCATCGGAGAGGGCGGCGTGCGCCTGCTTGGACTGATCTTCGGCGCCGGGCTGCTCGGCCTTTGCATGGCCGCCGCGATCCTGGCGCTCGCGCCCGCCGCCCCGCGCGCTGCCACGTTGCCCGCCCCGCCGGCGCGGCTCGCCCTGCTGCAACCGGAGGCCGGCCGGCCGCAGGTGCTCGACCTGAACCGCCCCACGGGCCGTCCCACTGGTCGCCACACCGGATTCGACCGCTCGCTCCGCGCCCTCTGGCAACGGGTGTGCCGACGCTTTCCGGCCCCCGACGATACCGACCTGATCGTCGTCGACATGCGCACCGAGACACTCTACCTGCTGCACCGCGGCCGGATCGCCGACGCCTGGCCGATTTCCACCGCGCTGCGCGGCATCGACCAGGTCGCGCACAGCGACGGCACACCGGTCGGCGTGTTCCGCATCGTCCGCAAGATCGGCGCCGGACTGCCGCCGGACGAAGTGCTACGCGACCAGGCGCCGACCGGGCGCATCGTCGCGCCGGTCCGCCTGCCGGACGACCTCGCCGCGAGCCGCTTCATCACGACCCGCATCCTCTGGCTGTCCGGGCTGCAGCCCGGCTGGAACGAGGGCGGCGATGTCGACACGTTTCTGCGGCACATCTACATCCACGGCACGGTAAATATCGGGATGCTGGGCCGCCCCGCCTCGCACGGCTGCGTGCAGATGGCCCCGCACGCCGTGATGGCGCTCTATCGCGCGGTGCCGGTGGGCACGCCGGTCCTGATCACCCCCGGGACCGGCCGGCTGTCGGAAATCCCGGGCCCCGCGTTGAGCTGACCGG
>JABBNW010000111.1 GCA_019352115.1 Pseudomonadota bacterium
CACCAGACGAGGATTTATCGCCGCCCGAACCTGAACCGGACCCGGTATTGCACGCACTGCCGGACCCCGACTGATCGCTACCCGAACCGGAATTCCCCCAACCGCTGCCGCTCGACCCGCCCTGGTCGGTGCCGGAGCCGGACGGCCCGCTGGCCGCCAGGGTCACGGTCTCGGTGTACTGCCAGGTCTCCCCCACGCTCAGCACGCCGTCGTGGTTGGTGTCGCCAACGTTGTAACCGTTCTTCAGCACCGCGGTCGGCGTCACGTCCTGCGGCTTGGTCGCAGTGCCGATGTTGTCGCTGATCGTGACGCCGCTCAGCGCGACGGACCCGGTGTTGGTGACGTAGAACGTGTAGGTGTCGCTCTGTCCGGCGCACACCACCACCGAAGTCGGCACCTTCAGCACCGAAATCCCCGGTTTGCCGGTGGCGACGATCGTTCCCGTGTAGTCCGCCTTGTCGGAAGCCGTCACGGTCCCGCTGTTGACCGTATCGGTCACCGTGCCGCTGACGGTTGCCGTATCCACCTGGTAGCCGGACTGCGCCACCACTGTGGCAACATCGGAGGTGATGGTCTGTCCGACCGCAATCGTCGTGCTGAGCGCGCCGCCGAAGGTGAAGTTCGCCGGTCCGTTCACGTCGGAGACGGTAGCGCCCCCGATCGCGACCGCTCCGGTGTCGGTCACGAGCACCCGTTCATACACGGTTGCGCCCGCGGCAACGGTCGGTCCGTTCAGCACGCCGTTGCCGACATCGAACCAGGTGCTGCCGTTCGTCGAGATCTGCTTGTCGATCGCGACCGATGCGCTCAGCCCGGTGTAATCCGCTTTGTCCGACGCGGTCACGGTGCCGCTGTTGACCGTATCCGTCACGGTGCCGGTCACGGTGGCGACGTCCTGCTGATAACCGCTTTGTGCCACCAGGGTTGCGACGTCGGACGTGATGGTCTGGCCGGCCGCCAGCGCGATCGTCCCGGCACCGGCAAACGTGAAGTCCGGCAGGCCGCTCGCGCCCACCGTATCGGTCACGACGGCCCCACCGATGCCGATGGAACCTGTGTTCGTGACGACCACCCGCTCGAACACCTTGTCCCGGGCAAGCACGCTCGGGTCGCTGAGCACGCCCTTGCCCACATCGACCCAGGTCGAGCCGTTGATGGACACCTGCTTGTCGATCGTCACCGAACCGGCAACCCCGGTGTAATTGGCGCTGTCGTGCGCCGTAACGGTTCCCGTGTTGACGGAATCCGTCACCGTACCGGTCACCGTCGCGGTGTCGATCTGCGCCCCCGCCTGCGCGACGACCGTTGCAACGTCGGAGGTGATGGTCTGCCCGACCCCGATCGCCACCGTGCCCGATCCGCCGAAGGTGAACCCGGCCGGCCCGTTCACGTCCGTCACGACCGCGCCGTTGATCGCCAGCGGCCCGGTGTCGGTCACGATCACCCGCTCGTAGATCGTCCCGCCCACCAACGCGGTCGGGCCGTTCAGCACGCCGGCGCCGACATCCTGCCAGGTGGTGCCGTTCAGCGATACCTGCTTGTCGATCGTCACCGACCCGGCAACCCCGGTGTAGTCGGCGCTGTCCTGCGCCGTGACACTGCCGGAGTTCACCCCGACAGTTACGGTGCCGTTGACTGTTGCTGTATCGATCTGATGTCCGGCCTGGGCCACCACCGTTGCAACGTCGGACGTGATGGTCTGCCCCGCACCGATCGTGATCGCGCCGGCGCCGCCGAAGGTGAATCCGGCCGGCCCGTTCACGTCGGTCACGGAAGCGCCGGTGATCGCCACCGAGCCGGTGTCGACCACGATGACCCGCTCGTAGATCGCCCCGCCCACCAGGGCAGTGGGCCCGTTCAAGACGCCGACGCCGACGTCCTGCCAGGTGGTGCCGTTCAACGACACCTGCTTGTCGATCGTCACCGGCGCGTTCTGCCCGGACAGGACGATGCCGGTATAGTCGGCCTTGTCCGATGCGGTCAGGGTCGCGGTGTTCACGGTATCGGTCGCGGTGCCGGTCACCGTCGCCGTATCCGTCTGGTACCCGACGCCCGCGGTGAGGGTCGCGACGTCGGAGGTCAGTGTCTGCCCGACGCCCAGGCTCACGCTGGCGGCGCCGCCGAAGGTGAAATCGGCCGGGAACACGCCGCCGGTCGTGCTGATGTCCGCGACGACAGCGTTCGAGATCGCGAGGCCGCCGGTGTTGGAAATGATCACCCGCTCGAACACTGAGCCGCCGGCAAGCACCGTCGGATCGTTCAGCGCCGTCCCGACATCCTGCCAGGTGATGCCGTTGACCGAGACCTGCTTGTCGATCGTGATCGCCGGCGCGACGCCGGTATAGTTGGCGGTATCGCTCGACGTGACCGTTGCGGTGCCGGTGGTGACGGTGCCGGTGGCGGTTGCCGTATCGTAGTTCGTCCCCGATCCCGCGATGACGGTGCCGACGTCGGAGGTGATGGTCTGCCCGGACAGCAGCGAGGTGCTTGCCGACCCGCCGAAGGTGAAGCCGGCCGGCAGACCGTTCAGGTCGCTGACGGCGACGTTCGAGAGCGAGGTGTTGCCGGTGTCGGTGACGGTCGCCCGCTCATAGACCTTGTCGCCGGCGATGACCGTCAGGCCCTGGATCACGCCCTGACCGACGTCGTACCAGTGGGTGCCGTCGATCGAAATCTGCTTGTCGACGGTGAGCGCCGGTGCCGGGGTGGTCGGGGTTTCGGTGAAGGTCTGCTGGACCGAACTGAAGACGACGCTGCCGGTCTGCCCGGCGGCAATCCCTGCCTGCACGGTAATCGAGACCGAGAGGTTTTGATAACCTGTCGCCAGGGTGATGGCCGGCGCCCCGGTTGCGGGAGCCCATACCGAGGTTGCGACAACATGCCCGGTGGAATCCGTCACCGTCTCGGTCGCGGAGAGGTTATAGGTCCCCGAGGTCGTGTCGAGAAGAACCAACTGACTCAGGCCGGTGATGGCGTCGCCACCGGACGGGATAGAAAGGTCATAGTGGAACGTGACCGACATGCTTGTCCCGGGAGTGGACACGCCGGCGTGGCCGCCGCCCCATGTCAGGGTTGCCTTGTGCAGCGGAGCGAAATACGAAGCGTTGAACGAAAACGGGTAGGGGCCGCCCAGGAACGATTCGACCGATCCGGTATCGATCTCGGTGACGACTGGTGGCGAAACGACAATGTCGTTCGTCGTCCAGGAAGTCCCGCTCAGCGGATGAAACGTGGCGGTCGTTGCGATCGCACCAGACATGAGAGCCTCCGCAGACACAGATCAGCGGCGCCAAAAGCGCTTCCTGATCGCGAACCAGCCCATTGTCCGGGCCAGGACCGTGAGAGAACGAAGTCCGTTGGTCGTCACGCCTCAGGGAAACCGGCCGGGCCAGATATCGCGTCTGGAACGGTCCGGTTTCCCGTCAGGCGGCGACAGTCAGCGCACGGGACGAAAACGAATTGCCGCAACCGCCAGCAGCGCGAACGCCAACAATCCGAACGAAGCGGGTTCCGGCACCGGCACTCCCAAGGACACCGACGTGAGGGCGCTCGTCAGCGGCACATCCCCAGCGTATTCGACGTAGTTGGATGCCGTCAGGGAAAGGTACGGGGGAAACGACCCGTTACCCGGCCAGCCGATCACGCCGCCCGAGCCATTGCTGGGCGATATACTTACGGTCCCGCCACCGGTACTGCCGACCGAACTCACCGACGCGAAGGAGAGGGTGAAGGGGCCTGACCCAAAAGAACCGGTGTACTCGTAGATATCCAAGGTGAAATCGCTCACGCCCGGCTCAACCAGACTGGACAGTGCGCCCCCGCCCGACGCACTGATCGTGATACCGGAGCCATTGGGCGACATCACCAGGTTGGAGCAGCCACCACCGTTATAGATGCAATCGTTCACATACCAGCTCACCCCGCCGCTCGTCGAAAGAGTGTTGCCGTTAACCAGGGTCACATATGTCGGCCCCGCCTGCGCCGTTCCCCCGAACCCCACCATGCAGGCGACAACCGCCGCCGCCAGGCCCCATTTCGTCCGTCGCATATCGGCTGCCTTTTCCCATAAATCGACCCGGGTTAGGTCTCTCACGCGTCAAAACGCGCGATCCCGTCCCTGTTAGATGCGGATGTAGCAGCGAAACGGACGGGGGTAAAGAGTTTGTTAGCGAAATACCTGTTTTTTAGACGTTTGAGACAAAGTTTTGCGCGCGCCGGTATGCAAAGCCACAACCGGTCCGCTACTCCAAGGACGACAGCGGCGGCGCCACCGCCTCCAGTGGCCGCCGCTCCGCCGCCACCGCCAGCGCCCAGGCCACCGCCGCCCCCAGCAGCATCAGCCCCGCCCCCAGCTCGTACCCCCACATCAACGCCACCCGCGACCCGCCCTGGATCAACGCCCCGAACAGCGCCGGACCCGCCACCCCGCCCACCAACGTTCCGAACGCGTAGAACAGCGCGATCGCCACCGCGCGCACCTCCAGCGGAAAGCTCTCCCCCACCGTCAGATACGCGGAGCTTGCCGCCGCCGAGGCAACGAAGAAGATCGCCGTCCACGCCTCGGTCTGTCCCACCGCCGTCAGCCCGCCATGGGCGAACAGCCAGCCGGTGATCCCCATCAGCACGCCAGAACCGGCGTAGGTCGCGGTGATCATCACCCGACGCCCCACCACGTCGAACAGCCGCCCCAGCAGCAGCGGCCCGAGGAAGTTCCCCACCGCGAACGGCAGGATGAACAACCCCACCCGACCCGCCGCCACGCCGTAGAACCGGGTCAGGATCAGCGCATAGGTGAAGAACACGGCATTGTAACAGAATGCCTGGCTCGCCATCAGCACCACCCCCAGAACGGTGCGCCGACGATAGCGCGTCACCAACGCCACCATGCCCGCCGCGAACCAGGACCGTATATCGGTGCGCAACCGCAGCTTCCCCGGCGGCACCGGCGGCAGCGGCCCGGTCTCGGCTTCCACCCGCGCCTCGATCCCACGCACCACCTGCTCCGCTTCCTCCGGCCGTCCGTGCGTCATCAGCCAGCGCGGGCTTTCCGGGATCCAGCGGCGCAATGTCAGCACCAGAAGCCCCAGCAGCCCGCCCAGCACGAACGCCACCCGCCAGCCCAGCTCCGGCGGGATCACGTGTGGATCGAGCACGACCAGCGACCCGCCGGCGCCGAGCGCGGCGCCCACCCAGAAACTTCCGTTGATAACGAGGTCGGCGAAGCCGCGCTTGCGCGCCGGGATCAATTCCTGGATGGCGGCATTCACCGCCGCATACTCCCCGCCGATGCCGGCGCCGGTCAGGAAGCGGAACAGGGCGAAACTGGCGAAGCTCCAGGACAGGCCGGTCGCCAGGGTCGCGACCAGATAGACCAGCACGGTCACGCTGAAGAGCCGCTTGCGACCCAGCCGGTCGGCGAGCCAACCGAACACCAGCGCGCCCACCACCGCCCCAGCCAGGTAGGCGCTCGCGCTGTCCCCGATCCGGGCGGCCGACATCCGCAATGAGGGACTCGCCGCGATCGCGCCGGAGAGCGAGCCCACCAGGGTGACTTCCAGCCCGTCCAGGATCCAGGCGATGCCGAGCCCGGCCACCACCAGCCAGTGGAACCTGGACCATGGCAGCCGGTCGAGTCGCGCCGGCACGTCGGTTTCCACCATGGCTTCCTCCCGTTGTCCTGTCCTAGTCTTCCCGAGCCCCTTCCGCCCGGGGCCGCCGGCCGGCCCGCGACCATGTGGGCCCGGCCGTCCGGCCCGCCGACAACAGGACCCGCCCGATGGACGATTTCCTTGCTGCCACCGAAGCCGCCGTCAGCCGCTGGCACGGCGTCACCGCCCCCAACGAACCGGCCCGCCGGATGGCCGCCGACCTGGCCGCCACCATCGCCGCCTTCACCGCCCTGCGCGGCACCCTGGCGTTCGAGGACGAACCCGCCAGCTTCGAAGCCGCCCTGCGCGCGACGATGGAGCCGTCCCGGTGAGCGCCGAAACCGCGACGACCGACCTCGCCACCCTTTCGCTCGCCGAGGCCGCCGCGGCGGTCCGCACCGGCGCGGTCACCTCGCGCGCCCTGCTCGATGCCTGCCGCGCCAACCGCGCCCGCGCCAACCCGGCGGTGAACGCCACCATCTGGATCGACGACCCGGCCGCCGAGGCCGCGGCGGCGGCGGCCGATGCGGCGGTGGCGGCCGGAGCGCCGCTCGGCCCGCTGCACGGCGTGCCGATGGCGCATAAGGATATGTATTACCAGGCCGGTCGGCCCTGCTCCTGCGGGTCACTTATCCGCAAGGACTTCGTCCCCACGACCACCGCAACCGCCCTCGCCCGGCTTTCGGCCGCCGGCGCCTATGTCTGGGGCGGGCTCAACATGGCCGAGTTCGCGCAGAACCCGACCGGCCACAATCGCCACTACGGCGACTGCCACAACCCGTGGAACCTGCCGTTCATCACGGGGGGGTCCTCGTCCGGCTCCGGCGCGGCGCTGGCGGCGCGGTTCACATATGCGGCACTGGGCTCCGATACCGGCGGGTCGATCCGACTGCCGGCGGCGGCCTGCGGCGTCACGGGCATCAAGCCGACGCAAACCCGGGTGTCCCGCTTCGGCGCCATGCCGCTGTCGTTCTCGCTCGACAATGTCGGTCCGCTGGCGCGCACCGCGCGGGACTGCGCGCTGGTCCTGGGCGCGATCGCCGGGCACGACCCGAACGACCCGACCAGCGCCGACCTGCCGGTGCCCGACTACACGGCCGCGCTGACTGGCGACTTGCGTGGGGTGCGAATCGGCCTCGCCGAGACGTATTTCCTGGACGGTGCCGATCCCGACGTGGTGGCCGCAGTGGAACGCGCGCTGGAGGTGCTGGCCGGACGCGGTGCGACCATCAGCCGGATCGCCCTGCCGCTGATGAACGCAGTCTCTGCCTACGGCGGCATCATCTCCCGGGTTGAAGCCGCAACCATCCACGCCGAATGGCTGCGCACCCGGCCGGGCCACTATTCCACCCATCTCAGCGGGCGGATGTACCCCGGGCTCGCCATCCCCGGCGCATACTATATCGAGTCGCTCAGCCGTCGCGGCCCGATCCTGCGCGCCTTTGCCGGCGAGGTGTTCGGCCAGGTCGACCTGATCGCCTCCCCCACCATCCGCACCCGCCTGCCCACCCTGGCCGAGACCGACATCGACCACGGGCCGCCCGGCACCGAGGAACGGTTCCTCGCCGTTTCGGCCAACACCCGCCCGTTCAACTACCTGGGCCTGCCGGCGATCAGCGTCCCCTGCGGGTTCGATCCGAACGGGCTGCCGATCGGGCTGCAACTCGCCGGGCGGCCGTTCGCCGAGGCCCGCGTGCTCGCCGCCGGCGACGCCTACCAGCGCGACACCGACTGGCACGCGCGGCTGCCGCCCGTCGTCGCGCCCCCGATGCCGGCGGCCCGGGAGGCGACACCATGAGCGGCGCACGGGCGAAAGTGGCGTTCATCGGCACCGGGGGCACGATGTCCTCGCTCGGCGCCGGGCCACTCGACCTGAACGACTACGGCGCCACCGGGCAGCGGCTGCACGCCGACGAAATCCTGGCCCGTTTCCCGGAAACCGCCCTGGTGGCCGACGTGATCCCGGTCCGCTACCGCAACGTGGCGAGCCCCGCCGTGGGCTTCGCCGACTGGAAGGCCCTGGTACTGACCGTCGATCGGCTGGCCGGCGCGCATCCCGACCTCGCCGGCATCGTCATCGGCCATGGCACCGCAACCCTGGAGGAAACCGCTTACGCCCTCAACCTGACGGTGAAAGCCGCGGTCCCGGTGGTGCTGACCGGCGCGCAACGGCCGCCGAGCGCGCTGTCGTCGGACACCGGCCTTAACCTCCTGAACGCGATCCGGGTGGCGGCCAGCCCGGAGGCGCGCGGGATGGGCGTGCTGGTGGTGCTGAACGACGAGATCCAGGCCGCCAGGGAGGTCGCGAAGACCTCCACCCTGCGGCTGCAAACCTTCCGCAGCCCGGATTTCGGTGTGCTCGGCCATGCCGACGGGGATGGGGTGGCGTTCTACCGCCGGCCGCTGCGCCGGGGGGCGCCAGACACCGAGTTCGACATCCGCGCGCTGGACGCGCTGCCGCGGGTCGATATCGCCTACGCACATGCCGACGCCGACGGCGTCGCCGTGCGCGCCTTCGTGGCGGCCGGCGCGCGCGGGATCGTCTCCGCCGGGTTCGCCCCGGGCTTTCCCGCCCCGGAGCAGACCGAGGCTCTGGCCGAGGCCGCACGCCAGGGTGTGGTGGTGGTGCAATCCACCCGGGTCGGCAGCGGCCGGGTGGTGCGCACCACCCGCCTGGCCGAACAGGGATTCCTGGTCGCCGACAACCTGACCCCGCAGAAGGCCCGCATCCTGCTGGCACTCGCCCTGGCCGCCGGCGCGGGGAGGGACGAGATCGCCCGCATCTTCAGCGAGTACTGACGGCGTCTCCAACGAAACACGGCCAGGAGCGGGTGCCCCTGGCCGTGGTCGTCTGTGGTTTCGCGGTCGGCGGGGGGACTACTCCGCCGCTTTCGCGTCCTCGAGCGCCGGCGTTGCCTCGGTGCCGAGGCGGCCGCGATCGCGACCGGCCGCAATGGCGCGCAGGCGATTCATCACCGCCCCGGTTCCGGCCGGGATCAGCCGGCCGACGATGACGTTCTCCTTCAGCCCCATCAGGTTGTCGACCTTGCCCGCAGTCGCGGCTTCGGTCAGCACCCTTGTGGTTTCCTGGAACGAGGCGGCTGAGATGAAGCTGCTCGTTTGCAGGCTGGCCTTGGTAATGCCCTGCAGCACCGGCATCGCGACCGCAAGACGCTCGTCCTTGGCGAGCTTGTTGTTCACCTGATCGAACTCGCTCCGATCGACCTGCTCGCCCGTCAGGAAGGTCGTATCGCCCGGTTCGGTGATCTCCACCTTCTGCAGCATCTGGCGCACGATCACTTCGATATGCTTGTCGTTGATCTTCACGCCCTGCAGCCGATAGACGTCCTGCACTTCGTTCACCAGGTAGTCCGACAGCGCCTCCACGCCCAGCACTTTCAGGATGTCGTGTGGCACCCGCGGGCCGTCCACCAGAGGATCGCCACGGCGTACGAAGTCGCCTTCCTGCACCGAGATGTGCTTGCCCTTCTGGATGAGGTACTCGGTTTCCTCGCCGGTTTCCTCGTTTTTCACCACGATGCGGCGCTTCGCCTTGTAGTCCTTGCCGAACTCCACCTGGCCGTCGTTCTCGGCGATGACCGCGTGGTCCTTGGGGCGGCGGGCTTCGAACAGCTCGGCCACGCGCGGCAGACCGCCGGTGATGTCGCGGGTCTTGCTGCCCTCGCGCGGGATACGTGCGAGCACATCGCCGGCTGCGACCGTGGCCCCGTTCTCGATCGAAAGGATCGAGTCCGGCGCCAGGAAGTAGCGCGCGTCGGCGCCGCCAGGCAGACGCACGACGTCGCCCTTCGTGTCCTTCAGTTGCAGGCGCGGACGCAGGTCGACGGATTTCGCCCCCTGCTTGTAGTCGACCACCACTTTGGACGTGATGCCCGTCACCTCGTCCATCCGTTCGACAAGCGTGATGCCGTCGATCAGGTCGAGGTATTCCACCTTGCCGTTCTGCTCGGTGATGATCGGCAGGGTGTACGGGTCCCATTCTGCGAGCTTCTGCGCCCGCGCCACCGTCTGGCCTTCGTCGGCCAGCAGCCGCGCGCCGTAGGGCACGCGGAAGCGGGCGCGTTCGCGGCCCTTGTCGTCGGCGAGCACGATCTCGCAATTCCGGCTCATAACCACGGGCACGCCCTGGCTGTTGAGCACGACGTTGCGGTTGCGGATGGTCACCGTGCCTTCGTGGCTGGCTTCCACCGCAGACTGCTCGGCCCCACGCTGCGCGGCCCCGCCGATGTGGAAGGTGCGCATCGTGAGCTGGGTGCCCGGTTCGCCGATCGACTGCGCGGCGATCACGCCGACCGCCTCGCCGATGTTGACCGGCGTGCCGCGGGCGAGGTCGCGCCCGTAGCAATGACCACACACGCCGACCTTGGCCTCGCAGGTCAGGACGGAGCGGATCTTGAGCTGCTCCACCCCGGCCTTCTCGATGACCTCGGCCATTTCCTCTTCGATCAGGGAATTGCTCGCCAGCAGGATCGCACCCGAGGCCGGATCGATCACGTCCTCGGCCGTGGTCCGGCCCAGGATGCGTTCGGACAAGGACGAGACGACCTCGCCGCCGTCCATCACCGCGCGCACGGTCAGGCCGCGTTCGGTACCGCAGTCTTCCTCGACGATGATGCAGTCCTGCGCCACGTCGACCAGACGGCGGGTGAGGTAGCCGGAGTTGGCGGTCTTGAGCGCGGTGTCCGCCAGCCCCTTGCGCGCGCCGTGGGTGGAGTTGAAGTATTCGAGGACCGACAGGCCTTCCTTGAAGTTGGCGATGATCGGCTGCTCGATGATCTCACCCGAAGGCTTGGCCATCAGGCCGCGCATACCGGCAAGCTGGCGCATCTGCGCGGGGCTGCCGCGCGCGCCGGAATGGCTCATCATCCAGACCGAGTTCATCACCCGTCCGACTTCCTGCTTGCTGATCTCCTTCATCATCGCGGTCGCCACTTCATCGGTGCAGCGCGACCAGGCATCCACCACCTTGTTGTAGCGTTCGCCGGCGGTGATGAGGCCTTCCTGGTACTGGGCCTCGAACTCCTTCACCTCGCCCTGGGTGCGGTGGATCAGCTCGGCCTTCTCCTTCGGGATGATGAGGTCGTCCTTGCCGAAGGAAATGCCGGCCTTGGCCGCCTGGCTGAACCCGAGACCCATCATCCGATCGGCGAAGATCACGCATTCCTTCTGGCCGCAGTGGCGATAGACCACGTCGATCACGTCGGAAACGGTCTTCTTCGTGAGCTGCTTGTTGATGACCGCGAACGGCACGTCCGGGTGCTTCGGCAGGATCTGGCCGATCATCATCCGCCCCGGGGTGGTCACCACCACCTCGGTGCCCTGATTGCCGTTGGCGTCGATCGTCTCGACCCGCCCCTTGATCTTGTCGTGCAGGGTGATCGCCTTCGCGTGCAGCGCGTGCTCGATCTCGCCCATGGTGCCGAACGCCGGCGCGTCCTGGTCCGCCACCAGGCGGTACTCGGGGGTCTCGATCGACAGGTAATAGAGCCCGAGCACGATGTCCTGGCTCGGCACGATGATCGGCTTGCCGTTCGCCGGGCTCAGGATGTTGTTGGTCGACATCATCAGCACGCGGGCTTCGAGCTGCGCTTCGAGCGACAGCGGCACGTGCACCGCCATCTGGTCGCCGTCGAAATCCGCGTTGAACGCCGTGCAGACCAGCGGGTGCAGCTGGATCGCCTTGCCTTCGATCAGCACCGGCTCGAACGCCTGGATGCCCAGGCGATGCAGGGTCGGCGCGCGGTTGAGCATCACGGGATGCTCGCGGATCACTTCCTCCAGGATGTCCCACACTTCAGGACGTTCCTTCTCCACCATCCGCTTGGCGGCCTTGATGGTGGTGGCGTGGCCGTATTTCTCCAGCTTGGCGTAGATGAACGGCTTGAACAGTTCGAGCGCCATCTTCTTCGGCAGCCCGCACTGATGCAGCTTGAGCTCCGGCCCGACCACGATCACCGAACGGCCGGAGTAGTCGACCCGCTTGCCGAGCAGGTTCTGGCGGAACCGGCCCTGCTTGCCCTTCAGCATGTCCGAAAGCGACTTCAGCGGGCGCTTGTTGGCGCCCGTGATGGCGCGGCCGCGGCGGCCGTTGTCGAACAGCGCGTCCACGCTTTCCTGCAACATGCGCTTCTCGTTGCGCACGATGATGTCGGGCGCGCGCAGCTCGATCAGCCGCTTCAGCCGGTTGTTGCGGTTGATGACGCGACGATACAGGTCGTTCAGGTCGGACGTGGCAAACCGGCCGCCATCCAGCGGCACCAGCGGGCGCAGCTCGGGCGGGATCACGGGGACGACTTCCAGGATCATCCAGTCGGGCTTCGCGCCCGATTCACCGAATGCCTCGATCAGTTTCAGGCGCTTGACCAGCTTCTTGCGCTTGGCCTCGCTGTTGGTCTCCTTCAGCTCCTGGCGCAGGCGGACCTTGTCGGCGTCGAGATCGATCTTCTTCAACACCTTCTTGATCGCCTCGGCGCCGATGCCGACCTCGAACTGGTCGTCGCCGAACTCGTCCTGCTTGGCGGCAAGCTGGTCCTCGGTCAGGAGCTGGTGCAGCTTGAGATCGGTGGTGCCGGGTTCCAGCACCACGTAGCTCTCGAAATACAGGATCTTCTCCAGCTCCTTCAGGGTCAGATCGACCATCAGGCCGATCCGGCTGGGGAGCGATTTCAGGAACCAGATGTGCGCCACCGGGGAGGCGAGCTCGATATGCCCCATCCGCTCGCGGCGCACCTTCGCGAGCGTCACTTCCACGCCGCATTTCTCGCAGATGATGCCGCGGAACTTCATCCGCTTGTACTTGCCGCACAGGCACTCGTAGTCCTTGATCGGGCCGAAGATGCGGGCACAGAACAGCCCGTCCCGCTCCGGCTTGAAGGTGCGGTAGTTGATCGTCTCGGGCTTCTTGATCTCGCCGTAGGACCAGCTCCGGATCTGCTCCGGGCTCGCCATCTGAATGCGGATCTGGTCGAAGGTCGCAGCCTGGCCGGTCTGGCCCAGGATCTTCATCAGTTCGTTCATGCGTGTCTCGATCCCTGCAAAAGGGGAAGCGTGGCCCTGCAAAAGGGGTTAGGCGCCGGGCGGCCGGTTCAGGCCGCCCGGTTGTCCAGTTCGACGTTCAGGCCGAGCGACTTCAACTCCTTCGTGAGCACATTGAAGCTTTCGGGGATGCCGGCCTCGAAATTGTCCTGTTCGCGCACGATCGCCTCGTAGACCTTGGTGCGGCCGGACACGTCGTCCGATTTCACCGTCAGCATTTCCTGCAAGGTGTAGGCGGCGCCGTAGGCTTCCAGCGCCCAGACCTCCATCTCGCCGAAGCGCTGGCCGCCGAACTGCGCCTTGCCGCCCAGCGGCTGCTGGGTGACGAGGCTGTACGGACCGATGGACCGCGCGTGGATCTTGTCGTCCACGAGATGGTGCAGCTTCAGCATGTAGATGTAGCCGACCGTCACCTTGCGCGAGAACGGCTCGCCCGTGCGCCCGTCAGTCAGCACCACCTGGCCCGAGGTATCGAGCCCGGCCTTGGTCAGCATCCCCTCGATGTCGGACATGCGCGCGCCGTCGAACACGGGGGTTGCGATCGGCACGCCCTTCTTCAGATTGCCGGCCAGTTCCACCAGATGCTCGGTGTCGAGCACGGCGATCTGCTCGCGGAACACCTTCTCCCCATACGCATCGGCCAGCCGATCCAGCAGTTGCTGGCGCATATTGCCGGTGCGCTGGTACTCATCGACCAGTTCGCCGATCTGCTTGCCGAGGGTGGCGCAGGCCCAGCCCAGATGCGTCTCCAGGATCTGTCCCACGTTCATCCGGCTCGGCACGCCGAGCGGATTCAGCACGAGATCGACCGAGGTGCCGTCCTCCAGGAACGGCATGTCCTCGACCGGGACCACGCGCGAAACGACGCCCTTGTTGCCATGCCGTCCGGCCATCTTGTCGCCGGGCTGCAGCTTGCGCTTCACCGCGATGAAGACCTTCACCATCTTCATCACGCCGGGCGGCAGCTCGTCGCCGCGCTGCACCTTCTCCACCTTGCCGTCGAAGCGGGCTTGCAAGCGGGCCACCGCGGCGTCGAATTCCCGCTTGAGGATTTCGATCTCCGCCATGACCGCGTCGTCGTGCACGCCGATGTGGCGCCAGGCGCCGCGCGGATGCTCGGCCAGCACTTCCTCGGTGATGACCGTGCCGGCCTTGATGCCCTTGAACCCGCCGGCGGCCTTGGCGCCCAGCAGCTTCTCGCGCAGCCGGTTGAGGAAGCTGCGCTCCTGGATCGCCTTCTCGTCGTCGCGATCCTTGGCCAGCCGCTCGATCTCGGC
>JABBNW010000112.1 GCA_019352115.1 Pseudomonadota bacterium
GCGGCGCGGCCTCGGCTGCGAAAATCGATCTTGTCCATGCCTGAGACTATAGGCGTAACAAGCTAATATGTCACGTATAGTGTTGGGGTATTAGTAGCTTTGACCTTGGTGTCCGCACACGGGACGGAGAGTTACGCAGAAACGACGTGCCCCGATTTTCTTAACTCCTATGAGGGCTTTCGCGCCGAAGTACCATTCTCGACGATCCGGCCCATGCCGCGCGCTTTGACGACATCGCCGAGCGCAGCGAGAAACACGGTCGGGTTTGGATCCTCGGCGGTGGCGGCGAGATATTCAGCAACGACCACCGTATTTTCGAGATAATCCGCCGCATCAAAGGGGCGGTAGCTCATGGTCACGGCTTCGTCTCCTTGCGTTCGCGGGCCATCCGCTTCGCCCGTGCGATGTCCTGCTGTTGCGTGAGTTTATCGCCGCCGGTCGGCAGAAACCAGACGGTCGCTCTCCTGTGCACGCCCCCCCCACCCCGACCCTCCCCCGCAAGGGGGGAGGGAGAAGGACCCCCACCCTTGCCGCCTCCCCCCGCGCCGGTCCACAACCTTCCCCATGCCCCCACCCCCCGACCGCCTCCGCATCGGCGTCATCGGCGCCGGCCACTTCGGCCGCTACCACGCGCTGAAGCTGGCCGCCGCGCCGCGCGCCACCCTCGCCGGCATCTGCGACCAGAACCCCGAACGCGCGCAGACCATCGCCTGGGAAACCGGCGCGCCGGTGCGCGACCTGCCCGACCTGCTCGCCCATTCCGACGCCGTCGTGATCGCCGCCCCCGCCGCCGCCCACCACGCAATCGCAGCACAAGCCCTGCGCGCCGGCCGCCACGTGCTGGTGGAAAAGCCCATCGCCGCCACCCTCGCCGAAGCCGACGACCTCGCCAGGCTGGCAACACAACGAAACCTCGTGCTGCAGGTCGGCCACCTGGAACGCTTCTCCGCCGCGCATGGCGCCCTCTCGGGGCGCATGGGTGCCGCGCTCTATATCGAGGCCACCCGCATCGCGCCCTTCAAGCCGCGCGGCACGGACGTGTCGGTCATCCTCGACCTGATGATCCACGACCTCGACCTGATCCTGACCCTGACGGACAGCCCGATCGAAAGCGTGGACGCCGTCGGCGCCGCCGTCGCCAGCGCGCACGAGGATATCGCCAACGCGCGCATCCGTTTCGCTTCCGGCGCAGTCGCCACCATCACCGCCAGCCGCGTCTCCGCGCGCACCGAGCGGCGGATGCGCATCTTCGCCGCCGACGGCTACCTCGCGGTCGATTTCGCCAACCGGACCATGACCGTCATCCGCCGCGGCCACGGCCAGGCGCTGCCCTTCATCGAGGGCTTCGGCGTCGAAGAAATCTCCTGGCAGGACCACGATGCGCTGGAAGCCGAGCACGCGGCCTTCGTCGCCTCCATCCTGGACGGCAGCCCGGTCGCCGTCGACGCCGCCGCCGGCCGGCGCGCGCTGGCCGCCGCGCTCGCGATCACGGATGCGATGGCGGCCTCGCGTGACCGGATGCGCCAGGCCGGCCTGATCGGCGCCCCGCCGCCGTGACCCGCGCGGCTCAGCCGCCCAGCAGCGCGGCCTCCAGCGCCGGCGACGCGCGATACAGCGGGACATGCCCGCGCAGCAGGATCTGGGTCGACCGGGTATAGGCCGCCTGGCGCAGCGCGAGCCCGTCCGGATCGGCGCGCGCCTCGATCTTGGCAGCCAGAATCCCGGCCGGGTTCTCGATGTCGACCGGGATTTCGCGGAATGCGTCCCCCGGCGCCTCCAGCCCGCGCGCGACGTCGTGCGCGATCGTACCCGGGATCAGCGCGGCAGCGGCGAGGCAGCAGCCGCCGGAGACCGCCATCGACCGGTGCCCCGCCTGCGGGGTGAAGTAGCGCGCGGCGATGTTGCCCTCGCCCGCGGGCGGCCCGACCAGGCAGACTTTGGGGATGGTCTCGCTGCGCGCGAGGTCCTCGGCGGTAAGCCGGCGCCCGTCGCGCCCGGCAAGCCCCATGGCGAGGCCGGCCGCGACCCAGACCCGGCGCAGGGTCTCCATCAAGGCCGGATCGGTATCGAAGGAGTCAACCGGGTCGTGCACCGAGCGGCCGAAATCCTCGGCCCGCGCGATCACCATCGGCACGGCGACATCGACGCACGAGACGGTGAACCCGGCAGCCTGGTCGGTGCGGTTGCCGGTCGGCAGCAGCCGCCCCGTCTTGGCCCCGACCGGATCGGCGAGCGACAGGTCCACCGCCGGGAAGGCGCCGTTCACGCCGGGGATTTCCGCCGTCTCCGCCCGCCCGGCCGGGTCGAACGCCATGCGTGCGACAGCAAGCACGCCGGTATTGGTGTTGCGGATCACGGTCTCATACCGGCCTGCCCCGGCCGGGCGAACGAGCAGGCCGGTGTCGAGCGCCCACAGCGGCAGCGCGGCGGACATGTTGCCGCAATTCACGTTCCAATCGATCGCCGCGGTATCGGAGGCGAGCTGGGCAAGCGTGCTGACCAGCCGGGGCGTCCCGTCGGATTCCAGCGCGGCGAAGAACACCTTGTTGCTGGTGGGCACGCCGCGGCCGAGGCCGGTGATCTGCCGGTTGCCCTTGCGGGTGCCGGCGAGCGGCAGGCCCATCAGGTGGCGCAGCAGCTCTTCCCGCAGCGCCCGGTCCGCGGGGGCGAAAGCCTCGTAGATGACGAGGCCGGTGGAGGTGCCGCCGCGCATGTGATGGACCGGGAATTCGACCACGCCGTCGCGCCGGCGGGGCGCGAGTTCGGGCAGGGCGGGGAAGGCAGCTTGCATGGGCGGGCTCCTGCGGTCGGCGTCCCTCTCCTGTCCCGGTTGCGGGGTGGGAGCACCGTTCCGACCCGCTTAGCATGGGCGGCGGGGGCCGTCGCGGGGCAACAATCGGGTTGACCGGTCGTATCGGACCGTGGCCTATCACGGCAGCGCTCCTGGGATTCCAATGGAATGAAGATCCTGCTGACCGGCGGCTGCGGCTTCATCGGCTCCGCGGTGATCCGCCACCTTCTGCGCCACACCGGGCATACGGTGGTGAATATCGACAAGATGACCTACGCGGCGTCGGAGGACGCGCTGGAGGACGCGCGCCACGATCCGCGCCACCAACTGGTGCGTGCCGATGTGGCGGACGCCGACGCGATGCGCCAGGTGTTCGCCGTGCACCAGCCCGACCTCGTGATGCATCTGGCGGCGGAAAGCCACGTCGATCGCTCGATCGACGGGCCGGGGGATTTCATCCGCACCAACGTGCTCGGGACGTTCGTGCTGCTGGAAGCCGCGCGCGGCTACTGGTCGGGCCTGGCGCCGACGCGGCGCGCGGCGTTCCGGTTTCATCACATCTCGACCGATGAGGTGTTCGGCGCGCTCGGTCCCGACGCTCCGGCGTTCACCGAAACGACGGCGTATGATCCGCGCAGCCCGTATTCGGCGTCCAAGGCGGCATCGGACCATCTGGCGCGGGCGTGGTTCCACACCTACGGGCTGCCCACCCTGGTCAGCAACACGACCAACAACTACGGACCGTGGCAGTTCCCGGAGAAACTCATTCCGCTGGTGACGTTGAATGCGCTGGAAGGCAAGCCGTTGCCGGTCTATGGCGACGGGTCCAACCTGCGCGATTGGCTGTTCGTGGAGGATCATGCCGCCGCCCTCGTGCGGGTCGCCGAGCGCGGCGAACCGGGCGCCACCTACGCGATCGGCGCGCGCCAGCCGCGCAGCAACCTCGACGTCGTGCGCGCGATCTGCACGCATCTGGATCGGGTCGCGCCCGATCCCGCCGGGCCGCGGGCGCGGCTGATCCATTTCGTGACCGATCGCCCGGGGCATGATTTCCGCTACGAGATCGATCCCTCTCGGACCGAGGCGGCGCTCGGCTGGACCGCGCCGCATGATTTCGAAACCGGACTGGCGCGCACGATCGACTGGTATCTCGCCAACCGGGCGTGGTGGGAAGGTGTCCGCGCCGGGCGCTACGCCGGCCAGCGGCTGGGGACGCCCCCTTGTGGAACGGCAGCGGTAGGAGCGGCGGCATGAAGGGCATCATCCTCGCCGGCGGGTCGGGCACCCGGCTGCACCCGGCGACGCTCGTTTCGTCCAAGCAACTGTTGCCGGTCTATGACAAGCCGATGGTCTACTACCCGCTCACCACCCTGATGCTGGCGGGCATCCGCGACATCCTGCTGATCTCCACCCCCACCGACCTGCCGCAGTTCCGCCGCCTGCTGGGCGATGGATCGCAATTCGGCCTGCGGGTCGCCTATGCCGAACAGCCCAGCCCGGACGGGCTCGCGCAGGCCTTCCTGATCGGGCGGGAATGGATCGGCGGCGAGGCCTGCGCGCTGGCGTTGGGCGACAACCTGATCCACGCCGATCATCTGTCCGCGCTGATGCGCCAGGCGGCGGCGCGGACGCAGGGGGCGACGGTGTTCGCCTATCAGGTGCGCGATCCGGAACGATATGGCGTGGTGACGTTCGACGACGCGGGGCGGCCGGCCGAGCTGGTGGAAAAACCGCCGCAGCCGCGGTCCAACTGGGCGGTCACGGGCCTCTATTTCTACGACCGGCGGGTGAGCGAGCTGGCCGCGACCATCCGCCCCTCCGCGCGCGGGGAGCTGGAGATCACCGACCTCAATCGCCTCTATCTGGAAGACGGCAGCCTGCACGTCGAGAAACTGTCGCGCGGCTGCGCCTGGCTGGACGCGGGGACGCCGGATTCCCTGTTGCAGGCAGCGAGTTTCGTGCAGACGATCCAGTCCCGCACCGGCCTGCTGGTCGGCTGCCCGGAGGAGGTGGCCTACCGCATGGGCTATATCGACGCGGCCCGGCTGGCCGCGCAGGCGCGCCTGCTGGGCAAGACCGAGCTTGGCCGGGTGCTGGCCGAACTTGCGGACGGAGGCCACGCATGACCGTGCAGGCGCTCGACATTCCGGAGGTGAAGCTGCTCACCCCGCCGCGCTACCAGGATCCGCGCGGGTTCTTCTCCGAGACCTGGAGCGCGAAGCGGGAAGCGGCGGCCGGCATTCCCGGACCCTTCGTGCAGGACAACCACAGCCTGTCGGTGCCGGCCGGGACCGTGCGCGGGCTCCATTTGCAGGTCGCGCCGAACGTGCAGGGCAAGCTGGTGCGCTGCGTGCGCGGCGCGATCTGGGACGTGGCGGTGGACGTGCGGCACGGCTCGCCCAGCTTCGGCCGGCACGTCGCCGCGGTGCTGAGCGCGGAAAACTGGTGCCAACTCTGGGTGCCGGGCGGGTTCCTGCACGGGTTCTGCACGCTCGAACCCGATACCGAGGTGATCTACAAGGTCACCGCCGACTACGACCGCGCCGCCGAGCGCGGGGTGGTCTGGAACGATCCCGACCTCGCGCTGCCCTGGCCGGTGGCCGAGGACGCGGCGGTGCTGTCCGACAAGGATCGCGTGCTGCCGCGGTGGCGCGACTGCCCCGCCTGGTTCGCGGTCTGACGATGACGATCCTGGTCACGGGCGGCAGCGGGCAACTGGCCCAGGCGCTGGGTGCGGCGGGGCACGTGCGGGTGGTCGGGCGGCCGGCGTTCGATTTCGATCGGCCTGAAACGATCGCGCGCGCGTTCGACGCGGCAGCGCCCGACCTCGTGATCAACGCCGCCGCCTATACCGCGGTGGACGCGGCGGAGACCGATGCAGACGCCGCGTTCCGCGCCAATCGCGACGGGCCGGCCGCCCTCGCGCAGTTGTGCCGGGACGCCGGGGTGCCGCTGATCCACCTCTCCACCGATTACGTGTTCGACGGGACCAAGGGCGCGCCCTACCTGGAGGACGATGCGGTCGCCCCGCAAGGCGTGTACGGGGCCAGCAAGCTTGCCGGCGAACGCGCGGTGCTGGACTCCGGCGCGCGCGCGATCGTGGTCCGCACCTCCTGGGTCTATGCGCACACCGGGCGTAATTTCGTGCGCACCATGCTGGGGGCGGCACGCAAGACGCGATCCCTACGGGTGGTCGCGGACCAGAAGGGCTGCCCGACGACCGCTGTGGATCTGGCGGCGGCGCTGCGCGCGATCGCGGCGCGTGTCACGGAGGACGGGTGGCAGGACCGGTTCGGGGGCGTGGTGCACGCGGCGGGGACCGGTTGGACCACCTGGCACGGCCTGGCGAAGGCGGCGTTCGCCGAAGCTTCGCGCTACGGCGCGCCGGTGGCCGACGTGGCGGCGATCCGGACCGAGGACTGGCCGACGCCGGCGCGCCGGCCGCCGGATTCGCGGCTAGAATGCGGGCGCCTGCACGCCGTGTTCGGCGTGGCGCTGCCGCCGTGGCAGGACGGGCTGCGGCGGACTATCGACGCGCTGGCCCAGGCCGGCGGGCTCTGAGGCGCCGGCCCGGCTTGCCGGGAGGCCCGCCGATGCGCCATGCTGGGCCGGCCCGGACGCGGCGGCGTGCGCAGCCGTTCCGTTGCATATCAGGAGGTCAGTTCCCATGAAGGCGACCATCGACGGCCGCGTGCTCGCCGAGAGCGACGACATCGTCGAGACCGGCGGCTACCAGTATTTTCCACCCGCGGCGGTGCACACCGAATGTCTGGAAAAGGCCGAGAAGACCGAGTCCGACCACGCCTGCCCGCACGGCGTCCAGTTCTACGATGTCGTGCTGGACGGCGTGCGTCACGCGCGCGCGGCCTGGTCGTACGAAGCGCCGCGCCCGGCGATGCAGGCGGTCGGCGGGCGGTTCGGCTTCTGGGAAGACGTCGTGGTGGGCTGATCAGCCGACTTCCGGCAACACGTCTTCCTTCACGGCCAGCACCGCGCCCATCCAGGCGGCGTGCTTCGTGTGGTCGTCGCGGGGGCGACCGGATTCCGGGTGCAGCAGGATCGTCAGACCCTGGCGGTTCAGCATCAGGAACGGCGCCAGCGCGGGGAACAGATCGGGCTTGAACGCGATCTGGTACATCGCCTGCACATGCGGGCCGACCGGCACGTCGTGCCAGCGGCCCATGCGGACCGGGAAGCGGTCCTCCACCCAGGCGCGCAGTTGCGCGGCGCGGTCGCGCGTGGCGGGATCGTAATAGACATGGGCGTGCCATTCCGTGATGGCATCGGGAGATGTCGGGGCTTCGGGCATCACGCGGTCTCCTGCAGCAGTCGGCGCACGTCGCGCTTGGTCACCTTGCCGTAGCCGGATTTCGGCAGTTCCGGCCAGATGGCGAAGCGGAGCGGGAATTTGTATTTCGCCAGCCGGCCTTCCAGATGTCCGAACAATTCGGATTCCGTTACGTCCCGGCGCAGCACCAGTACCGCGACGCCGGCTTCGCCCCATTTCGGATGCGGCAGCCCGACGACGCAGGCTTCCGCGACCGCGGGGTGGGTCAGCAGCACCTCCTCGATCTCGCGCGGATACACGTTCGATCCGCCGGAGATGTACATGTCCGACGCCCGGCCAGTGATGTAGACGAGCCCGCGCGGATCGGTGTGGCCGAGATCGCCGGTGTGGAACCAGCCGCCGGCGAAGGCGGCCGCGTCGGCCTCGGGATTGTTCCAGTAGCCGGCGTGCACGGCGGGGCCGCGCACGCAGATCTCCCCGGTGGCATCGGCCGGCAGGCGGGCGCCGTCGGGGCCGAGGATCGCCAATTCCATGCCGGTGCGTGGAAAGCCGCAACTGCCGACCGGCATCGCGGCGTCGTCCGTGCTGTGCCAGTCGGGCGGCAGCACGGTGATCGCGCCGGTGACCTCGCCCATGCCGTAATACTGGACCAGCACGGGACCGAGCTTCTCCAGTGCGAATTTCTGGTCGGCGCGGTACATCGGCGCGCCGGCATAGATCACGTAGCGCAACGACGAATGGTCGTGCCGATCCGCTGCTTCGTGCCGCGCGAGCATCGTCAGGATCGTCGGCACGGTGAACATGTTGGTGATGCGGTGGCGCTCGATCAGCGCCCAGGCCTCCGCGCAGTCGAGCTTTTCCCCCGACAGCAGCACGCTCGCCGCGCCGCGCGGCACCTGGATCAGCGCGTGCACCCCGGCCCCGTGCGACAGCGGCGCGACGACGAGCGACGCATCGCGCTCGGTGGTGCCGGGGATCAGATCGGCCAGGTGGTTGTTGATGACGAACTGCAACTGTCCGTGCGTCAGCACCGACGCCTTGGGCCGCCCGGTGGTGCCGGAGGTGTAGAAGAACCAGGCCGGATGGTCGCGCCCGACCTCCACCGGCGGCGCCTGCGCCACGGTCGCGGAGGCCAGCGCGTCCCAGCTCAGGCCGTCATTATCGCCGAGCGAAATCTCCAGTCGCAGCGATGGATTTTCTGCCCGTGCCGCGGCTGCATGATCGGGGAACGCGGGGTCGAAGATGTGCACCGCGGCGCCGGAGGATGCCGCCAGATACGCCACCTCCGGCGGGGTGAGGCGGAAATTGGTCGGCACCCAGACGGCACCCGCCGTCCACGCCGCCCACATCGTTTCCAGCAGCGCGATCGAATTGCGGGAATGCAACAGGACCCGGTCGCCCGGCATCACCCCGCGCGCTGCTAGTCCCGCCGCCGCGGCGCGCACCCGGGCCGCGAAGTCTGCCCAGGATACGCGCCGATCGCGCCAGATCACCGCCGGCCGGTCGGGAAACCGCGCCGCGGTCTGTTCCAGGAGGCAAGCGAGGTTGGTGGTCGGGATCAGCGCACCGCCTCCAGGATCGAAACGTAATTCGCCACCGCGGCGCCGCCCATGTTGAACACGCCGGCCAGATCGGCCTTCGGCAACTGCATCGTGCCGGCCTGGCCGGTCAGCTGCATCGCCGCGATCACGTGCATGGAAACCCCGGTGGCGCCGATCGGATGGCCCTTCGCCTTCAGCCCGCCCGAGGGGTTCACCGGCAACCGCCCGTCCTTCGCGGTCCAGCCTTCCAGCACGGCGCGCGCGCCCTGACCGGTCGGCGTCAGGCCCATCGCCTCGTATTCCAGAAGTTCGGCGATCGTGAAACAATCATGCGATTCGACGAACGAGAGCTGATCCAAGGTCCGTCCGGCCGCGTCCAGCGCGCGTCGCCAGGCTTCGGCCGCGCCCTCGAATCGGGTGATGTCGCGGGCGCTGATCGGCAGATGGTCGTTCACCTGCACCGCGGCACGGAACCGCACCGATTTCGCCATCGCCCGCGCCGTGTCCTCATCGGTCAGCACCAGCGCGGCGGCGCCGTCGGAGACGAGCGAGCAATCCGTGCGCTTCAACGGTGGCGCCACATAGGGGTTCTTCTCGCTGACCGTGCGGCAGAAGGCGAAGCCGAGGTCCTTGCGCATCTGCGCGTAAGGATTATCCACCCCGTTGCGATGGTTCTTCGCCGCGATCGCCGCCAACGCATCCGACTGGTCGCCATAGCGCTGGAAGTAACTTTCGGCGATGCGCCCGAATACGCCGGCGAAACCGGCCGGGATGTCGCCCTCCTCGCGCCGGTACGACGCCTTCAGCAGGATGTCGCCCACCTGCGCCGCGGGCGTCGCGGTCATCTTCTCCGCCCCGATCACCAGTGCAAAACGCCCGCGCCCGGCGGCCAGGAAATCACGCGCGCCGTAAACCGCCGCCGAGCCGGACGCGCAGGCATTCTCGAACCTTGTCGCCGGCTTGAAGCGCAGCTCCGGCAAATGACGCAGCACCAGCGAGGCGGGAAAATCCTGGTCGGAAAACCCGTTGTTGAACAAACCGACGAAGCTCGCGTCGATCTCCCCCGGCGTGATCCCGGCATCGGCAATCGCCGCCCCGGCAACCCGCCCGATCAAACTCTCGATGTCCGGATCATCCAGCTTGCCGAACGGCGAATGCGCCCAGCCAACAATACAGGCCTCGGTCATGGCACGGTCTCCCCCTGCACCCCGAAAGCCTACCCCCGCGCCGGGATCGATGCCAGCGGCGGGCGGTTAGCAAGGAAGGCCAGGGGCTCTGCCCCTGGACTTCCTTTCAGATCGCCGGCGCGGCCTGCAGCAGCCCTGGCACGCGGACGTGCAGCGCGGCGGTCAGTTCCTCCCGTCGTGCCCAGAGCGAGCGGTACCATGCCGTGCGGGCGGCGACCTGGTAGGCCAGCATGCGTTCGCGGGCCACGTAGTCGCGGGCGGCTTCGGCGAGGCCGCGGGCGAGTTCGGGCATGGCGATCAGGTGCAGCAGCCGCGCGCGCAGGCTGTCGGCGTCGGTGAACAGCAGGCCGGTGCGGCCGTCCTCGATCGTGTCGGCGTAGACGACCGGGCTGGCCAGGGCAGCCACCCGGCAGGCGCCGGCCTCGATGAATTTCAGGTCGGATTTCGCGCGATTGAACGGCGTGTCCGACAGCGGCATCAGCGCGATTTCGGATTCGCCCAGCAGGCGCAGGTAGGTGTCGTAGTCGCAGGTGGGGGTGAAGGTTTTGTGCTCGGTCTCCAGCGCGTCGAAGAACGCCTGGTCGTGCACGACCTGGAAGTGCAGCCGCGCGCCGGCGATGGCGGCGACGGCGTTGATCGCGCCCATCAGCGGTTCGCAATCGCGTTCCCGATTGAGCGCGCCGAAGAACACCGTCAGCCGGTCCGGTGCGGCGAAGTTGCGTGGTTCCGGCAGGCTGCGGATCATGTTCGGGAACAGCACCGTTTCCGGATTGCGCTGCCGCAGCAGCGCCTCCAGCGCCGGGGTGCTGGTCTGCACCGCGTGCACGCCGGTGAAGGCGAGCTGGTCGCTTTCCAGCATGCCGGGGAAGAAGTCGGGGTGGTCGTCGAACTCGGTCACCAGCAGCCAGCCGGAGGCGTGCAGGTGGCGCAGGGTGGCCTGGCCTTCGGGCCCGGTCAGGATCGGGCGGTGCAGCACGCAGATATGCGGCGTGGCGGGATCGGCGCGCGGCAGTTCCGCGAGCGGGCGGATCTGGGTGCTGACGGACGGGTCGGTGGCCAGCGCGGCGAGCGGGTGGATCACCCGCAGGTGCGACACGCCGCCCACCGGGGCCAGCATGTTGGCCGCGATCGTCAGCCGGTCCCGCGGCTGGCGGCGCGCGCGCCAGAGGAATTGCAGCGGCGCGGCCCGCCTTGTGTATTCCTGCGGATCGATGCCGAGCGCACGCAGGCCCGGCGCCATCGACCGGACGAAGGCGCTGAGCTGGGCGGTGTCGAAGATGCGCGGCGCGACCTCGCAGGGCGCAAGCCCCGCCTGTTCCAGCAGCTTGCGCATCGAATCGAGCGTGAACCAGCGCAGGTGGCCGCGGTCGAACAGGCCCTGCGGCTCGTAGTCCCAGGTGCCGGTGAGCAGGCGGGCGGCGAAGCTCCAGTGCTCGACGTTCGGCACGCAGATCAGTACGCTGCCGTTCGGGCCGAGTGCTGCGGCGTGGGCGGCGAGCACGGCGGCCGGGTCGCGCAGATGCGCCAGCACGTCGCCATAGATCACGCAATCGAGGCTGATGTCCGGGTCGAACGGCAGCGGGTCGGCTTCCACGTCCATCGCGGCGACGTCGTCGAGCCGTCCGGCGGCGATGTCGGCGCGATCGGGATCGCGTTCGATGCCGAGTAGGCGCGCGCGCGGGTTGCGGGCGCGGTAGGCGGCGAGCAGGGCACCGGTGCCGCAGCCCACATCGAGAATCGTGCGGGCGGCGAGCGGGATGCGGTCGAGCAGGTCGGGGTTGACCGGGTCGGCGGGCGGGGGATCGACGGGCAAGGGGGAGGCTCCGGCGCGGGGCGGGCGGCAAAATGTCAGAGCAGCAGCCCGCCGTCCACCGCCAGCAGCACCCCGGTGATGCCGGTGGTGGCGGGGGCGGCGAGGAAGGCGATGGCGGCGGCCACTTCCTCCGGCCGGCCGAGGCGGCCGGCGGGGATGGCAGCGGCCTGGCGGGCGCGGGCGGCGGGGTCGAGCGCGGCGGCGGCGCCTGCGTCCTTGGCGATGAAGCCGGGGACGACGGCGTTCACTGCGATGCCGTCCGCGGCGCAGTCGCAGGCGAGGGTGCGGACCAGGGCTTCCAGGCCTGCTTTCGCCGCGGCGGTGGCGGCGAAGCGCGGCAGGTCCGCTCGGGCGGCGTGGGCGGTGAAGGAAGACACGGCGACGATGCGCGGATGGTCGCCGGCGCGCAGGTGCGGCAGCGCGGCGCGGACCAGGCGGGCGAAGGCGCCGATCGTGGTTTGGAGCGCGTGGGCGAGGGCGGCGTCGGAAAGATCGGCAAGCGGGGTGCGGTCGGCGGCGCCGGCGTTGCTGATGAGCACATCGAGCCGGCCGAAGCGCGCGATCGTGGCGGCGACCAGGGCGGGCGCGGTAGCGGGATCGGCGAGATCGCCGGTGAGCGCGAGAGTTGCCGCCCCGGCTGCCCGGGCGGCGGCTGCGGTGGCGTCGCACCCGGCCTGGTTGGTCCGGGTGGCGAGGGCAAGACCCATGCCGGGGCCGGCGAGGGCGCGGGCCACTGCCGCGCCGATGCCGCTGGCGGCGCCGGTGATGAGGGCGGCGCGCGGGGGGAGTCGAGTCATGTGCGGATGGTGTACCGTCCCGGCGAGACCGGGCAACATCGCGGTTCGTCTCGCCTGCCGCGCGGGACTTTACAAGTGTGAGCCAGGTTTGCGAACATGCCATTCGCTCAAATATCCTCCGCATTGAGCGCCTCAGGGAGGGCAAATGGACCGCTTTTCTACGTTCCCGGTGGCCGGCCGGACGCTTGGGACGGCCGTGAAGGTGTCGAGGGAGCGCGCTGAAGGGGGTGCATGCCGGGCCGGGCGAATCGGTTCGCTACTTGGAAGCCGCTCCAGAGTAGGAACCAGGGGGTGGCTGTGTCTCGCATGGGCGGCCCCGATGCTCGCCGGTCTCGCGGTTGCCACACCGGCGCATGCGTTGGTCGTCACCCCGGTCTTTGACAGCTCGATCACCGGCAACGGCAACGCCGCCGCAATCGAGGGCGCGATCGATTCTGCTCTCGGGACGATAGATGGCCTGTATGCCAATCCGGTGAACATTTCGGTTGACTTCACCTACACGGCGGCGGCGGCCGGCAATCTCCTGTCGACGACGCAATATATGTATGCTGTTTCCTACAGCACGTACGTCAACGCGCTCAGCCTCGATGCGAGCGCGAATCCGCAAAACACCGTGCTTGCGACTGCCCTGGCCCACCTTTCTCAGGGGAATGATGCGAGCGGCGTGAACGAGCTTGCGATCACGGGCGCCCAGGCAGCGATGCTTGGCCTCGGTTCTTCATCTTTCCCTAATGCCACGATCAACATCAACAGCACCCAGAGCTTCGCCTTTGCGCGGCCGGTTTCGTCGAGCCAGTACGATCTGATCGGCGGTCTTGAGCATGAGGTCGATGAAGTGCTGGGCGGCGGCGGTGCCGGTTCGACCCTGAACTCAATCGCCGGAAGTTGCGGCACCGATCCCACGGGCTTTTTCTGCTCCAGATATGGCGCGCTGGATCTCTATCGGTATTCCGCCGCCGACACCCCGAGCTTCACGACGTCGTCCGGCGCGACGGCGTATTTTTCCGTCGATGGCGGGACAACCAGCATCGTCGGCTTCAACCAGAATTCCAACGGCGATTATGCAGACTTCAGCCCGGCCGGTACCGGGGCCGGCCAGCTGATTCAGAACGCCTTCAACAATACCGGCCAGGACGAGCCCTACACCACCAACTCGCCGGAATTCCTGATGCAGGAGGCGATCGGCTGGGATGCGGTGCCGGAGCCCTCTTCGCTGGCGCTTTTGTTGTCGTCGGTCATTGGGATGCTCGGCTTGTACGAGCGGCGAAAGCGTCCTCGCGCATCGTGAAACCGCTCGCCGCGGGTTGGCCCGGCGAAGCGGCGGCGGCATCTCCATCAGGCATGCGCGCCCGCCCCCCCGCGTTGACTTCCCCCCGTCCGCCTCGCACCTTCCGCCCCGTCCGCCGGGAGGAA
>JABBNW010000113.1 GCA_019352115.1 Pseudomonadota bacterium
CGGACCCGACACACCCCCCACCAGCACGGAACCTAACGGAAGGGTTCCAAGGGCGATGCCCTTGGCGGGGTCCAGGGGCAGCGCCCCTGGCCTTGCTTACTGCCTTGCGCTACGCGCCGGCGGTTCGGGTTCGGGTTCGCATCGTGACGAATTCTTCGGCGGCGGTGGGGTGGATGCCGATGGTGCGGTCGAAGTCGGCTTTGGTTGCGCCCATTGCGACGGCGATGCCGAGGCCTTGCATGATTTCCGGGGCGTCTTCGCCGAGCATGTGGGCGCCGAGCACGCGGCCGGTGGGTTGGTCGACGATCAGTTTCATCAGTGATTTGCGGGCGCGGCCGGTGAGGGTGTGGCGCATGGGGGTGAAGCGGGTGACGTAGATGTCGACCGGGCCTTTTTTTGCGGCTTGTTCTTCCGACAGTCCGACGGTGGCGACGGGCGGGGTGGAGAAGACGGCGGTTGGTACGTTTTCCAGTGAGATGCGTCTTGGCTTGTTGCCGAACAGGCTGTCGGCGAGGGCGTGGCCTTCGGCGGTGGCGACCGGGGTGAGGTTCAGCCGATCGGTGACGTCGCCGATGGCGAAGATGTGGGGTTGGCTGGTGCGCAGGTGTTCGTCCACGGCGACGGCGCCGATTGGGGTGATGGTGACGCCGGCGTGTTCCAGGCCGAGGTTGGTGGTGGCGGGGCGGCGGCCGGTGGCGAAGAATACGAGGTCGGTCTCGATCGCGTGGCCGCTGGCGAGGCTCAGGCGGCGGCGGTTGGTACCGTGTGGTTCGATCCGTTCCGGGGTGCAGCCTGGGTGCAGTGCGATGCCGTTGCTGCCGAGGGCTTCGGCGAGGGCTTCGCGCAGGTCGTGGTCGAAGCCGCGCAGCGGCAGGGGCTGGCGATAGATGAGGTCCACTTCCGCGCCGAGGGCGGCGAAGATGCCGGCGAACTCGACTGCGATGTAGCCGCTGCCGAGGATTGCGACTCGTTTCGGCATGTGCGGGAGGTAGAAGGCGTCGTCGGAGACGATACCGAGTTCGGCGCCTGGGATGTCGATCCTGGTGGGGTGGCCGCCGGTGGCGATGACGATGCGTTCGGCGGTGACTTTCGTGCCGCCGACGTCGATTGTGTGTGGGTCGTCGAGTTTGGCGCGGGCGTCGAAGATGGTGGCGCCGGCGGTATCGAGCAGGCGGCGGTAGGTGGCGTTCAGCCGGCCGATTTCGCGGTCCTTGGCGGCGATCAGGGCGGTCCAGTCGTGCGGGCCTTTGCGGATCGACCAGCCGAAGCCGGCGGCATCGTCCGCCCAGGCGCCGTATTCGCCGGCCTGGACCAGGAGTTTCTTGGGCACGCAGCCGATATTGACGCAGGTGCCGCCCCAGAAGCGGTCCTCGGCGATGGCGACGCGCGCGCCGTGGCCGGCGGCGATGCGGGCGCAGCGCACGCCGGCCGAGCCGCCGCCGATCACGAACAGGTCGAAGTCCATGCTGTGTGCCTTTTGTCTTGTGGCCCCAGGGGCGGGTTGCGGGGGCGGGTGGCGGATGCGGCTGGCGGGGGGTCGCGTTGGGGGGCGGGCGATCAAGGCGCAAGCCTGGGCCGCGCGCAAGCTTTGCGGCTGTGGCGGCGTGGCTTTCGGCGCTGCGGCTCCCCGGGGTTGGCACATATCGATGGGCGGCGGCGATCGGCAAGGGTGGTGTCTCTGGGCGATCGCGCGAACGACTGGACCGCTGCGGAGCTGGCGGCTCATGGTCGGCTGCGAGAGGGCTTGGGCACCCGGATACCGAACCAGGCCGGGGGGCGGTTATTAGATTCGATATCGTAACGACAAGGGCATGCGTAAGCCGGCCCGGCTCAGGCCCGAATTTGCGTCCCATCCGACAGCTTGGGCCTCGCCGACCCGCGTGACCGGATCGGCTGCTTGTTCCGTCCGCGGCGAGGCGGGCCGCAGCGTGTGCGATCGAGGCCGGTCCTGCGGCCGGGCGGACGCAGGATCGGCCTCGGTCCGGGATCGGCGGTCATGGCGGGGAGCGCAGCAACGCTTCCGTCTGCGGGGGCCTGGTGGCGGGGTGGGGCGGCAGCCGCCGGCGCCACGATCGGGGCAGCCGAGGATGCTGGGGCAGCGGGGACAAGGGCAGCCGGGGGGTGCGGGAAGGAATCGCTGTCCGGCCCGCTGGCGAGCGGGCTCTGGGGGCAGGATTCCGGTGCCGGCGCCGGCCCGGAATCGCGCGGCGAGAGGGCGCAGTCGGGCGGCAGGGCATCGGCGCGCGTGGGGTCCAGGGCGGCCGGACCGTCCCCCGCCTGATGGTCCTCCGCCTGATTGTCCCCCGCCTGGTCGAGCGCCGCCTGGTCCCGCAAGGCGTTGCGCTCGCGTATCTCGGCGAGGCGCTCGGCCAGCCAGGCGAGGATCGCGGTAAGCTTCTCGATGAAGGGGGCGGGGATCATGTCTGCGAACGTATATAGAACATTCGCCCCGGGCGAGGCAAGAGATTTCTGCGGGCGACGGTGATTTTCATCTTCCCAGGTAAGCCGCGCATGACCGGGCGCGCGGCAGGAAGCAAATACGGACAAGACGTTAACCAGGAACCCGGCAGCCGGTTGCACCGCGATGGCGGAAGATGGTGCCGGGCGGCCAAGGCCGCAGCCGCATCGCGGCAGGGGACGCAGTCGGCCGCGGGTGGCGACGCGCACCGCTGCGACCTCGATGTTCCTTGCCTGCTCGTCTCTCCGTTGGAATCGGTGCTGGGTTGGAACAGTGCGGCAGCCCGCCGGTGACCCGCCCCGGACCCGGATGCGATCGCACCCGCCGCCACGCGCGGCCCGCACGCCAGGCTACGGGTTCGCGCCGACCCGATGCGGCACGACCCGCAACGCGGCCTGGGCGTTCATGCGATTTCCCTGGGTGCCATCCGCCCCGCCGCCTACCGGAACCGGCGGAGGCCGCGCGCCGGGTTGCTTGCTCGCGCGCACCGGGCCGCCGATAACCAACCGCCCCGATCCCGGAACCCGCCCCCATGCCCGAGACCCATCAGAGCCGCGTGCTCATCATCGGCGCCGGCCCCGCCGGCTACACCGCCGCGATCTATGCCGCCCGCGCCGGGCTTGCGCCGATCCTTGCCTGCGGGTTGCAGCCCGGCGGCCAGCTCACGATCACCACCGATGTCGAGAACTACCCGGGCTTCGCGGACGTGATCCAGGGTCCCTGGCTGATGGAGCAGATGGCCGCGCAGGCCGCCCATGTCGGCACCCGCATCCTGCCCGACCTCATCGTGGGCGTCGATTTCGGCTCGGCCCCGTTCCGTTGCCGCGGCGATTCAGGCGACGAGTACGTGGCCGACGCCATCATCATCGCGACCGGGGCGGAGGCGCGCTGGCTCGGCCTGGCGTCGGAAAGGCGGCTGTCCGGCCGCGGCGTGTCGGCCTGCGCCACTTGCGACGGGTTCTTCTTCCGCGGCAAGCGGGTGGTCGTGGTCGGCGGCGGCAATACCGCGGTGGAGGAGGCGCTCTACCTTACCCATCACGCCACCGACGTGACCCTGGTCCATCGCCGCGACTCCTTGCGGGCAGAGAACATCCTGCAGCAGCGGCTGTTCGCGCATCCCAAGATCAAGGTGGTGTGGAATGCCGAGGTGGCCGAAATCCTCGGCGGCGGCAGCCCGGAGACGGTCACCGGCGTGCGCCTGCGCGACACCGCCGGCGGCGCGGCGCGCGACCTGCCCACCGACGGCGTGTTCATCGCCATCGGCCACCAGCCCAACACCGCGATCTTCGCCGGCCAGCTCGCGATGGACACCGAGGGCTATATCGCGACGGTGCCCGGCAGCACCCGGACGTCCGTCCCCGGGGTGTTCGCCGCCGGGGACGTGCAGGACAAGCTGTTCCGCCAGGCGGTGACGGCGGCCGGCACGGGCTGCATGGCGGCGCTGGAGGCGGAGAAATACCTGGCCTCCCGGCCATCTGCGGCCGGCTGAGGCCGGTCCGGCACGCCCGTGACGGCGTCAATTGCCTGCATTTCGGGCGATTGCGCGCGTAAGCCGGTTCCGCCTGCCCGGATCCACGCTCGGGAACCCGGAAATCTGCGAAAAAACCCCCGCAGGCGGATGCGAATCGGCAATTCAGGTCTAACATGACGGATTGAACGCCCGCGCCCTGCGGGCGAGGGAGGCTGGACCGCGGCCGTGACGGACCGCGGCGGCAGGGAGTGGTGCGGTGATGGACTGGGACAAGCTGCGGGTGTTTCATGCGGTGGCGGAGGCGGGCAGCTTCACCCACGCCGGCGACACCCTCAATCTCAGCCAATCCGCGGTCTCGCGCCAGATTTCGGCGTTGGAAGAGGCGCTTGCGGTCCCGCTGTTCCATCGCCACGCGCGCGGCCTGATCCTCACCGAGCAGGGCGAGGCGCTCAACCGCACCGTGCGCGACGTCTTCGCCAAGCTCGCGATGACCGAGGCGCTGCTGACCGAAAGCAAGGAGAAACCCGCCGGGCGGCTGAAAGTGACGACCACGGTCGGGTTCGGCTCGACCTGGCTGGCGCCGCGGCTGGCCCGCTTCCTGGAAATGTATCCCGACGTCTCGGTCTCCCTGCTGCTCGACGACCAGGAGCTTGATCTGGCGATGCGGGAGGCGGACGTGGCGATCCGCATGCACGCGCCGAAACAGCCCGACCTCGTGCAGCGGCACCTGATGTCGATCCAATGGGTGGTCTGCGCCTCGCCCGACTATCTGAAGAAATTCGGCATGCCGCAGCGGCCCGAGGATCTGGACGCGCACCGGCTGATCCTGTTCGGCGATCACCACCCGCCGGTCTCGGACGTGAACTGGCTCGCCGACGCCGGGCGGCGGCCGGGCAATCCGCGCCGCGCGCTGCTGGAAGTGAACAGCACGCAGGCGATGATGACGACGATCCGCTCCGGCATCGGCCTCGGCGCGCTGCCCGACTACCTGATGGCCGAGAACCACGACCTGGTGCGCCTGCTGCCCGACATGAAGTCGCCCAAGGTCGACGTGTTCTTCGTCTATCCGGAGGAACTGCGGAACTCCAAGCGGGTCGCCGTGTTCCGCGATTTCCTGCTGGCCCGCCTGGCCGAGCTGCCGTGATGCCCGCGCCGGGACCCGGCGCCGTCGCCCCCCTGTTGCCGCTTTGCCACCCCCCGGTCGCGGCCTCGCGCCCTCGCGCCTGGGCGCGGAAGAAGGGGGGGCCGGGGCGCGGACGAAGGGCGCGGGGCGGAATATTGATAAGAATCAGGTGTCCGGCCATTTGTGCAGGTGCAGCGTTATGCATGAACCACATGGCGGCGTCCGGCTTTTGGCGCTGCACAAGCGACCGGGCAGAACTTACGTTGCGGGTGACGGTTACGGTGGCTTCGGCCACCAGTCTTCCGGTCCTTGTGACCGGAAAGGGGTCTTCGGGCCCCTGCGTCTCCCAGACGTGAAGCCTCCCTGTTTACTTGACCCCCGGTCGCAAGACCGGGGGTTTTTCTTTGCCGAGCGCACCGACCGGCGGGATTTGCTTTGCGCGCCGCCCGTGGCGGCCCGCCGCCGCGCCGGCACCGCCGCGGCGCAGCGCGTGACATCGGCCGCGTGCAAGGGTTGAATAGGCCGATGGACGGCTCTGCCACCGGCTTGCCCCTCGTGTCCGACCCGCCGCTGCGGGTCCACCATCCGCTGCGCCAGACCGCGCCGCTGGTGTTCGCCTCGGCCCACTCCGGGCGCGCCTACCCGCCCGAATTCCTCGCCGCCGCCCGGCTCGACCCGCTCGGCCTGCGCCGCAGCGAAGACGGCTTCGTCGACCGGCTGTTCGCCGCCGCCCCCGACCACGGCGCGCCCCTGCTGACCGCAAGCTTCCCGCGCGCCTTCTGCGACGCCAACCGGGAGGCCTGGGAACTCGATCCCACGATGTTCGCCGACCCGCTCCCCGGCTTCGTCAACACCACCAGCCCGCGGGTCGGCGCCGGGCTCGGCACGATCCCCCGGGTGGTCGCCTCCGGGGAGGCGATCTACCGCGCCCGGCTGCCCTTCGCCGAGGCCGAACGGCGGGTGCGCACCTGCTGGCAGCCCTACCACGACACGCTCGCCGCCCTGATCGCGGCCACCGCCGCCCAGTTCGGCGCGTGCCTGGTGATCGATTGCCACTCCATGCCGAGCCCGGTCGGCGTCAGCGCCGCAGCCGGACCGGACATCGTGCTGGGCGACGCCCACGGCACCGCCTGCGCGCCCGCCGTCACCCGCTTCGTGGAACAAACGCTGCGCGACCTCGGCTACCTCGTGCGTCGCAACGACCCCTATGCCGGCGGCTACGTCACCCGCCACTACGGCCGCCCACGCGAAGGCGTCCACGTGCTGCAAGTGGAAGTGGCCCGCAGTCTGTACATGGACGAAAGCCGGATCGAACCGCTGCCGCGCCTTCCTCTCGTGGCCGAGGACGTTACCCAGCTGATCGAACGCCTCGCCGCCGCCGTGGCCGGCCTGCTCGCGCGCTGAACGGGCGGGGCGCAGGTCGCGCACGCAAGGCCTTCTGCGCTGTCGATGGTCGGGCTTGCATTTCCGGCCGGCGCGCGTGACCTTGCGCTTAGAACGATCCGCCGCGAGCGAGGGAGAGAACGATGGACGACCAGGTGAACGTCGCCGAGGCCCGCAAGGGCTTCAAATGGGTCGGTACCAGCCCGGTGCGCCCCGACGGCGTGCCCAAGGTGACCGGGCGGGCCATGTACGGCGCCGACATGAAGATGCCCGGCACGTTGGTGGGCAAGATCCTCCGCTCCCCGCACGCCCACGCCCGCATCGTCTCCATCGATACCAGCCGCGCCGCGGCGCTGCCGGGCGTGCGTGCGGTGATCACCGCGGCCGATTTTCCGGAGCAGAATTTCGAATACATCGGCCCCGAGCGGGTCGCGGTGAATTTCTGGCACGTGACGCGCAACATCATGGCGCGTGAAAAAGCGCTGTACGAAGGCCATGCCGTTGCCGCGGTGGCGGCGATCAGCGACTCCGTTGCCGCGGCGGCGTGCGCGCTGATCGACGTGCAGTATGAAGTCCTGCCGCATGTGATCGACGTCGATGCCGCGATGGCGCCGGATGCGCCGCTGTTGTTCGCCGACATGATCACCCGCGGGGTGGAGCCGGCGCCGACCCGTCCGTCCAATGTTTCGAAACGGCTGGAATTCAAGATCGGCGACCTCGACACTGGTTTTGCCGCGGCCGATGTCGTGATCGAGCACGAGTTCAAGACCGCCACCGTGCACCAGGCGTATATCGAGCCGCACGCCTGCTCGGCGCGGATCGAGGCGGACGGGCAGGGCGAAATCTGGGCCTCCAGCCAGGGGCATTTCGCGGTTCGCGCGCTGACCGCGAAGCTGATGGGGATGCCGGTCGGCGACCTGCGCGTCTATCCGGCCGAGATCGGCGGCGGTTTCGGCGGCAAGACGGTCGTCTATCTCGAACCTGTCGCTGCCATGCTGTCGAAGAAATCGGGCTTCCCGGTGCGCCTGGCAATGAGCCGGGAGGAAGTGTTCCGCGCCACCGGCCCGACGTCGGGCGCGTCGATGTGGGTGAAGATCGGCGTGACGAAGGACGGCAAGCTCGTGGCCGCCGACGGGGTGTTCAAGTTCCAGGCCGGCGCCTTCCCGGGCTCGCCGGTGATGAACGCCTGCCTCTGCGCCTTCGCGCCTTATGACATCGCCAACGCCCGCGCGGTCGGATACGATGTCGTCTGCAACCGTCCCAAGGCGGCGGCGTACCGCGCGCCGGGCTCGCCGATTTCGGCGTTCGCGGTGGAAAGCGTGCTCGACATGCTGGCGAAGAAGATCGGCATGGACCCGCTGGAGCTGCGGCTCAAGAACGCCGCGCGCATCGGCACGCCGACGATCTTCGGACCCAAGCACGCCCATAACGGCTATCCGGAGACGGTGCAGGCGCTGCTCGACCATCCCGGCTACAGGGCGCCGCTGGGCAAGAACCAGGGGCGCGGCGCCGCGTCCGGCTACTGGTTCAACGGCGGCGGCGAATCGAGCGCGACCATGCAGGTGAACGCCGACGGCACCGTGCTGGTGGCGACCGGCAGCCCCGACATCGGCGGCTCGCGCGCCTCGATGGCGATCATGGCGGCGGAGACGCTCGGGGTCGACTACAAGCAGGTGCGCGCGATCGTCGCCGACACCGGATCGGTCGGCTACACGCATGTCACGGGCGGATCGCGCGTGACCTTCGCGACCGGGACGGCGGTGGTCGACGCCACGAAGACCATCATCAAGGACCTGTGCCGGCGGGCGGCGATGATCTGGGACGTCGATCCCGAAGCCGTGGTGTGGGAAGACGGCCATGCCAGGCCGGCCGGCGCCAATGCGGGCGCGTTCCCGCCGTTGTCGTTGAAGGACATTGCGGCCAAGGCGGCGCAGACCGGCGGATCGATCACCGCCGCGGCCTCGGTGAATGCCGGCGGCCAGGCGCCCGGGTTCTCCACCCAGTTCTGCGACGTGGAGGTGGACCCCGAAACCGGCAAGGTGACGATCCTGCGTTTCGTTGCCGCACAGGATGTGGGGCGCGCGATCCATCCCGCCTATGTCGAAGGCCAGATCCAGGGCGGCGTCGTGCAGGGCATCGGCTGGGCGCTGAACGAGGAATACATCTACAACGCGCGCGGCCTGCTCGATAACCCGGGCTTCCTCGACTACCGCTGCCCGGTCGCCTCCGACCTGCCGATGATCGAGGCGGTGCTGGTGGAAGTGCCCAATCCCGCGCACCCGTACGGCGCCAAGGGTGTGGGCGAGGTCAACATCTGCCCGCCGATGGCCGCGATCGCCAACGCGATCGAGAACGCGATCGGCCGGCGCCTGACCGAACTGCCGATGTCGCCGCCGAAGGTGCTGGCGGCGATCGACGGCCCGGACGCGGGCGCGGGGGCCTGACCGCGATGGGTGTGGCGCCGGCGAAGGTGGTGTTCACCACCGGCTTTGCCCGGCGCTACACCGGCGGGGAGCGGGAATTCGCCATCGACGCCGCCACCCTGCGCGGCGTGATCAAGGAGATGGACCGCCGGTTTCCCGGCCTCGGGACGACGCTCGAGGAGGAGACCACGGTCGCCATCGACGGGGCGATGCACGAGGTCGGGTATTTCCAGAAGCTCGCCCCTGGGGCGGAAGTGTTCTTCATTCCGAAGATCGAGGGAGGATAGCGCCCGGCCAGGCGGCGTCGTGCGCGCCCTGAAGCAGGTTTGAAGCCCCTTGCCTGCTAGCTGTCCTGCCGTCCCGGCGCGTCTGCCAGGAGCGCGACGCACCCAGGGGATGAGCATGAAGGCGACATATCTGACCGCGGCCCTGCTGGCGGTATCGGTTCTGGCGAGCGGTGCGCCGGCACGGGCAGATATCATCCTGAGCGGTGCGGCGTTCAGCGGGACGAACTCTACCGGCACCGGTCCGATCGGCTACGGCACGACGACCGCACCGAACGGCTATACGTTGTTCATGGCGAACGGCGCGTTTTCAAGTTCTCCCGATTATATCAACACCGCGAAAGCCACCTCCGATCTCGGCTTCGCACTGACGGCGGGCACGCATGTGGTCAGCGGCTACATGGACTATGGCGGGCTGGCGTATGGGGCCACGTCGTTGTTCTTCGGCGGGTCCGACACTGCCGGCATCAGCGTCTACGCCGCGCAGACGAACAGCCTGAGTTCCGTTCCCACGTTCGCCGCCGACGGAAATCTTCTGCGATCAGTGACGGGCACCAACGCGGACGGTGCCGGTTCACTGAGCTATGACAACGGCACCCAGACCGTGACCCTGACCGATTACATCCTTGCCTCGACGACCTTGATCAGCAGTCTGAACGTGCCACAGGTCGGCACCGGCGCAACCAGTGGCTCGGGACCGACCATCGGGTTTGAAATGACACTGTCGGTGACGAACGACACCACGGTGGTGCCGGAGCCGATGTCGATCGCCCTGATCGTGCCGGCGATCGGTGGCCTGCTGGTGGCGCGCCGCGGGCGGCGGCGTGCGAGCACCGACTGACGGACTGTCAGCCTCTAACCCTTCCCGTCATGGCCGGCCCCTGAGCTGGCCATGACGGGGCGTGCCGGACCGGCACGCAAGGGCGAGGCTCAAAACCCGCGCGAGTTGGTATGACACCCCCGCACATGCCGGCGGCGCGAACGGGGAGGGGCGTCGTTCGCGCCGCCGGATGGGGGGAACCGGGCCTGTCCCGACCGGGGAGGGGACGGGCAGGGCAGGCCGGCTCCGCCCGACGCTGGCCGGGGGGGCAACCAGCGCCGGATTCGAAACGTGCGTGTGGCGTTACTGCCAGTGGCCGGCGTTCCACATCCACGACCCGCTGGTGTCGCGCACCCACTGGCCGGGGATCCAGGTCGCCTGCTGGCTGCTGGGCGGGGTGACGTAGCGGCCGTCGACCCAGCTCCAGGGCTGATTGGGCGAACCCGTGTAGGTCCAATGCCCGGGCTGCCAGACCACGTTGCCGCTACCCTGCGGCGGCGGGGGCACCAGCGCGGCCTGCGGCGGCGGCGGCGGCGGCGCGGCCGGGGCGACCATGGCCCTCTGCTGCGGTGCGGGCTGCGTCATGATCACCGTGGAGCTGCGCGGCGGTGCCGGCTCGTTGGTGGTCACGCAGCCGCCGAGCGCGAGTGCCACGGGCAGCGCCAGGAGGGCGTAATACTTGCGAGACATCTCATTCTCTCCGGTGCACGATGCGTCAGCCGGCCCAGCGGCCGTCGACCCAGACATAGCCGCCGCCGTGTTGTTCCCAATGGCCGGGAACCCAGGCCGCCTGCGGCGCCGGGCGGGCGACGTACCGGCCCTGTTCCCAGTTCCAGTTCGAACCGTTCCAGGCCCAGTGGCCCTGCACCCAGACATCGACCGCGGCCGGCGGCGGCGGTACCGTTTCCACCCGCGGCGGCGGCGGCGCGGACGGGGCGATCACGATCGTCGCCGGCTGCGCCAGCGCGGCGCCGGCGAATGCCACGCACAGGCCGGCGGCGGCGAGCGTTCGAAGCGTTGCAACACCATATCGAGCAGACATATCCGTCTCCGTGGATGATAATCCATGTGCGAAACAAGATCAGACGGTAACGGGGTGACCCCGTCGACCGGCGTCCTGATACCGAGATAGGCAGAGCGCTCCGGGTCCGAAAGGTTCCTAGTTCGGTTACGAGGCTGACATTTCCGAGAGCGCCGCAGCGCGCCGATCCGGCGGCGTTCACCGATACGTGAGCGTTGAACGCCCTGCCGAGCCCCGCCGACGCGCCGGGGGCCGCGCGCGGACTTGTGCGAAGCACGTCGCGGCGCGACGATGCCGCCGGCAGTTGCGGAGGCGAGCATGATCGATCTGGTGTTGCGCGGGGATAGCGTGGTCACGCCGCAGGGGGTGGGGGCGTACGACCTCGGGATCGCGGACGGCCGCATCGTCGCGGTCGCGGCGGCGGGCCGCCTGCCGGTCGGGGAGGGCACGCGCCTGATCGACGCCACCGGCAAGATCGTCATGCCCGGCGGGATCGATCCGCATGTGCATTGCAAATGGTTCCTGCCGAACCCGGACGGCTCCGCCGGGCTGACCGACCCGCCCGATGTCGTCAGCCGCGCCGCGGTGCACGGCGGCACGACCACGATCATCGATTTCACCCGCGCCCAGCACGGCGCCACGGTGCGCGATGCGATCGAGGCGCGCGAACAGGACTGGCACGGCCATTCCGCCTGCGACTACGCGCAGCACCTGATGGTCGAAGGCGCCCTGCAACCCGCCCTGTTCCCGCAGCTCGCGGAGGCGATCGCGGCGGGCTTTCCCACCGTGAAAATTTTCACCACCGACATCACGCCGTCGCGCAAGGGACGGATGGTGGATTTCGGCGACATCTGGGAAGTGTTCCAGGTGCTGGCCAAGCACGGCGGCCTCGGCGTGATCCATTCCGAGGACAACGACATCGTGATGCACATGTATGCCAGGCTGATCCGCGAGGAGCGCACCGCATTTGCCAACATGGCTGAGGTGCACAATACGCTTTCGGAAGATATCTCCTTCCGCCGGGTGATCCGCTTGGCCGAGAAGGTCGCCGGCACCGCGCTTTACATGATGCACACCTCCGCCGCCTCCGGCGTGAGCGCGATCCGCGAGGCGCGGGCGCGCGGGGTGCCGATCTACGGCGAATCGTTGCATCAGTACATGCTTTATACCAGCGCGGACTACCAGCGCCCGAACGGGCAGATCTACCACACCTACCCGTCCCTGAAGTCGGCCGAGGACCAGGCGGCGCTGTGGGAAGGCGCGCGCGACGGCTCGATCAATTGCGTCGCCACCGACGAGATCTGCTGCACGCTCAAGCAGAAGATCCAGGGCGTGCGCATCGACGACACCACCGGCGGCAACGCGGGCGTGGAGCCGCGGGTGGCGCTGATGTACACCGAAATGGTCGGCAACCGCGGCTATTCGCTGGGACGCTTCGTCGACCTGGTGTCGTCGAACGCGGCGCGGATCATGGGGCTCTATCCGCGCAAGGGCGCGCTGGCGGCTGGGTCGGACGCGGATATCTGCGTGCTCGACCCGGCGGACCAGCGGGTGATCCGCGCTGCCGATCTGCACGAGGCCGACTACACCCCGTGGGAAGGGCGCAAGATGGCCGCCTGGCCGTGCCTGACCCTGCTGCGCGGGAAGGTGGTGGTGCAGAACGGCCGCTTCCTCGGCAGCCTGGATGACGGCAAATTTCAGCCGCGCAAGATCGCGCCCGAGATCATCGCCGGTCCGATGTTGTGACGCCGGCGGAACTGCGCGCGCTGCTGACGGACTGCCTGGCGGTCTGGGGGCTCGCCGGGCGGGTGGAACCGACCGACGACGGCGTCGCGATCACGACCGCGGCCGGTCGCTGCGTGCTGCGCCCGGCGGACCCGGCGCTGGCACCAGTGCGGTGGATGATCGAGACGCCGGAACGCATCGCGGCGGGACGCGGGGCGCGCGCCGCACCCTCGATCGTGGCCGCGCTTGGCGTGGTGCGGGCGGCGAGCGGCCCTCAGTAGATCGTCTCCCGCAGCCGCTGCGGATAGGCCGCGTCATACGCCGCCCCGCCCACCGCGCCGTCGGTCAGGGCGGCCAGGATCGTTCCCGAACTCGGCAGCGCCGCGCGCGGCACGTGCCGATCGGGGTTCCATAGCTCGGAGCGCACCAAAGCCTTCGGGCACTGGAAATACACCCGTTCCACCGCGACGACGATCACCGACCGCGGCAGCTTGCCCTGCGCCGGGAAACGCGCAAGCAGATCGGGCGCGACCGAGATCGATCCGCGACCGTTCACCCGCAACGTCTCGCCCACGCCGGGGATCAGGAACAACAGCGCCAGCCGCGGATCGTGCACCAGGTTGCGCAGCGAATCGATCCGGTTGTTGCCCCTCCGGTCCGGGATCAGCAAAGTGTGCGGATCGGCCACCGTGACGAACCCGGGCGGATCGCCGCGCGGCGACACGTCAAGACCACCAGGCCCGGATGTCGCCAGCGCAACGAACGGCGCAGCCTCGATGAAGGCGCGATAGACCGGGGGGACGTGGTCCACTTCCTTGCGGATCGCGCCCTCCGCCGGGGTGCCGTACAGCGCCTCCAGCGCCGCTTCGTCGGTGATCCGGTAGGGGTCCGTAGCGATCGCGTCCATCCATGTCTCTCCCGCAGGTGAAGCCGCATCTGGGCGCATCCGGCGGGTGGGGGCAAGGTGCAGGGAAGAAGGCCAGGGGCTCTGCCCCTGGACCCCGCCAGGGAACTCGTCCCCTGGACCCCATACTGTTTGGGTT
>JABBNW010000114.1 GCA_019352115.1 Pseudomonadota bacterium
TGGGCGGCGATGAGGGCGAAGCGCTCGGCGGCCTCCGTCAGGCGGTTCCAGATCCGGGCCCCGACGGACCTCAGCGGCCCGTTGTCCTCCATCGCTCCGCCCACCGCCAGGCGCAGCCGGCAGATGAACAGCGCGAAGCGCTCGGCGAGCGCCCACGCTTCGGTGTCGGGAGGGATAAAAGTCGTACGCAGCATGTACATAAATAGAACATAAATCCGCCGCCGTGTCAAGCGGATTTCTCGGCGCTGCCCCGGCACGCCAATCCGGCTGTAAGAGGGCGGCACGAAAACTGGCGCCGCCGCGCGAGGCCTCCCGTCCGGGGGAGAAAGCCGCCCGTCCGCGAACCCTCCCGTCCGCTCGCGGGAATGGGCGGGCGGCGAGGCGGAAGCGCCGGTTTGCCGTCCCGTGGCCCGCGTGTCAGTCTTCGCCGCAGTGGTTGACCGCTCAGCCGCCCCGTCCCGGACCCTCCCGCAGCCCCCCGCATGTCCGCGCCCCTGATCCTACGCACCGCGATCGGCGACTACCCGCACGTGCGCGCACTGCGCGATGGGCGCGTGACCTCGCCGCGTGTCGCCTTCGACTTCGTGTCCGTCGCCCCGATCTCGCGCGCGTTCCGCCCGATGGCGCGGGAGCTTGCGTTCGACCTGTCGGAAATGGCGGTCGCGACCTTGGCGCAGGCGCGCGCCCGATCGGTGCCGATCGTCGGCCTGTCTGCCGTGCTGGTGCGCGGCTTCCACCATGGCGCCCTGGTCTGCCGGCGCGACGGCCCGATCGGCGGCCCGGCCGACCTGCCGGGACGCCGCATCGGCGTGCGCGCGTATTCGCAGACCACCGGCGTCTGGGTGCGCGGCATCCTGGCCGAGGCGCACGGGATCGACCCGGCCCGCATCGCCTGGGTCACGACCGAGGGCGCGCATGTCGCCGACTGCCCCGACCCGCATTGGGTGACCCGCGCACCGGCGGGCGCCGACCTCCCCGCGCTCCTGCGCGACGGTTCGCTGGACGCCGGGATCGCGCTCGGCGGCCTCGATCGCGCCGAGGTCCGCACGGTGATCCCGGACGCCGAACAGGCCGCCGCCGCCTGGTATCGCCGCACCGGCATCTACCCCGTCAACCACGCCCTGGCGCTGCGCGCGGACCTGCTGGCGGCGCATCCCTGGCTGGCGGCGGAGCTGATGGCGCTGTTCGACGCGGCCAAGGCCGCCGCACCGCCGCCGCCGCACCCGCTTGTCGCCGGCGACCCGCTGCCCTACGGGCTGGCGGCGAACCGCGCCGCGATCGAAACCCTGACACGCTACGCCGCCGCGCAAGGGCTGATCCCAGCGGCGGCCCGCGCGGACGCGTTGTTCGCCACCTGACAAGAAACGTCTGTTGCCTGGAGGAACGTCAACCATGCCCGTCATCCCCCGCCTGAACGGCGCCATCCCCCGCCTGAACGGCGCCATCCGCGCGCTGGAAGCCGGCCAGCCCGCCTTCACCACCTTCGCGCCCCCCGAGATCGGAGCCGCCCTCGCGGTCGGCGCCGCGGCCTACGACGCGGTGGTGTTCGAGATGGAACACAATCCGTACGACATCGCGATGCTGCGCCACTGCCTGCAATACATGCTGAACCGCAAGCAGATCGCCGAAGGCGGCAGCCTCGCCCCCGCGGTCACGCCGATGGTGCGCATCCCGCCCAACGGCGGGGAGAACAGCCAGTGGATCGCCAAGCAGGTGCTCGACGTCGGCGTCTACGGCGTGGTCTGGCCGCATGTCAGCACGGTGGACGACGCCCGCAATGCCGTCGTCGCCTGCCGCTACCCGCGCCCGCGCGAAGCCCCCCACTACGACCCGCCCGGCCAGCGCGGCGACGCGCCCACCGCCGCCGCCCGCTACTGGGGCCTGACCCCGCAGGAGTACTACAAGCGCGCCGACGTCTGGCCGCTGGCGCCGGACGGCGAGATCCTGGTGGCGATCATGTGCGAGGAAAAACGCGCCATCGCCAACCTGCCGAAGATGCTGGAACAGGTGCCGGGCATCGGCGTAGTGCTGGTGGGCGAGGGCGACCTGTCGCAGGACCTCGGCCATCCGCGCCAGTACGAGCACCCCACCGTGGCCTCGGCGATCGCCGACGTGGTGGCGATCTGCAAGCAGTACAACGTGCCGTGCGGCCATCCGCACGTGGACACGAAGAACGTGGAAACCGTGCTGGCGCAGGGTTTCCGCTGGCTGATGGCCGCCCCGGTGCCCTCCTATGCGGCGCTGGAGCAGGGCCGCAAGCTGGCCGGGCGGTAACGGAGGAACACGCACATGATCATCGACGTACACGCGCACTACACGCAGGCCTCGCCGAAGCTCGACGCCTATCGCGGGCGGCAGATCTCGTCGCAGAACCAGCCCAAGAAAGGCTCGCTCGGGATTTCCGACGACGAGATCGCCGACGCGCTGGGCGGCAACCTGCGCCAGATGAAGGACCGCGGGATCGATCGGCTGATGTTCTCCCCACGCGCCGGGGGCATGGGACATGATTTCGGCTCCGAGTTGATCAGCCGCTACTGGTCGGAGGTGAACAACGACCTGATCGGGCGGGTCTGCAAGCTGTTCCCCGAGCAGTTCAGCCCGGTGGGGCAACTGCCGCAGACGCCCGGCGTGTCGCCGAAGAACTGCCTGGAGGAAATCGACCGCTGCGTGCACGAATGGGGCTTCGTGGGCTTCAACATCAATCCCGACGTCTCCGGCGGGGCGCAGCCGTTCACCCCCTCGCTCGGGTCGGAGTGGTGGTATCCGCTGTGGGAGAAGATGGTGGCGCTGGATGTGCCGGGGATGATCCACGCCAGCTCCACCTTGAACCCCGGGCTGCACATGAACGGCGCGCACTACGTGAACTGGGACACCGCGGCGGTGGTGGAGCTATGCAATTCGCGCGTGTTCGACGATTTCCCCAAGCTCAAGCTGATCATCCCGCACGGCGGCGGCGCGATCCCGTTCCAGTGGCGGCGGCATTCGGCGCTGCACGCGCTGGAAAAGCGCCGGCCGTTCGAGGAGATGGTGAAGCACCTCTATTTCGACGCCGCGCTCTATGACCAGGATTCGCTCGAACTGCTGGTCCGCCGCATGGGGCCGGACAATGTGCTGTACGCGAGCGAGATGTTCGGCACCGCGAAGGCGGTCGATCCCTCCACCGGCCGCTGCTACGACGATACCGTGCCCATGGTGAAGGCGATCGACTGGCTTTCGGACGCGGACCGGGAGAAGATCTTTTCCGGCAACGCGCGCCGCCTGTACAGCCGGGCGAAGCTGTAGCCGGGGCTCAACCTGCGCGCGCCTGCTCCTCCGGCGTGCGCAGGGTGAGCGCCAGGGCGTGCAGGCCGGAGGCAAATTCCGCCGCCAGCAAGGTGTGCACCTGGCGCGAGCGCTCCACCCGCGAGACGCCGCGGAAGGCGTCCGCGACCACCAGCACGCTGTAATGGGTCTCCCCGCCCGGCTGCGCGCCGGCGTGGCCGGCGTGGTGGGCACTGTCGTCGGTGACGGCGACCCGCTCGGGGGCGAGGGAGTGGCGAAGCGCGGCTTCCAGCCGTTGGGCGCGGGTCTGCATGCCGGTCATATCGGCCGACTGCGGTCCCCTGCCAAGCGGGCCCCTCTGCGTGGCCCCTTTGCCAAGCGGGCATTGCCAACTTGCGGGAGGCGACGCACATAGAGCGCATGCCGCGACGCCCCGCACGACCCCGGGCCTACGCTCCCGACCCGGCGGCGCCGGGCCGGTGCTGCGACATGCCGGGCTGCACCGCCCAGGGCGAATACCGGGCCCCGAAATCCCGCTCGAACCTCGCTGAATACTGGTGGTTCTGCCTGGAGCACGTGCGGGCCTACAACGCCGGCTGGGACTACTACAAAGGCATGAGCCCAGGGGAAATCGAGGTCGAACTGCGCCGCGACAGCGCCTGGCAGCGCCCGTCCTGGCCGCTCGGCAGCCTGGGCGCCTCGGCGTGGGAAGACGCGCTGGCGCGCGACCCGCTCGGTCTGCTGGAAGCCGGACGGCTGCGGCGCGGGGGGGCGGTGCCGGCGGCCGATCAGGCACCGGCGGAGCTGCGCGAGCCCCTGGCCACCCTCGGGCTGAGCTGGCCGGTGACGATCGCGATGGTGAAGTCGCGCTACAAGGAACTCGCCAAGCGCCACCATCCCGACGCCAACGCCGGCGACCCGGCGGCCGAAGAGCGGATCAAGACCATCAATCTTGCCTATGCCGCCGTGCGTTCCCGCCTCGCCGCCCCGGCGGCCGCGGCGGTGGGATGAGCCGGGCGTTTGACAGGAACCACCCGGGGCTTAGACTTTCGCCCGAACGAACAGGATACGCGCACTGATGAGCAACGTCGCCGCCCTCGCCGAACTCCGCCCGACCTCCGCGATCGACCTGCCGGACACCAAGGTGGTTGCGCGCGAGGCGTTCGGCATCGACACCGACATGGTGGTGCCCGCCTTCTCGGTCCGCACCGAGCATGTGCCCGACATCGACACCGCCTACCAGTTCGACAAGGAGACGACCCTGGCGATCCTGGCCGGGTTCGCCTTCAACCGGCGGGTGATGATCCAGGGCTACCACGGCACCGGGAAGTCGACCCATATCGAGCAGGTGGCGGCGCGGCTGAACTGGCCCTGCATCCGGATCAATCTGGACAGCCACATCAGCCGCATCGACCTGATCGGCAAGGACGCGATCGTCCTGCGCGACGGCAAGCAGATCACCGAGTTCCGTGAGGGCATCCTGCCCTGGGCCTTGCAGCACGCCTGCGCCCTGGTGTTCGACGAATACGACGCCGGCCGGCCGGACGTGATGTTCGTGATCCAGCGGGTGCTGGAGGTGGAAGGCAAGCTGACGTTGCTGGATCAGAACCGGGTGATCCGCCCGCACCCGTCGTTCCGCCTGTTCTCGACTGCCAATACGGTGGGATTGGGCGATACCACGGGGCTGTATCACGGCACCCAGCAGATCAACCAGGGCCAGATGGACCGCTGGAACATCGTCGCCACGTTGAACTATCTTCCGCACGCGATGGAAACCGGCATCGTGTTGGCGAAGATGGGGATCGATGCGGCCGACACGAAGATGAAGAAGCAGGTCGAGGCGATGGTGGCGCTGGCCGACCTGACCCGCGCCGGCTTCATCAACGGCGACATCTCCACCGTGATGTCGCCGCGCACGGTGATCACGTGGGCGGAGAACGCGCGGATTTTCGGCGACGTGGGGTTCGCGTTCCGCATGACGTTCCTGAACAAATGCGACGAGGCGGAGCGGAGCACGGTGGCCGAATACTACCAGCGTTGCTTCAACGAGGAGATACCGACGGGCGGCTTCACGCGGAAAATGGGGTGAGGAGCAGGTTCGGTTGAGCGAGGATCGCGAACTCAGGCGCGTGGTCGTCAAGCTGCTGGCGGCCATGGTGCGGCTGCACGATGCATTGAACGCGACGGCTCAGCAGCACCCTGAAATTCGCGAACCTCTGCATGAGGCGCAGCGGGCGATCGAGGATGCCGTAGGCGAGCTCGAGGAAATGACAGCGTATGAGCGATCAGCCTAGCCCGATGCTCAACCGGCTCGTCGCCGTCGAGCGGCTGCTCCGCGGTAGCGGCCCCGATGATCCCGGCCTTCACGCCCGGATCGGCCGCCTGGAGGAGGATATGCAGGTTGTCAAAGCGGTCCTCTCCCGAGTCGAACCGATGATCGTACGCATCGACGCGCAGATTCCTTACCTTGCCACCAAGGCCGAGCTCGCCGCCAAGCCGTCGCACGCCTACCTCTGGGGCGTCCTGGCGGCGCTGCTTGCTGCCTATGGCAGCGGACTCGCCGCTCTTGCCATCCTGAAATAGCCTGCCAGCGCCGGAAGCAACGGACCACCCATGAGCGGCACCACCAAGGACAACGCCCGCACCGAGGATTTCAAGCGCGCCACCGCCGGCGTGCTGCGCGCGATCGCCGAAGTCCCCGATGTGCAGGTGAATTTCCAGCCCGGCCCGTCGGGCGTCTCCGGCAAGCGCGCGCGCCTGCCGCTGCCCACGCGCGCCCTGCCGCCGGCCGAGATGGCCAAGCTGCGCGGCGCGTCGGACGCGATCGCGCTGCGCCTGCGCCACCACGACGACGCCGTGCACAACGCGCGCATGCCGAACCGGCGCGAAGCCCGCGACGTCTACGACGCGCTGGAACAGGCGCGGGTGGAAACCGTCGGCGCCCGCCACATGGCCGGCGTCGCCGCCAACCTGCACGCCAAGCTCGCCGAGGAATGCGAGACCGAAGGCTACGACCGCATGACCCGCAAGGAGCAGCTGCCGGTCACCGCCGCGCTGGCGCTGCTCGCCCGCGAACGCATGTCCGGCGAGCCGGCACCGGAAGCCGCCCGCCGGGTGCTCGATCTGTGGCGTGACGGGCTGGGCACGAGTGTCGAGGACGCGCTCGGCGAACTCGGCCGCACCCAGGACGACCAGCGCGCCTTCACCCGCGCCGCGCGCAAGCTGCTGGCGGCGATGGAGCTTGCCGAAGCCGAAGCCGACGCGGAACCCGACGATCAGGACCAGGACGGCGAAGAGGGCGGCGAACAATCCGGCGAACAGGACAACCCCGAACAGGGCGAAGGCCAGTCGGAATCCGACCAGGAAAGCGCCCTCGGTGCCCAGCCTGAGGAAATGGAAGGCGACGCCGCCGACGACACCGGCGAGGAATCGGAAGACGAGGCCGCCATCGCCGAAGGCGACGATCGCCCCGGCGGCCCGCAGCCCCGCCGCGAACGCCCGAATCCCGACGACGGCACCGCCTATCGCGCCTACACGCGCCAATACGACGAGGAAATCTCGGCCGAGGACCTCTGCGATCCCGACGAACTCACCCGCCTGCGCCAGCAGCTCGACCAGCAGTTGCAGCACCTGCAAGGCGTGATCTCGAAGCTGGCAAACCGCCTCCAGCGTCGCCTGATGGCGCAGCAGACAAGGGCGTGGGAATTCGACCTCGACGAAGGCATCCTCGACGCCGGGCGGCTGTCGCGCGTCGTCGTGAACCCGATGCTGGCGCTGTCCTACAAGCGCGAGCACGAGATGGAGTTCCGCGACACCGTGGTGTCGTTGCTGATCGACAACTCCGGCTCCATGCGCGGCCGGCCGATCACCGTGGCGGCGATGTGCGGCGACATCCTGGCCCGCACCCTGGAACGCTGCGCGGTGAAGACGGAAATCCTGGGCTTCACCACCCGCGCCTGGAAAGGCGGCCAGTCGCGCGAGAAATGGGTGCAGGACGGCAAGCCGCGCAATCCCGGCCGGCTCAACGATCTGCGCCACATCATCTACAAGGCCGCCGACAGCCCCTGGCGCCGGGCGCGCAAGAACCTCGGCCTTATGCTGCGCGAAGGGCTGCTGAAGGAGAACATCGACGGCGAGGCGCTGCTGTTCGCCTATCGCCGCCTGCTCTCGCGCCCCGAGCACCGGCGCATCCTGATGGTGATCTCCGACGGCGCGCCGGTCGATGACTCCACCCTGTCGGTCAACCCCGGCAACTATCTGGAAAAGCACCTGCGCGACGTGATCCGCGAGATCGAAAGCCGCGACCAGGTGGAACTGATCGCCATCGGCATCGGCCACGACGTCACCCGCTACTACCGCCGCGCGGTCACGATCGTCGATGCCGAGGAACTCGGCGGCACGATGATGAAGAAGCTCACGGAGTTGTTCGACGAAGACGCGGAAGCCGCCTGGTCGCGCGCCGCCGCCGAACGGGCGCCCGTGGTGGTGTGAGGCCGGCGTCCCCCGCAGGGGGGAATCCAGGGGGTCATCGCGCCAGTTCGGCGTGCAGGACCGCGCGCAAGGCCGGCAGCAGATCCGCCGTGAACCAGGGATTGCGGCGCTCCCAGGCGATCGTGCGCCACGACGGATGCGGCAGCGCGCAGCGGTCCGGGAGCAGGGCGCGGAAGCGCGCCACCTGCACGGACATCGGCCCCGGCCCGAACGTGTGGGCGATCGCGTAGCTTCCGACCAACAGGGTCAGGCGCAGCTCCGGCATCAGGGCAAGCAGCCGCGTCCGCCACAGCGGCGCGCATTCCCGCCGCGGCGGCGCGTCGCCGCCGTTCGCCAGCCGGCCCGGATAGCAGAACCCCATCGGCACGATCGCGACCCGGGCGGTGTCGTAGAACTGCTCGCTTGTCAGGCCGAGCCAGCCGCGCAGGCGTTCCCCGGAGGCATCGTTCCAGGGAATGCCCGTCTCGTGCACGCGGGTTCCCGGCGCCTGCCCGGTGATCAGCACCCGCGCGCTGGCCGACACCCGCACAACCGGCCGCGGGCCCAGCGGAAGATGCACGGCGCAGGCGCGGCAAGCGCCGATCTCGGCCGTCAGCGCCGCCAGCCGGGCCGCGGTCGCGCTGCGCTCAGGCGACGATTCCACGCTGCCGCAACTCCGCCACCACCTGCTCGGCCAGGCGTTCCGGTTCCGCGTCCAGGGTGCGCAGCCGGATTTCGGGGGCTTCCGGTGCCTCGTACGGCGCATCGACGCCGGTAAAGTTGCGCAACTTGCCGGCGTCGGCGCGCGCATACAGGCCCTTGGGATCCCGCCGGCGGCATTCGTCCACCGGCGTATCGACGAAGATCTCCAGGAACTCGCCCGCTTCCACCCGATCGCGCGCCATGCCGCGCTCGGCGCGATAGGGAGAGATGAAGGAGACCAGCACGATCAGCCCGGCATCGACGAACAGCTTCGCCACCTCGGCGATGCGGCGGATGTTCTCGACCCGGTCCGCCTCGGTGAAACCGAGGTCACGGTTCAACCCGTGGCGGACATTGTCGCCGTCCAGGCTCATGGTGTGCAGGCCGAGCGCGTGCAGGCGCTTTTCCACCAGGTTGGCGATGGTGGACTTGCCGGCGCCGGACAGGCCGGTGAACCACAGCACCGCCGGACGCTGGCCCTTCAGGGCCGCGCGCGCCGCCTTGTCCACGTCGAGCCGGTGCCAATAGATCGCCCGCCCGTTCGGCTGGATATGGGTGATCATTCCGGCGCCCACGGTGGCCCGGGTCAGCCGATCGACCAGGATGAACCCGCCGAGCGCCCGGCTGGTCGCATAGGGTTCGCAGACGACCGGCTGCGCCAGCGAGAGGGTGACGGTACCGATTTCGTTGCCGGCAAGTTTGCGGGCCGGTTCGTCCTCCATGCGGTCGAGATCGAGCCGCCCGCCGATTTCGGTCACCGTTGCGATGCTGGTCGCCGTGCCGAGCATCAGCAGATAGGCCCGGCCGCGGAACAGGTCGGTGTCGTCCATCCAGACCACGCGCGCGGTGATTTGCTGCGTCACCTCCGGCAGCGGGGCGACCAGGGGCATGTCGTCGCGCCGGCGCGCCGGCGTCGGCGCCGCAGCGAGCACGTCGCCGCGGGAAACATCGATGTCGTGGTCCAGCACCACGGTGACTGCCTGGCCCGGCTCTGCCGTGGTGCGATCGCCGTCCATGCCCGCCAGCCGCGCCACCCGGGCGCTGGTGCCGGCGCCGACGTTCACGAGCGTGTCGCCGACCCGCAGACGGCCGCCGCGGAGGGTCCCGGCGTAGCCGCGGAAGTCGGCGTTCGGACGCAGCACGAGTTGCACCGGCAGCCGCGCCGGCGCGTCGGCAGCAGGGGTCGGGATCGGTGCCGCTTCCAGCGCGGCGAGCAGGGTGGGGCCGCTGTACCAGCCCATCCGCGGGCTGGGGCGGGTGACGTTGTCGCCGTCGCGCGCCGCCACCGGAATGGCGGTCAGGCCGTAGGTGCCCAGCCGGTCGAGCAGCAGGTGGATCTCCGTCGCGGCGGTGGCGAACGGCTCCTCGGCGAAGCCGGCGAGGTCCATCTTGTTCACCGCCAGCACGAAGTGGCACACGCCCATCAGCGCCGCGATCGCCGCGTGTCGCCGCGTCTGTGCCAGCACGCCCTTGGTGGCATCGACCAGCAGCACCGCCACGTCGGCGGTGGACGCACCGGTCGCCATGTTGCGCGTATATTGCTGGTGGCCGGGCGCGTCCGCCAGGATGAAGCGCCGCCGCGGGGTTTCGAAATAGCGATAGGCGACATCGATGGTGACGCCTTGCTCGCGCTCGGCAGCCAGTCCGTCGACCAGCAGCGCGAAATCAAGGTCGCCGGGCACCGTCCCGAACCGCCGGCTGTCCTGTTCCAGGGTGGCCATCGTATCGTCCGGAACCGCACCGGATTCGAACAGCAGCCGCCCGATCAAAGTGGACTTGCCGTCATCGACGCTGCCGCAGGCGAGCACGCGCAGAAGCTGTTCGGGCATCAGAAATAGCCCTCGCGCTTCTTCAGCTCCATCGAGGCGTCCGCGTCGTAATCGATCAGCCGGCCGGCCCGTTCCGACAGCCGCACGCCGCGCGTTTCGGCGATGATCGCCGGCAGGTCGGCGGCCTCGGATTCCACCGCGGCCGACAGCGGATAGCAGCCGAGCGAGCGGAAGCGGACCATGCGCATGACCGGCGTTTCGCCCGGCGCCAGGCGCATCCGGTCGTCATCGACCACGATCAGCACGCCGTCACGCTCCACGGTCGGACGCGGCGCGGCGAAATAGAGCGGCACCACGTCGATCCCTTCCATCAGGATGTAGGTCCATACGTCAAGCTCGGTCCAGTTCGACAGCGGGAACACGCGCAACGTCTCGCCGGGGGCATGCTGGCCATTGTAGAGTTGCCACAGTTCCGGGCGCTGGCGTTTCGGGTCCCAGCTATGGCCGGGACCGCGCACCGAAAAGATGCGCTCCTTCGCGCGCGAGCGTTCCTCATCGCGGCGCGCGCCGCCGATGGCGCTGACATAGCCGCCGGCATCGAGCGCCTGCTTCAACGCGTCGGTCTTCATGATCCGCGTATAGGTTGTCGGATCGAAATCGAACGGGTTGACGCCCTGGCGCAGGCCGTCCGGATTGGTGTGCACATGCAGATCAAGATCGTATCGTGCCGCGACGGCATCGCGGAACGCGATCATCGCCCGGAACTTCCATGTGGTATCGATATGCAGAAGCGGAAACGGCGGCGGCGCGGGATGGAACGCCTTGCGCGCCAGATGCAGCAGCACCGAAGAATCCTTGCCGATCGAATACATCAGCACAGTCGGCATCGCCTGCGCGGCGGCCTCCCGCAGGATATGCAGGCTTTCGGCTTCGAGCAGACGCAGATGCGCGGTCGCAGGAGATGTCATGGCAGTACACGAAAACCAATCGGATCGGGGGGCGATAGCCCTACAGCACTACGATCGAGGGTGGAATACCCGGCGGGAAAAAGCATGATCGTGCTCGGCCCACCCTCCTGCCGAACAGATGTTTGTCGTACAGCGCCGCCGTAGCGCATGGAACGGAACCTGGTGTGGTCGAACCGCATCGGTGGCTTGCCGATCGGCGACGCACGGCGCCGCGCAGGCTCGCGCCGGTCAGGCTTGGCCACGCACATCTCCCGCCCACACGGCGCCTCGCGGCGGGAAGCGGCACGCACAAGGACATGGCACGCATATCGCAAGCGGACATGCGCGATGGTGGGGATCGTAATGATCGCAACGCCGCGCGATCCGCGTCCCGAGACAAGGTCGCAAACAGTCTGCGATGTCAGCATCTCCGAATGATCACGGGGCGAATCAGCAAAGCTCTGCAACATTCTGAAACAATCCTGCCTTTATCGTCCCCGATCGGTTTGCATCGTCTCCTGCCTGTAGGCGCGCCGCGCCGCACGTGCAATGCTCACGCCGTCGTCCGCCACGCGAACGAACGCCGGCACAACGCCATCAGGACGCGCCGCTGCCATGCATGACGCCCAAGGCCTTGAACTCACCACCGCTTCCGCCGCCGCCGTGGCCGCGTGGGACCATACGATCGCCGGCTATCTCGGCTACCGGGCCGACACGTCGGCCCGCCTGGCCGCCGCCCTCGCCGCCGACCCGGACTTCGGCATGGCGCACTGCCTCGGCGCGTATTTCGCTCTGCTCGGCTTCAACGCCGCCTTGCTCCCGGCCGCCGCGGCGGCTGCGGACCGCGCCCGCCCCCTGCTCGCCGCCGCCACCAGGCGCGAACAGGCCCATCTCGCCGCGGTGGACGCCTGGCACGCCGGCGCGCCCGACCGCGCAGTCGCGATCTGGGAGCAGATCCTTGCCGCCCATCCACGCGACGTCCTGGCGTTCCGCCTGCACCATTTCGTCAATTTCTGGCTCGGCCGGCCCGACCGGATGCGTGCCGCCTTGCTCGACGTGGAACCGAAATGGGACCGCGAGGCGCCCGCCTATACCACCCTGCTTGCCTGCCGCTGCTTCGCCTTCGAGGAATGCGGCCTCTACACCGAGGCCGAGGCGGCCGGGCGGGAGGCGGTTACCCGCGATCCCGCCGACCTCTGGGCCGCACATGGTGTCGCGCATGTGCTCGAAATGCAGGGGCGGCGGGCCGAGGGCATCGCCTGGATCGCCGGGCTCGCCCCCGGCTGGGACGGCGCCAACAACCTGCGCCACCACCTCTACTGGCACGCGGCCCTGTTCCATTTCGAGCGCGGGGCGTTCGATGAGGTCCTGGCGCTCTACGACACCGCCTTCCGCAACCTTGCCGCCCCGCTGACGGCCGCCCAGCCCGACCTCTACATCGACGTGCAGAATGCGGTGTCGATGCTCTACCGCCTCGCCCGCCTGGGGGTCGATGTCGGCGACCGCTGGGAAGAACTGGCCGACCGGGCCGAGGCGCGGGTGGGCGATTGCCTGTCCACGTTCACCTTGCCGCACTGGGCCATGGCGCTGGCCGGCGCCCGGCGATGGGACGCGGCGGCCCGCCTGCTCGACGGCATGCGGGCCGGCGCCGCGGGGAACGGGGTGCTCGCGGCCCAGGTCCGCGATGTGGCGCTGCCGATCAGCGCCGCCGTTCTGGCCGCGGCGCGGGGCGACCCCGCCGGCGCGGTGGCGCTGATGCGCCCGGCGTTAGGTGCCATGAGCAGTCTGGGTGGCAGCCACGCCCAGCAGGACGTGCTGGAGCAATTGTTCCTCGATGCGGCCATGGCCGCCGGCCTGAAGGACGACGCGCACCTGCTTCTGGAACGGGTCGCCGGCCGTTCTGCCCTGCCGCTGCACCGCCGGCGTGGCTATGCCGCCGCCGCACGCGAGATCGGCTTCGGGGGAACCTGAAGGCGTCAGGGACGCCGATCGAACCGCGGTTCGACACGCGGTTCGACCCGCGGCTCCCGCCGAGGCTGACGCGGCGCGGAGAAGGGCGGCTCCGCCTCCTGCGGCCGGGCGCGCAGGTCGGGCGCGGCCGGGGGGATGGGCGGACGGACGATGCTGGGCGGCCGCCGCGGCACTGCGGCCGACGGCGCCGCGCGGGCGGAGGCTTCATTCGGGATCGTATAGACCTCGTCGAACGGGATCGCCGAGGGACGCTCGGGCAGGCGCAGCGCCAAGGTGCGGATTTCGCCCTGGATCTCGTCCAGCCGCGCCTCCAGCCCCTCCAGCCTGGCCTTCACCCCGATCACGCTGAACGGCACCAGCAGGAACGCGAGGCCCCAGAGGACCACCGCGACCAGCAGAACGAGCGAGGCCCACCAGGGCAGCCAGGCCGGAAGCGCGACGGGAAGGTTCATGGCCTGTCCCTACCACCACCGCGGCCATGCAATCCAGCACGCCATCGC
>JABBNW010000115.1 GCA_019352115.1 Pseudomonadota bacterium
TTGCTCGGCGGCCGCCCGGCCACGAGCGCGAGCCCGAGCGCGGTCAGCACCACCAGCCCGAGCCCCAGCGCGCCCAACTGGAACGCGCCCAGCTTGAACGCGCCCGGCTGGAAACCCGGCGCGCGTGCGGATTTCGGGGTCACGTGACAGGATCGGCCAGCCGCCGGGCCAGCCCCAGACGCGCGACGACGGCCGCCGTGTGCGGCGCGAGGGCGGCGGTCCCGGTCTCGCGCAGCTCTTCCACCAGCCGCCGCAGTGCCGCGGGCTCGTCGACGTCGTACCAGCGCGGCAGGCACAGGACCCCGAGCGACGCCTCGGCCGCGCGGGCAAGGGTGGCGGCGGTCACGCCCGGCGTGCTCCAGGGGATGTCGCGGAACAAGGTCTCGGCGCGGGCGGCCAGCGCGGCGGGGATGCCGATCAGGTAGTAGCCGCCGTCCTCGGCGGGTCCCAGGACCACCTGCCGCCCGCCGGCGAGCGCCGCCACCGCCTGGTCCAGGATCGCAGCCGGCAAGGTGGGGCTGTCCGAATTGACCAGGCACACCGCATCGAAGCCGCGCGCCAACAGGCCGCGCATGGCGTGGATCAGCGACCGGCCGATGCCCGAGACGCCCGGGGGCAGCGGCACCGACCCGTCCGCCAGCACGAGGCCGGTGTGCGGCGCCAGCAGCCCGTCGAACAGCGCCTCCCCGCCCGCCGGCGCGTAGGCGACGAAGCCGGCGACCGGGAGATCGCGGCGGACCGCTGCGATGGTGGCGGTGACGTCGCGCAGGAAGGCGGCATTGAGCGCGGTCGCTTCCTCGGCCGTGAGCGGCGGGACGAGCCTGGTTTTCACGTGGCCGGGGCGGGGTGTCTTGGCCATGACCGCGACCGCGCAGAACCCCGGTGGCGGTACCCCCAATGGCGGTATCATCAGGGCCGCGCCCGCCGGCCCGCCTCCGGTTTCACGCCAGCAGCCCGAGCAGCGCCCCGCCCCGCTGCCGGTGCCGCAACCCTGCATCCAACCCGAGGCAGCGCCCCGGCGGATCGACCGCGAACAACGCCATGAGGATGACCAGGAACATGTACGTCCACGGCCATTCCCCCGGCGCCGAATAAAGGCCGAGCCAGAGATTGAGCGCCATGGCGAAGCCGAGCAGCGCAAAGCCGCGCGTGAACAGGCCGAGCATCAGGGAGGCCCCGATCCCGACCTCGATCGCGTAGATCAGCGGACCGAAGATCGCGATATGCGGCAACACGACCTGCGCGATCAGGGCGGCTTGCAGGGCAATGGCGGCGTGCGCCACTTCCTGCTTCATCCAATAGATCAGCCCACCCTCATTGGGCGGGATTTTCCACAACGACTGCTGCCACCACATGATCCCGACCAGCAGGCGCAGGAGCCAGATCGCCGCGCCACGCGGCCGCTGCCCGGCCGGCACATTGCGCCAGGCGCGCAGCGCGATGACCAGGCTGCCGGCGAGCAGCAGCCAGAACACCGGCGTGGTCCAGGCGGGCTTGGTCAGGAAGGCAATCGCGTCGTCAACCGGATTCGGTCGCATGGTCGGCCTTTCGCGCATACTCCCGCCAGGCCCGGGCCATGGCGGCAAGCAGGTGGAGGAGGTCGGTCGTTCCGTTGGCCTCGCCCTTCTCGAAATCGCCGGCGGCCTGGGCCATCTGGTTCGTGACGTGCGCAAAGCATAGCACGGCGCGGCCGGACGCCTGCGCAAAGGCATAGAGGGCGGCGGCTTCCATCTCCACCGCCAGGGCGCCCCGCGCGGCGGCTGCGGCGATCGCGGCCGCCGTCTCGCGGAACGGGGCATCGGTGGTCCAGGTGGCGCCGCGATGGACCGGGAAGGCCAGGCCCTGCAACGCCGGCTGCACGGCATCAACGAGCGCGGCGTCCGCGGCGGCGAAGGCGGCGGGCGGGAGGTAGTGGTAGCTGGTGCCCTCGTCGCGCAGCGCGCGATCGATCAGGATGAAATACGGTGGCGGCCCGAGATCGGCGATCTGCCCGGCGGAGGTGACACTGAGCAGCAGGCGGCAGCCGGACGCGAACAACTGCTCGGCTTCCAGGACGGCGAAGGAGGCGCCGACGGCGCGCGGAACCAGGCCGAACGGCTCGGCGCCCAGGGTGAAACGACTGAGCGTCGTGTGGTAGCAGGGCCAATCCGGGTCCGGGCGCGCCCGCCCGGCGCGGCGCAGCTCGGTTTCGAGGTCGCCGTCGGGGTCGAGGACGCAGATTTCAGAGACGGATGTCTCGGGCAGGTTCTTCTGCCGCCGGGCCTCCCGCAGGAGGTTCCCCGGGCGGAAGACGGAAGGGGCGGTGGGATGCTTGGCGGCGAGGATCGGCGGGAGGGACATGCGATCGGTCATGGCACCCATCCTGACAGGATGCCCAGGGCCGGCACAACGCGGGAGACGCCGATGACCACGGAGGCCGGCATCGTCTCGGTCGTGATCCCGACCTTGAACGAGGCGGAAACGATCGCCGCGGTGATCGCCGCGGTGCCGCGCCCGCTGGTGCGGGAGGTGATCGTGGCGGACGGCGGCAGCACCGACGCCACCGTCGCCGAGGCCCTGGCAGCCGGCGCGCGCGTGCTGGACGCCGGGCGCGGCTACGGACAGGCCTGCGCCGCCGGCGCCGCGGCGGCCGATCCGGCCAGCACGATCCTGGTGTTCCTGGATGGCGACGGGGCCGACCGGGTCGATCTGATGGCGCGGCTGGTCGGGCCGATCGCGGACGGGGCGCAGGATTTCGTGCTCGCGACCCGCACCCGCGGGGGGCGCGAGGCTGGGGCGATGGCCTGGCACCAGGTGCTCGCCGGGCGGCTCGCCGGGATGGCGATGCGGCTGCTGTACGGCGTGCCGTATACCGACATGTGCGCGTTCCGCGCGATCCGGCGCGCCGCGCTGGCCGACCTCGCCCTGCGCGAGAGGGGCTACGGCTGGAACATCGAGATGCAGATGCTGGCCGCCCGCGCCCGGCTGCGCATCCTGGAGGTGCCGCTGCCGTATCGCCGCCGCGCGGGGGGGCAGTCGAAGGTGGCCGGCTCGCTGCGCGGCAGCTTGCGGGCCGGATGGCGGATCGGGGCCACCTTGCTGCGAGTGGCGACCGGGCGGGGGTGAGTGCGTCGCGGCAGTCCAGCCCCGTGAAGCCGCGCGCGCATCCCTGCCGCGGGCGGAGGTGGATTAGGAAGGCCGCGCTGCGTGGCCGACCCAATCGCGACGGGCTATGGCGAACGTGCGAAGCGTTTGACTGTTCGCCAGCAAGGCCAAGGGGACTTCTCCCCTGACGGGGCCAAGGAGGCGAAGCCCCTTGGCCTCGCCGGCAAGGAACTGAACACTCCGCACGTTCGTATCATTCGCCCGCGTCCATCCGCGCCAGGATTTCCGGGGCCGGTTGCAGATGTTCCGCTAATATCCGCACTGCTTCGGCGCCGTCGCGGCGGCGCAGTGCTTCCAGCAGCGCCGCGTGCTGGGCATGGATCAGCACGAGGCGCCCGGGATGGAGCGCCACCGCGCGCATCGCCACCCGCAGTTGGCGCAGGTGCAGCCCGTCGAACACGCCGAGCATCACCGCATTGCCGACCAAGGCGACCAGGGTGCGATGGAAGGTGAAATCCCCCTCCGCCTGGAACGTGAGATCGGTTGCCTTGCGCGGTGCGGCCAGCCGCGCGACCAGCGCATCGAGCGAGGCCGGCACGGGGATCGCGCGCTCGGCGATGCGGCGGACCACGAACGTCTCGATTACCCTGCGGGTTTCATAGAGCGCGACGAGTTCTTCCGCCGTCGCCGCGCGCACACGGGCGCCGCGCCGCGGCAGGCGGTCGATGAATTGTTCCGATTCCAGCCGCTGGAAGGCTTCGCGCACCGGGGTGCGGGAGACGCCGACCTCGGCGCTGACCGCTTCCTCCTCCAGGAAGCTGCCGGGCGGGATTTCGCCCGAAATGATACGGGCGCGGACATGCGCGTAAACGCGCTGCCAGGCCGGCGCCGCCGTCGGATGGGGCACCAGATTGCCCATGGATCCCTCCCCCTCGCCGGTCGCGTTATCGGTCGGCAAACCGGTTGACCGTCTTGGATACGCCATGTATACACCGATCTGCGTCCCCGTCCAGGAGCCTCGTTGCCATGGATCAGCCTCCGCCGCCAGCGTCGAAATTGCGCCTCGCCGCGCTGACCGCCGCGGAAATGCGCCAGGCGGCGCTGCGCCGGCCGGTGATCCTGCTGCCGCTCGGCAGCCACGAGGACCAGGGGCCGCACGCGCCGATGGGCGACTACCTCTCGGCCGAGGCGGTGGCGCTGCGCATCGCCGCCACGGCGACCGCGGCGGGCACGGAGACGTTGGTCGCCCCGGTGCTGCCATTCGGAGGCGCCGATTATTTCGCCAGCATGCCGGGCGGCATCTCCTTGTCGCAAGCCACCTTGCGGGCGGTGCTGGACGACATGCTGGGCTGCCTGCTGCGCCACGACCTGACCCGCCTCGTGATCGTCAACGGCCACGGCGGCAACGTGCAGGCGATCCATGATGCCACCCAGCGCGTCTGGCTCGAACATGGTGTGCTGGTCCCGAGCTTCTATCTCTGGCGGGTCGGCTACGGGCTGCTGCCGGCGATCCTCGGCGCCGATGCGGCGCGGCGGGCGAGCGGCCATGGCGCCGATCCGCTCACCAGCGTCGCGATGCATTTGTTTCCCGAATTGATGCGTCCCGATCTCGTGCCGGACGCGGCCCCGCCGCCCGACTTCCGCGGCCTGCCGATCTCCGGCTTCGGCACCGTGAATTTCGAAGGGGCGGAGATCGGGGTGCCGTTGGAAGTGGCGCAGATCGCCCCCAACGGCGTGCTGCTGGGCGACCCGCGGCTGTCGGCGGCGACGACCGGGGCTGCGCTGGTGGAAAAACTGGCAACGATCGGCGCCCGCCTGGCCGCGCAGGTCGCCGGCTGGGACGCCTGATGTCGGTGTATGATGTCGTCGTGGTGGGCGGCGGCTCGGCCGGGGCGGCCGCGGCCGCGCGGCTCAGCGACGATCCGCGCCGGCGCGTGCTGCTGCTGGAAGCCGGGCGCGCCTGGCGCGCGGACGAAGCTCCGGCGGCGATGCGCAGCGCCAACATCAATCCGTTCATGAACGATCCGGCGCACCAGGCCGAGTGGCAATGGCCGGAGTTGATGACCCGGCGTACCCGCGCCCAGGCGCCTCGGTTCTACTGGCGCGGCAAGGCGCTCGGCGGATCGTCGGCGGTCAATGCGCAAATCGCGATCCGCGGCGTTGCGGGCGCCTTCGATGCCTGGGCGGAAGCAGGTTGCGAGGGCTGGGGCGCGTCAGACGTGCTGCCGGTATTCGATACGATGGAAGACGATCCGGCCATGGGGCGCAGCGGCGGCCCGATCCCGGTCTATCGTGCGCCGACGGACCGTTGGGGCCCCGTCGATCTCGCCTTGCGCGATGCAGCACTCGCCGCCGGCTATCCTTGGAATCCGGACCTGAACGCGCGCACCGGCGAAGGCGTGTCGTGCTACCCGATCAACAGTCTGGATTTCCGGCGTATTTCCAGCAACGAGGCGTTCCTGGAGCCGGTGCGCGATCGGCCGAACCTCGAAATCCGCGGCGATGCGCTGGTCGATCGGGTGCTGCTGCGCGACGGCCGCGCGACCGGCGTGCGAGTGCGCCTGGCCGACGGCTGGACCGAGATCGCCGCGCGCGAGGTGCTGCTGTGCGCCGGCGCCATCCATTCGCCTGCGATCCTGATGCGCTCGGGCATCGGTCCGGGGCCGGCGCTCGCGGCGCTCGGCATCCCGGTGCGGCACGAACTGGCCGCCGTCGGGCAGCATTTCATGGACCACCCGATCCTGCGTGCCACGATCCGGCTGCGGCCCGAACACATCAGCCGCGATCCCGACCAGCGCCACACCAATTGCTGCGTCACCTACAGCTCCGGCCTCGGCGGCGGTGGGGTGCGCGACATGATGCTGATCGGATACAACCATCGTGGCCTGGGCGAGGCGGGCCGCCCGAGCGGCATCGGGGGCATCGGCGCGGCGCTGTTCGAAGCCTTCTCCCGCGGCGAGGTCCGGCTGGTTTCCCCCGATCCGACCATCGACCCCGCGGTCGAGGAGAACATGCTGGACGATCCGCGCGACCGGCTGCGCATGCGCGACGCCGTCCGCCGCCTCGCCGAGCTGTGCGCCCATCCCGCCGTTGCCGCGCTCGCCGCGGAGATCCGCTTCGCCGAGACCGGGCTGGCTATGGATGCAGCCGCCGCCCTGCCGCCCGAAGCGCTCGATCTGCTGATGCTGCAGGAGGCGGGCGACAGCCAGCACGCCGCCGGCACCTGCCGGATGACCGCCTATGAGGAACCGCGCGGCGTGGTCGATCCCGATCTGCGGGTGAAAGGTCTCGCGGGCCTGCGGGTCGCCGATGCCTCCATCATGCCGGCCGACTGCCGCGCCAATACGCATTTCACGTGCGTGATGATCGGATTGCAGGCCGCGGCGCGCATCGCCACGACGGAGAAGGTGCCGGCATGAACGAGACGATCCTGGTCCTCCAGCCTATCGCGGCCGAGCTGCGCGAGATCATCCGGGCCGAGCTGCCGCCCGGTTTCGAAATCCGCTTCACCGACAACGCGGAGCCCGCCGAGCTGAAGGCAAAGCTGGCGGATGCCGACTACGTGGTGTTCTGGGACGTCGGCCTGCCGGCGGAGCTGCTGGATGCGGCGCCGCGGCTGAAGCTTGCGCATAAATGGGGCGTCGGAGTCGAGAACATCGACCTTGCGGTGACCCGTGCCCGCAACATCCAGGTGGCTCGCACGCCGGGCAGCAATGCGGTGCCGGTGGCCGAATTCGCCGTCGGCCTGATGATCGCCGCCGGGCGGCGCATCGTCATGGCGCACAACAGCATGCTGGCCGGACGCTGGGACAAGAACGAGGTCTGGCGGCGCAGCATCATGCTGTCCGGCAAGACCGTCGGCATCGTCGGCCTCGGCGCGATCGGCAAGCAGGTGGCGCAGCGGGTGGCCGGCTTCGGCTGCACGGTGCTCTACAACACCCGCACGCCGCTTTCGGTCGCCGAGGAAGCCACCCGCGGCGTGTCCTGGCGTCCGCTCGACACGTTGCTCGCGCAATCGGATTTCCTGTGCCTGTGCTGCCCGCTCACGCCGGAAACGCGCGGCATGATCGCGGCGCCGCAGCTTGAAACGATGAAGCCGGGCGCGATCCTGGTGAACGTGGCGCGCGGCGGAATCGTCGTGGAGGCGGACCTGGTCGCGGCGCTGCGCGACGGCACGCTCGCCGGCGCCGCGATCGACGTGTTCGACCCGGAGCCGCCCGATCCGGCGAATCCGCTGTTGCATATGGACAACGTGATCGTCACCCCACATTGCGCCTCCACCGCGTTCGAGAACTCGGCGATCGGCGTGCGGCACTGGCTGGGCAACATCGTCCGCGTGGCGCGCGGTGCGCCGTTGCCGGAAACGGATCGGGTCATCTGACAGCAACGGAGATGGACATGGCGGAGAAGGATACGGCGCCCGGCGCGACACGCTGGTGGATGGCCGGGTCGTTGCTGGGACCGATCACCTTCGTCATGTCGCTCGATCGCACCGCGATCGTGATCGCGGCGCCGACGATCCAGAACCAGTACCATTTCACCCTGGTCCAGATGTCGTTCCTGCTGACTGCGTTCTCCTGGACCTACGCGCTGTTGCAGGTGCCGTCCGGCTGGCTCGCCGAGCGGTTCGGGCCGCGCAAGATGCTCTATTGGGCGAACCTGCTGTGGTCGCTGCTGACGGCGCTGACGCCGGCGGCCTGGGGCTTCGCCTCCTTCGTCGTGATCCGCGGTCTGCTCGGGGCCGGGCAGTCGGCCGACTGGCCGAGTTCGGTGCTGGCGCTGAAGCGCTGGTTTCCGCCGGCCGAGCGCGCCAAGGCGAACTCCATCCTGCTCGGCGGCCTCTATCTCGGCCCGATCGCCGCCGGGCCGATCACCGCCATGGTGATCCTGCATTTCGGCTGGCAGTGGGCGTTCTACGGCTTCGGCGTGCTCGGGCTGCTGATCGGCTTCGCCTGGTGGTTCGGTTTCCGCGATAACCCCGCGACGCACCCGATGATGGGGGCGGCGGAAGCGCACCTGATCGCTGCCGGCCAGGCGCGGGAGGCGTCCCGGCCGATCAGCGGGGCATTCCGTCGCGGGCTGGGGTCGGTCCAGTTCTGGGCGCTGGGGCTGCAATATTTCTTCCTGGTGATGATCCAGAGCTTCTATACGACCTGGCTGCCCACCTACCTGGTGCGGGACCGGCATTTCTCGCTGGCGTCCATGGGCGTGTTCTCCTCCCTGCCCTGGGTCGCGCTGTTCGTGATGGTGTTCGTGACCGGTGCGCTATCGGACCGGATCCTGCGGCGCACCGGATCGGTCTGGGCCGCGCGCGTGCCGATCGCGATCGTCGGGTTCGCGGTGAGCGCGCTGGCGCTGATCGCCGCGTCCCGCACGCCGCAGATCTGGCTGATGATGACCTTGCTCTGCATCTCGCTCGGCGCGGTGGGGCTGACCCAGGTTTCGATCTGGTCCGCGACCCAGGATCTCGGTCGCTCCTCCACCGGCGTGGTTTCGGGATGGACCAATTTCTGGGGCAATGCCGCCGGCGTGGTCGGGCCGGTGCTGACCGCCTATCTCGTGGAGTGGACCGGAAGCTGGGCGGGGGCGCTACTCGGCATTGCCCTGTCGGGCATCGCTGGCGCCGTGCTGTGGCTGTTCGTGCACCCCGAACGCCCGGTGGCGGCCCTCGGCGGCCCGGTGCCCGACAGCCTGCCCGCCTGATCCGTGCCCCAGCCTTCCTGACGTGCCGCCTTCCTGACAGGAGCAAGCGATGCCCACATACGATATCGGTGCCATGCCGGCCCAGATCAGCGCCGAGGTGGTGGCGCTGCTCGAACAGGCGGAAACGGCCACGGTCGGCCACTGGCGCCAGTGGGGGTTCTGCCAGCGCGGCATCCAGCCGGCCCTGCGCGGCCGCAGGCTCGCCGGCACCGCCGTGACGGTGGCGATCCCGGGACCCGATTCCACCCTGCTGCACCACGCGCTCGGTATGTTGCGACCGGGCGATATCCTGCTGGTGGATCGGCTCGGCGACGACCGCCACGCCTGCTGGGGCGGCGGCGTGACCGTCGCGGCGAAGGCCGCCGGCGCCAAGGCCGGCGTGGTGGACGGACCCTGCACCGACCTGGAGGAGATCGAAGCCTCCGATTTCCCCATGTGGTGCCGCGGCTTCGCGCCAATCACCACCCGGCTCTACGATCTCGGCGGCCGCCTCAACCGGCCGGTGTCGATCGGCGGGGTGGTCGTGATGCCGGGCGACGCCGTGCTGTGCGACGACAGCGGCGTGCTGGTGCTGCCGCCCGGCGAGGCCGAGGCCGAAGCGCGCCAGGCGATCGCCAAGCAGGCGAGCGGGCTGGAATTGCAACGGCGGGTGGCGGCGGGTGCCAAGTTGGGCGAACTCAGCGGGGCGAGCGCGTTGGTGCTCAAATAAGGGGGGCGCCGGGTCACGCTAAGCTTGCGTGACCCGGTTGCGGTTGCCGGCGGCGCGTCCTGCGTGCACAGACGCCATCGCGCCGGCACGGAGGAAACCGCCCCATGGATACGATGGCCCCATGAATACGGTGGATCGCAGTCCGACCACCCCGATTCCCGCCGACTGCGCGGGGCAGGATTTCTACGCCCAGGACCGGTCGCTGCAGGACCTGCTGGCGATCTACCTTCCGGCCGAGACGCGTGCGTCGCTGACGCCGCACTACGCCCGCCTCGGCCGGCTCGCCGGCGGGCGGCTCGACGCGCTCGCCCGCCTTGCCGACCGCCATCCGCCCGTCCTCCATCCGCGCGACCGGTACGGGAACAATGAGGACTGGATCGAGTACCACCCTGCCTATCGCGAGATCGAACAGATCGCCTTCGCCGATTTCCAGTTCCACGCCATGGCCCACCGCGCCGGCGTGCTGGACCAGCCTTCGCCCCTGCCGGCCGCGGCCAAATACGCGCTCCAGTACCTGTTCACCCAGGCCGAGTTCGGCCTGATGTGTCCGGTCAGCATGACCGATACCTCGATCCACCTCATTCGGACATTCGCCGGCCCGGAGCTGCAACACTATCTCCTGCCCAGGATGCTGTCGGCCGACCTCGCCACACTGTGGAAGGGCGCGCAGTTCATGACCGAACGCGCCGGCGGGTCCGATGTCGGTGCGATCGAAACCGTCGCGGTCCGTGCGGGTGAAGACTGGCATCTGACCGGCAGCAAATGGTTCAACTCGCATGCCGATGCCGATGTGGCGCTGACCCTGGCCCGCCCGGCCGGCGCGCCCGCGGGCACGCGCGGCCTGGCGCTGTTCGCCCTGCCGCGGCGCCGCCGCGACGGCAGCCGCAACGCCTATCGGATCGTGCGGCTGAAGGACAAGCTCGGCACGAAATCGATGGCGAGCGGGGAGATCGACCTCGATGGCGCCGAGGCCTACCTGGTGGGTGCGCCCGATGCCGGGCTGAAACAGATGCTGGAGCAGGTGAACCGCTCCCGCCTGTCGCACGGGGCGCGCGCCGCGGGGATGATGCGCCGCTGCGTGAACGAAGCGCTCGCCGCTGCGCGCGGGCGACGCGCGTTCGGCAGCGCGGTGATCGACTTCCCGCTGATGCGCCGGCAGGTGCTGAAGATGCTGGTGCCGACCGAGCAGGCGCTGTCGATGACCTTCGCGACCGCCGACGCGCTGGACCGCGGTGCGATGGCGGAACTGCGCATCCTCACCGGCCTGCTCAAGCTGCGCGCTTGCCGCGACAACGTCCCGGTCGCGACCGGGGCGATGGAGGCACGCGGCGGCAACGGCTACATCGAGGACTACGTGACGGCGCGCCTGATCCGCGATGCCCAGGTCGGGCTGCTGTGGGAAGGCACCAGCAACATCAACGCGCTCGACGTGATCGGCCGCGCCGTGGGGCGGCAGGGGGCGCAGCGTGCGCTCGGTGCGCTGCTGCACCGGCGGCTGGAGGAGGCGGACGCGCTGCCCGCAGCGTTCCGCGCGCGCCTGGGTGCCACCTGGGACCGCGCGGCGGCGGCGGCCGAACGGGTTGCCGGCGGGGGCGAGGCGCTGGCCCGCACCGCGGCGACCGGGCTCTACAATGCCGCGAGCGCGGTGCTGCTGGGGTGGGAAGCGACCCGCCCGGGCGCGGATGCGCGTCGTGCCTTGCTCGCCCGCTGCGTGCTCGACCATCGCCTGACCGCGCGCGATCCGCTGGCGCCGGAGGAAGCGGCCTGGGAACGCCCCGCCGCCGACCTGCTGCTGGCGCCCCCGGCGCAGGCGCAGGACGCGATCGCGCCACTGCTGGCCTGATAGCAACCCGCGGAATGTTTGACGCCTCGCCAGCGAAGCCCCTTGGCCTTCTGACGGCGGCCGCCGGCCTTCATGCGGCCTGCGGCGACGGTGCCCGCATGCCGGCCAGCAGGGACGCGATGCCCGCCTGCAGCACGTCGAGCCGCGTATCGAGGTCGGTCGCGACCGTGCGGATGCGTTCGGCCGCCGCCGATGTTTCCTCCGTGCGCCGGCGCAGCCCGGCGATCCCGGTCGAGACGGTGCCGGTGCCCTGGGCGGCCTGCTGCACGCTGCGGGCGATCTCGTCGGTGGCGGCGCGTTGCTGCTCGACCGCGCTCGCGACCGTGGTGGCGATCGCGGTCAACGCGCCGATCGTCTCCGCCACCTTGGCGATCGCGGCGACGGACTCGCCCGTCTGAGCCTGAATGGTGGCGATCTGCGCGGCGATCCGCCCGGTCGCTTGCGCGGTCTGGGTGGCGAGCCCCTTCACTTCGCCGGCGACGACCGCGAAGCCCTTGCCGGCGTCGCCCGCCCGCGCGGCCTCGATCGTGGCGTTCAGTGCGAGCAGGTTGGTCTGCCCGGCGATATCCTCGATCAGTCGGACCACGTCGCCGATGCCGGACGCGGTTTCCGCCAGCGCCCCGACCCGCGCGGCCGAACCGTCGGCATCCGTCCGTGCGCGGGCCACCGCCGTCGCCGCCTCGGCCATCCGCGACGAGATTTCGCGGATCGAGGCCGACAATTCTTCGGTCGCCCCGGCAAGCTGGTCGACGCTGGCGGAGGCGCCGGCGGCACTATCGGCGATGCCGCCCGCCTCCCCGCGCGCGCCCTGCGCCAACTCGGTCAGGTTGGCCGCGGTCTGCTTCAACCCACCGGCGGCCTCGGCAACCCCGGCCGTCGCCTCCCCGGCGCCGCGTTCGAATGCTGCGAGCAGGCCGGCGAGCCGCTGCGCCTCCACGAGCTTGTTGGCCTGATCGGCGGCCGCCGCGGCGGCCAGCCGGCCCGCTTCGGCCGCACCGGCGCGCAGGGTTTCCACGGCCTCGGCGATCGCCCCGATCTCATCGCCGCGGTCCCGATCCGGCACGGCCGTATCGAGCGCACCCGCCGCCAACCGCCCCAGGGTTGCAGTCAGCCGCCCGAGCGCGGCGATCACCCGCCGCCAGAGCAGCAGCCCGGCCCCGAAGGCAAGACCAAGCCCGGCCAAGGCACCGAGCAAGGCCAGCGCGAGCCGCAACCGCGCCGACGCGCCTGCCGCATGCGCGATCCGCAACGCCGCGGCCAGGGCGGCGTCGCGCGGCTGCTGCAAGGTCGCGAGCCAATGAACGGTATAGGCATGCAGCGCCGCCGCGCTGCCGACCGGGGGCTGATGGGCGGCCAGCCGCGTCACCAGCGCGCGATACCGCGGATCGGCCACGGCGAAGAACCCGTGCCGTGTTGCCGCCAGTGCGGCCGACAGGGCGTGGTCCGGCGGCAGGGTGCCCGCCATCGCCTGGCTGGCCGCCCAGGCCTGCGCCACCCGGCCACCGAGCTCGTACATGCGCACGATCAGCGCGCGGTCCGCCACGTCCCCGGGCACCCAGGCCTTTTCCACCGTCGCACTGCGCAGCCCGGCCACGGCGCGCAGCGCCGTCAGCGACTGCGCAAGCGCGGTATCGGCCGCGACCGCGGGGGCCACCCGGACCAGGCGCGCCTGCACCGATTGATCGAGCGCGGTGAGTTGCCCGATCAGCGCCGTCGGCAGCCGGATGGACGACGATGCGAGATCGGGTCGCGGCTTGCCGTCGGCAGCGCCAAGCCTGCGCACCAGGCCGGCGAGCGCCGCGTCATCGGCGTCCAGCGCCGCAGCCGAGGTGCCGAGCCGGGCGAGCGCCTGACGCGCCGCCGCGCGCGCCGCTTCCCCCGCGGCGGTGGCCCGCGCCATCATCCCCGGGCTGGCTTCCCCGGCGGCGACGGTGACCAAGGTGCCCCGCTCGACCGCGGTGGCGACAAGGGCACGCATGACCGCGCCGAGCGCCTGGGTCAGCCCGATCGCCTGGTCTGCGCCGGCCGCGTCCGACCAGGCGGTTCCCGCAATCCAGGCCGATCCAACGAGCCCGGGGGCCGCGACGGCGAGCACGGCAACCAGGAACAGTGTACGGACGCGCATTGGACCCTCCGGAGACCGATCCGGCGGGTAGCGCATGGAGGTTGACGCAGGGTTAAGGGGGCGCTCGCGGCCCGGCGCGGCGTGGTGCTGCTGGAGGGGATTGAACTC
>JABBNW010000116.1 GCA_019352115.1 Pseudomonadota bacterium
AACGGAAGGGTTCCAAGGGCGATGCCCTTGGCGGGGTCCAGGGGCAGCGCCCCTGGCCTTGCTTACCTCCCCCCACCCCCATGCGCGGCGCGGGCGCGACGATGGATGGGGCCTTGCCCCGACAGGTTCAGGGCGGTGTCGATCAGGGCGAGGTGGGAGAAGGCCTGCGGGAAGTTGCCGAGTTGGCGTTTGGTGTCGGGATCGTATTCTTCTGCCAGCAGGCCGACGTCGTTGGCGAGGCCTGCGAGGCGGACAAACAGGTTGCGCGCCTCCTGGTGGCGGCCTTGCATGGCCAGGTTGTCGGCCATCCAGAAGCTGCAGGCGAGGAACATGCCTTCGCTGCCGGCCTGGCCGTCGGTTGCCTGGTTCGGCCGATAGCGGCGGACCAGGCCGTCGTGCATCAGTTCGCGTTCGATCGCCGCGACCGTGCCGAGCATGCGTTTGTCGGTGGCGGGCAGGAAGCCGACCAGCGGGATCATCAGCGCGCTCGCGTCGAGGTCGTTGCTGCCGTAGGCCTGCACGAAGCTTTGCTTGTCCCGGTCGAAGCCCTGGCGGAGGATTTCGCTGTGGATGCGGGTGCGCAACTGGCGCCAGCGGTCGAGCGGTTCCGTTTCCTGTCGGGACTCCGCTTCGCGCACCGCACGATCGAGCGCGACCCAGGCCATGACTTTGGAGAACACGAAGTGCCGCCGCCCGCCGCGCACTTCCCAGATGCTTTCGTCCGGCTGGTCCCAGACGGTGCTGAGGTGCTCGACGATCTCGCGCATCAGCCCCCAGGTTTCTCCGGGGGGTGCGAGGCCGGCCTGATTCGCCTCGAACATCGCATCGACCACTTCGCCGTAGGTGTCGATCTGGAACTGCTCGCCGGCGGCGTTGCCGATGCGCACCGGGTGCGCGCCCTGGTAGCCGGTGAGCCACGGCACCTCCCATTCCGGGATGCGTCGTTCGCCGCTGACCCCGTAGAGCACGCGCATCTGGTCGGGGCTGCCGGCGACGCAGCGGCGCAGCCAGCCGCTCCAGGCGCGGGCTTCCTCGCGGTAGCCGGCGTTGAGCAGCGCGAGCAGGGTGAAGGTGGCGTCGCGCAACCAGCAGTAGCGGTAGTCCCAGTTGCGGCTGCCGCCGGCGAGTTCCGGCAGCGACGTGGTCGGGGCGGCGACGATGCCCCCGGTGTCGGCGCAGGTGAGCGCCTTGAGGGTGATGAGCGAGCGCTGCACGGGGCCGTGGAATTCGCCCTGGTAGCGGCTATGCCGGCACCAGTCGGTCCAGAACGCCTCGGTGGCGTGCAGGGCGAGCAGCGGATCCGGCACCGCCGGCGGCGGCAGATGGGACGCGCCGTAGGCGAGGACGAAGCAGGCGTCTTCGCCGGCGCGCACGGTGAAGCGCGCCTTGGTGGCCATGTCGTGGCCCTGCAGCGGGATCGTGCTTTGTACCACCGCGAGATCCGGGCCGGCGACGGCCATGATCCCGAAGCCGGTGCGCCGTTTCGTGACCCAGGGCACGAACGAGCCGTAGTCGAAACGCAGTGCGAGATCGAGGTGCATGGGCACGGCGCCGGCCTCACCGCGAACGATGCGGATCACGCAAGGGCCGGGGCCGGAGGCCGGCATGCCTGCGGTGCCGCCCGAGGGCGGCATGAAGTCGATCAGGGTGGCGCGCCCCTGCTCGGTTTCGAAGGTGGTTTCCAGGATCAGGGTGGAGGGCCGGTAGCGGCGGGTGATCTGCGCGCCTGGCTCGGCGGGGGCGATCTGCCAGCGCCCGGCGCGCGGGCGGTCGAGCAGGGCGGCAAAGCAGGCCGGGCTGTCGAAGCGCGGCAGGCAGAGCCAGTCGATCGATCCGGTACGGCTGACGAGGGCTGCGGTGCGGCAGTCGCCGATCAGTGCGTAGTCTTCGATCCGGGGCGGGATCCCGTTGGTCGCGGGGGCGGGGGCGTGCGGCTTCATCATTCGGCGTGACCAAAGGTTTGGCGGCCCGCGTTGTCGCGGCACCAGCATTGGGCGCCGGCGGGCAGGGGACGCTCGAGCGGGCAGACGTAGGGGCCGGCGTTGCACGACCTGGCGGGCTGGATCGGGCCGGGGGCGCCGGAGTCGGGTGGCGCGTAAACGACCGGCGGGGGCGGCGGGTAGTAGGCGGGCGGGGGATAATAGACGGGTGGCGGATAATAGATGGGCGGCGGGTAGTAGCCGGGCCCTCCCCAATAGGGTGCGCCGTAGCCGAAGAAGACGCGCACCCGTGCCTGGGCCGGCGCGGCGGCGAGCCCTGCGAGCAGCAGTGCGGCGGCGCCGGTGCGGACCGCGAGGGGGAGGCTGTGGATTGGACGCGGCATGGTTGCGGGCTCCCGAAGCGCCGGCGGGATCGGACGGTTTGGGACGACAGATGGGGCGCTCTTCGGCCGGTTCCAGCGGGAAAGCGCAACGGTGGCAGGGGTGGGCGGCGAAAGTTCGGCGTCGCGGCGAAGCCGCGCGGGACGTGATGGATGGCGAAGCCGCGCGGGACGTGATGGATGGCGAAGCCGCGCGGGACGTGATGTATTGCGGAGCCGCGCGGGACCGATTGGTGACCAAGCCGCGTGGGATGCGATGGGCGAGGACGGAGCATCCGGCTGCGATGGCCGATTCGCGGCTGCCTTACCTTGACTTTCTCCCACTTCTTGCGGATATCCCGCATTGATCCGCGCGGGCGTGACCATCGCGCCGCGCGTCTGGCCGCCATCGCGGTACGCCGCGCCTCCGCGTCGCACGCGGATCGAACCACCCGACTGGAACCGAATTTGACCGACACGATCCCCGCCGCGGCGGACCCGAACGAACACGCTGTCGCGGCGGCGTCCCCGCAAGAACACGCTTTGCCGCCGGCTCCGGCGCCTGACCAGGCTGTTGCGGTGCCGCAGCAGGAACCCTCCGCGCCTGTCGGGGCGCAGGCGTTCGAACCCGAGGCGCCAGCGCAGACTGCCATATCCGAACCCGCAGTGCCCGCGCCGACATCCGACCCCGCGGCGCAAGCGCCGACATCAGACCCCGAGCCGGCCGCACGCGCGACCTTCGCCGACCTCGGCCTGTCCGAGTCTGTGCTGCGCGCGGTGGCGGAGATGGGCTACGTGCACCCGACGCCGATCCAGGAACAGGCAATCCCCTTCGTGCTGATGGGGCGCGACGTGCTGGGCGCGGCGCAGACCGGCACCGGCAAGACCGCCGGCTTCACCCTGCCACTGCTCGACATACTGGACGGCTCGCGCGCCCGCGCGCGCATGCCGCGCAGCCTGATCCTGGAGCCGACCCGCGAGCTTGCGTTGCAGGTGGCGGAGAATTTCGTCCAGTACGGCAAATACCTGAAGCTCACCCACGCCCTGATCATCGGCGGCGAGAGCATGTCCGACCAGAAGGACGTGCTGATGCGCGGGGTCGACGTGCTGATCGCGACGCCGGGCCGGCTGATCGACATGTTCGAGCGCGGCAGCATCCTGCTCACCGACGTGAAGATCCTGGTGATCGACGAAGCGGACCGGATGCTCGACATGGGGTTCATCCCCGATGTGGAACGCATCGTGGCGATGCTGCCGCGCACCCGCCAGACCCTGTTCTTCTCGGCCACCATGTTGCCCGAGATCCGCCGGCTCGCGGATGCGTTCCTGCGCGAGCCGAAGGAAATCTCGGTCTCCCGCCCGGCCTCGGTCGCGACCACCATCACCGAGGGCCTGGTGCTGGTCGCCGAGCACGACAAGCGCGAGGCGCTGCGCCGGCTGATCCGCACCGAGCATGTGCAGAACGCGCTGATCTTCTGCAACCGCAAGCGCGACGTGGACATCCTGCACAAGTCGCTGGTGCGCCATAAGCTCAACGCGGGCGCCCTGCACGGCGACATGAGCCAGAGCATCCGCTTCGCCACCCTGGAGAAATTCAAGGCCGGCGAGCTGCAACTGCTGGTCTGCAGCGACGTCGCCGCGCGCGGGCTCGACATCGGCGGGCTGTCGCACGTGTTCAATTTCGACGTGCCGCACCACGCCGAGGACTACGTCCACCGCATCGGCCGCACCGGTCGGGCCGGGCTGGAAGGCCACGCCTTCACCATTTCCGAACCCGAGGACCGGGCCGCGGTGGCTGCGATCGAGCAGCTCATCGGCCATCCGATCCCGCCGCTGCCGGTCGAGGGCCTCGATCCCGTCGACTGGGCGGCGGACGACGGGCGCCGCCGGCGCGGGCGGGGACGTTCCGCCGCCAAGCCGGCGACCGACCAGGGCCGGGCGCCGAAAGCCGAGGGCGCCGACAAGCCGCCCGCGCGGTCCCGTGCGCCGCGGCGCGAAAAGGCCGAAGCGCCGGCCGCCGAGGCCGCTGCCGTCCCGCTCGCTTCGGGATGGGGCGACGAGCCGGCGCCGGTTCCGGCCCGCCGCGTCCGTCCGGTGCGCGCCGCGCCCATGCGGCCCGCCGATCCGGCGGCTGCCGCGCCCGCCGGCGATACATCGGCCGCCGACCGCCCCATCGCCGACAGCCCCAGTGCCGACGGTCCCGCCGCCGACGGCCCGGCCGTGACCGGCACGCCGGCGCCCGCACTGGCGTCCCCGTCTGTCGCGCCGACACCTGCCGCGCCGACACCTGCCGCGCCTTCACGCTCGCGTGGGCGCGATCGTGATCGTGGACGCGGTCGCGAAGCGGGTCGTGACGCGGGACGTGAGCGCGATGCGAGCCGCGACCGTGATGCGAGCCGGGACCGTGATACCGGCCGCGATGCGAGCCGTGATCGTGACGCCAGCCGGGACGCGAAACGCGACCCGAACCGCGACCGCGACCAGAACCGGGACCGCGACGCGGATCGCGGCGGACGCCGCCGGGAGGAGGAGCCGGCAGTCGCCGTCACCGGCTTCGGCGCCGACATCCCCGCCTTCATGCTGGTACGCGTCCGCACCTCCCGCATCCCGCTCACCGACGAGCCCGAGACCGACGCATGAGCGTGCCGCACCCGAGCCGCTTCACCCCGTTCTCCTGGGAAGACCCGCTGCGGCTCGACGGCCAGCTCTCCGAAGACGAGCGCGCCATCCGCGACGCCGCCCGCGCCTACTGCCAGGACAAGCTGTTCCCCCGCGTGCTGGCCGCCAACCGGCACGAGACGTTCGACCGCTCGATCATGACCGAGATGGGGGAGATGGGATTCCTCGGTGCCACGCTCGACAGCCACGGCTGCGCCGGGGTCAACTATGTCTCCTACGGGCTGATCGCGCGCGAGGTCGAACGGGTCGATTCCGGCTATCGCTCGGCGTTTTCCGTGCAATCCTCGCTGGTGATGTATCCCATCTGGGCGTTCGGCTCGGAAGCGCAGAAGGACCGCTACCTCCCGAAGCTGCGCAGCGGGGAATTCGTCGGCTGCTTCGGCCTGACCGAGCCCGACGCCGGTTCGGACCCGGCATCGATGCGCACCCGGGCACGGGCGGTGGACGGCGGGTTCGTGCTGAACGGATCGAAGACCTGGATCACCAACGCGCCGATCGCCGACGTGCTGCTGGTCTGGGCCAAGGACGATGCCGGCGACATCCGCGGCTTCCTGCTCGATCGCGGCATGGCCGGCCTGGAGGCGCCGAAGATCGAGGGCAAGTTCAGCCTGCGCGCCTCCGTCACCGGCATGATCATGATGGCGGACGTGTTCGTCCCTGCGGCCAACGTGCTGCCGGGGGTGAAGGGGCTGCGCGGCCCGTTTTCCTGCCTCAACAATGCGCGCTTCGGGATCGCCTGGGGCGCGCTCGGGGCGGCGGAGTTCTGCTGGCAGGCGGCGCGCGACTACACGATGCAGCGGATGATGTTCGGCCGGCCGCTGGCCGCGACCCAGCTCGTGCAGAAGAAGCTCGCCGACATGCAGACGGAGATCGCGCTCGGGCTGCAAGCGGTGCTGCAACTGGGCCGGCTGATGGACGCGCATGACGCGGCGCCGGAGATGATCAGCCTGTGCAAGCGCAATTCCTGCGGCAAGGCCTTGGCGATCGCGCGCGAGGCGCGCGACATGCACGGCGGCAACGGCATCGCCGACGAGTACCACGTGATCCGTCACGTGATGAACCTGGAAGCGGTGAACACGTATGAGGGCACGCACGACGTGCACGCCCTCATCCTCGGCCGCGCGCAGACCGGGCTGAACGCCTTCGGCGGCTAGGCGCGCGTGCCAGCGCGCTCGCCGTTCCACCCCACGCATCCGGCGCGCTTGCGCCCGCGCCCGCCTGGGCGCGGCCGCGACACTGTCCCTGGCGTCGCGCCGCTCACCCTGGCGATCGGGACGATCGGGGCCGCGGGCGATGGCAACGGGCTCGCCGAGGATGGGCAGCGCGTGTTCGTGCCGCTCACCCTGCCGGGCGAGCAGGTCGAGGCCGTTCCCCTCGCGCCCCGCGGCGGCGGCGTTGCCGCCCGGCTGGAATGCGTCCTCGCTGCCAGCGCCGAGCGGGTCACGCCGCCCTGTCCGCAGTTCGGCACCTGCGGCGGCTGCGTGCTGCAGCACTGGCAGACGGCGCCGTACCTGGACTGGAAGGCGGAGCTGCTGCGCGCCGCGCTGGTCCGCGCCGGCTTTGCGGCCCCCGCCGTCGCGCCGACGGTCCCCACGCCGCCCGCGGCACGGCGGCGCATGGACCTGGCGCTGGAACGCGCCGGGCCGGACCTGCGGGTCGGCCTGCATCGGCTGCGCGGCAGCGAAGTGGTGGACCTTGCCGCCTGCACCGTCCTGCACCCGACCCTGGCCGGTCTGCTCGCGCCTCTGCGCGATGCGCTGCGCGGGGTCGCGGCCCTGCGGCGGGAGGGCGCGGCCGTGGCGAACCTGCTCGACGCCGGTCCCGACCTGCTGCTGCGCACCGATGCGGAGCCGTCCCTTGCAGACCGCCAGCGTCTGACCGCGTTCGCCCGCGCGCAGGGGCTGGTGCGGATCAGTTGGGCGCGCGGGGGCGACGAACCCGAGCCGATCGCGGTCCTGCAGGCACCGGTGGTCACCTTCTCCGGCGTGACGGTGGCACCGCCGCCCGGCGCCTTCCTCCAGGCCTCGGCCGAGGGGGAGGCGGCGATCGTCGCCGCCGTGCTCGCCGGCCTGCCGGCCCGCCTGCCGCCGCGGGCGCGGATCGTCGAGCTTTACGCCGGCTGCGGTACCTTGAGCTTCGCCCTGGCCGCCCGTGGCGTGGTGGAGGCGTTCGAAGGCGATGCCGGATCCGTCGCCGCCCTGCGCGCGGCGGCCGCGGGCGCGGGGCGGACCGGGCGGATCGAGGCGCGCCGACGCGACCTGGCCCGCCAGCCGCTGGCCGCCGCCGAGCTCGCAAATGTCGCAGCGGTGGTGCTCGACCCGCCACGCGCCGGCGCGGCGGCGCAGATGGCGGCGCTCGCGGCGGCCGGGCCGGCCTGCGTGATCTACGTCAGTTGCGACCCCGTCACTCTGGGCCGCGACGCCGGGGTGCTCAGGGCCGCCGGATATGCGCTGGCCGCGGCGACGCCGATCGACCAGTTCCTGTGGTCGGCGCGGGTGGAAAGCGTCGCGGTGTTCGTCCGCCCCGCGACGCCCGCCGTCCGGCCCGGGGGGTTCTCCGCGCCCCGCAAACGTCCGTCCTGACGGGCCTGCGTCCGCCACCCGGGACAGCCCGGCGGGCGCGTCACGCTGGGCGGGTTTCAGGGATCATGCGCGAACACCTCCGAGGCGCGCGCGACCACGATCCCCAGTTTGCGCACCGTGAAGCGGTTCAGCAGATGGGTGCCGTCGTCGGAGAGGTACATCCAGTGGTTGAACCGCACCGTGTGCAGCCAGTCGCCCGGCGGCAGGCGCAGGATGTAGGTCCAGTGGAAGACGCGCCCATAGGCCTCGCCGCGGCCAATGCCGACCACCGGCTTGGCGGTCGCCGTGTAGTGGTGCGCGCCGACCCGCTTCAGCCGCCAGGTGCGATGCAGGACCTTGCCGTCGGACTGGTGGATGGTCTGGGCGAGCACCAGGGTCCCGTCCGCCGTCCTGGTGCCGACATCTTCGGTGGTGAAGGTGCCGGTGGGGTCGCCCCGCGCGTTCTCGAACACGCCCCAGGAGTGCGTATGGCCGACGAACCAGCGGTCCGGGTGCAACACCGGCCGGGTGCCGGCGAAATGGGCGATGGGCAGCGGCGCCGAGCAGCCGGCAAGGGCGAGCACGACGACAAGCAGCGACCAGGGCCGCAACGGCGTTCGGCGGCAGCTACGCATGTCCGTGCCGGCGCCGATGCCGGCGCGCTCGCACGTCCGGCGGCCAGCCACGCGCAGGGCGAGGAAAGCCATCGAACCTGTGCAGGAACGCGCGCCGGAATTGCTCGGGTTCGCGGGCAATTCCGGCGGCGCGCGGGCCGTTTTTCACAACCGCTCAGTCCTTGATGCCGGTGATCGAGCCCGTCATCGCCCGCGGGTCCCGTTGCGGCCAGCGGCCGGCGTCGACCTGGGCCAGGAACGCGCCGACGATGCGGTTGAATTCGTCCGGGTCCTCGATGTTGATCGTGTGGCCGCAGTTCGGCATCACCGCCAGCGCCGCGCTCGGGATGGTCTGCTTCATCAGGATTGCGGGATTGAGGCAGGGCCAGTCCTCGTCCCCGGTCAGCACCAGGGTGGGCAGGGTGAGGGCCCGCATGTCGTCGATCAGGTCATAGAGCGACGGCCGTTCCCGCTGCACGCCAAGCTGCGTGTTGTGCGAGCCGGGCGCGGAATGTTCGGCGAGGTAGCGCTTGAACTCGGCGAAGCCGCGCGGGTCGTTGTTTTCGAACTGCACCCGGGTCGGGCCGTAGGCGTATTTCTCGGCGAACACCGTCATGTCGTTCGCCGCGATGAAGGCGGCGATCGCTTCGGCCTCGGCGCGGAACTTCTCCCGCTGGCCCTTCTCGGCCCCGTAGCCGCAGCCGGCGACGGTCAGGGACCGGGTGCGGTCGGGATGGCGAAAGCCGAAATGCAGGGTCGCGAACCCGCCCATCGACAGCCCGACCACATGCGCCCGGTCGAGCTTCAGGTGGTCGAGCACGGCGGCGATGTCGTCCGCGGCGCGCGCCTGGGAGTAGGCGGTGACCTGCTCGGGCACCTCCGACGGCGGATAGCCGCGGGCGTTGTAGGCGATCGCCCGGTAGCGCCGGCCGAAATGGCGCAACTGCGGCTCCCAGCTGCGGAGGTCGCCGGCGTATTCGTGCACGAAGATCACCGGGATGCCGGTACCGGTCTCCTCGTAATAGAGGCGGACCCCGTCGTCGGCGGTGGCATGCGGCATGGGAATGGTCCTCCGTGTTGGTCGAATCAGGTGGGGGGCTGCTCGGCCAGTACCGCCTCGGCGAGGCTGTTGTCCACCGCCTGCGCGAACGGCGCGCCCGGGGCGACGAACCCGCCGGAGACCAGGCTGGCGCGCAGCCGCTCGTAGCCGGCGCGCGGCAGGATCGGGTTCCGCCCCCAGATGCCGAGCGCCTGGTAGCGGTCGTAGGCCGCGGCCAGGATCGGCTGCGGCACGGCAGGGAAATACGCGGCCACCGTCGCCGCGATCTCGGCACCGGAGGCGCCCGCCAGCCAGCGCTGCGTCGCCTGGACCCCGCGCACCATGCGGAGGAACTCGTCGCGCCTGGCCGCCAGCACGTCCCGCCGGGCATAGAACGTCGTGTAGGACGTCGGCCCGCGCGCCGCCGCCGCATACCACAGATGCCCCGCGCCCTCGGCGAGCAGGGTGCTCGCGAACGGCTCGAACACCTGCACCACATCGAGCGTGCCGTCGCGCAACGCGGCGCAGTTCTCCGCCATGCCGCGATCGGCGACCCGGGAAATGCTCTCGGGCGCGACGCCGGCCTCGCGCAGGTCATGTTGCAGGCAGAGCCAGGGGGTCGGCACCTCGCTCACGCTGCCGAGGCGGGCGGTGCGCAGGTCGGCCATCCGGAATTCCGGGTTCGGCGTGCGCCCGATCAGCAGGAACGGGTCGCGGGTCACGACCTCGGCAAAGCACACAAGATCGCAGCCGGGGTCGGCCTGGTAGGTCGCCATTACCCGCATCGGGCCGCCCCAGCACACGTCCGCCGCGCCGGCGAGCAGGCTGGTCGCCGCCTCGGACGGGCTGGGGGCGGAGGTGAACCGCACCTCCACGCCGGCGTCCCCATAGGCGCCGCGCACCAGGGCGGCATAGAACGGCGCGTAGAAGGCGGCGCGCAACGATTCCTGCAGGATGATCGCCATCTCTGGTGGTCCTTCATGGCTGGGCGAACGCCCGGTCGGGGATGGCGACCGGCATCGCGCGCGGGGGGAGGTCGGGTGGGACGGCGAGGATGCTGCCCGAGCCGATCGGAAAGCGGAAGCGCTGCGCCTGCTCCCCGGCGGCGAATCGGTTGCAGGCGCGGCTCCAGAGCTCGCCCACCGCGAGATCGACGGTCCATGGGCCGTCCGGCACCTGGGCGAGCACCGCCCGGCCGCCCGGGGCGACGAAGACGCTGCGCACCACCCGCCCGGTGGCATCGCGCAGCTTCACGACGGCCGGTTCCGCGCCGCGGTTGACGATGGCGAAGCGGCCGGGGCCGCTGCCGGCGCCTGCCAGCACCTCGCCGTCGGTCGGCGCCGGGCCGGCGCGATCGGCGCAGAACGCCTGGCGGGCGGCGGCGCGATCGCCGGCGGACAGGCGGTCCGCGGCGACGAAGCCGATCGCGCCCCCGGCAAGGCGGATGGCGGCGAAGCGGCGCCCGGGGGCGAAGCCGAGGACATGGACCGTGGCGAACGGCGCCAGCCGGGCGACGGGGCGCAGGCCCCCGCGCGCGGGATCGCCCTGCCAGACGGTGGCGGCCCCGAGGCCCGGCAGCAGGAAATGATCGACCGGCCCGCTTGGCCGCGCCGTCGGCAAGCGGGCCGCGGACGCCGCGCCTTGTGCCGCGACGGTGCCTTGCGCCGCGAACGTGCCGGGTGCCTCGAACGTGCCGGGTGGTTCGGACATGGCAGTGGCCGGGCCGGGTTCGGGCAGGTCCGCCGTGGGGCCGGAGGCGATCGCGAACATCAGCCACGTTGCCGCCACGGCAGAGGCAAGCAGGAAGCCGATCCAGAGCAGGAACCGGCGGTCGAAGCCCGCCGCCGGGGCGGGGTCAGGCTCGTCCGCCGGCCACGCGGCCGATCCTGGAGGTGGTTCGGGTGCCGCTTCGGGCCAGGCGCCCGGCGCATGTGCGCCGGCGGCAGGCTGGGCGCCGGAGGCAGGCTGGGCGCGGGCGGCAGGCGCGGCGTCGGCCGCCGCCCTCCGGTCGTAGGCGCGCCGTCGCTCGGGGTCGCGCAGCACGTCGTAGGCGGCCTTCAGCGCGACGAAGGCGGCGGCGTTGCCGGTGGCGGGAACATCCGGATGCAGCCTTCGCGCCAGCCGCCGATAGGCGGTGGCGATTGCCGCCGGGCTCGCCGTCCGGGCGAGGCCGAGCCTGGCGTAGTGTCCCTCCGGGTCGCGCTCCATCCGCGACAGCATAGCGTTGCGCGGCGGATTTTGGAGTGGCCGGGTCCGGGTTGCCGCCCGCGCGCCGGCAGGCCAGGGTGGGAGACGTCGCCGGTGGGACCGATCGCCGCCGCCCGCAGGGAGTGTCCAGGATCGTGTCACAGACTGCTCCGGTCGCCGTCGTGCCCCGCACGCGGCGGTGGCTGATGCTGGCCGTGCTGCTGGCCGGCGGTTTCCTGCCGCCGGTCGACTTCTTCATCGTCAACGTCGCGCTGCCGTCGATCCGCCAGGGCCTCGCCGCCACCCCGGCCCAGGTCCAGCTCGTCATCTCCGGCTACGCCGCGGGCTATGCGGTGTTCCTGGTCACCGGGGGGCGGCTCGGCGATCTGTTCGGGCGCAAGCGGCTGTTCATCCTGGCGATGGCGGCGTTCACCGCGGCTTCGGCGCTGTGCGGGCTGGCGGCCTCGGCGGGCTTGCTGGTGCTGGCGCGCATCGCCGAGGGCGTGGCCGCGGCCCTGCTGGCCCCGCAGGTGCTGGGCTCGATCCGTGCCCTGCACGATGCGCCGGGGGAGGAGGCGGCGCTGTCGCGCGCGCTCGGGCTGTACGGCGCGATGATGGGGCTGGCGGCTGCGGTCGGGCAATTGGGCGGCGGGGTGCTGGTGGCCTGGAGCCCGCTCGGCCTCGGCTGGCGCGCGGTGTTCCTGGTCAACCTGCCGATCGGCGCGGCGGCCATCGTCGGCGCCTGGCTGCTGCTGCCGGAGAGCAGCGCCGCCGCCCGCCCGCGGCTCGATCTCGCGGGCGCGGCGCTGCTGTCGGCGGCGCTGGCGGCGCTGGTGGTGCCGCTGTCGGAGGGGCGGCAGGACGGCTGGCCGGCCTGGACCTTCGTGGCCTTCGCCGCGGTGCCGGCGCTGATCTGGGCGTTCCTGCACCACGAGGACCGGCTGGCGGCCGCCGGCGGCATGCCGCTGCTCGACATCAAGCTGCTCGCCATCCCGGGCTTCCAGCGCGGCGTGCTGGTGGCGAGCCTGTTCTTCTTCACCTCGGCCTTCTACCTGCTGTTCGCGCTGGAGCGGCAGGACGGCGCCGGGCTCGGCCCGTTGCAGACCGGGCTGGCGATCCTGCCGTACGGGGTGGGACTGTTCCTGGGGCCGGTGGCGACGGCGCCGCTGCTCCGCCGGTTCGGGCTGCGGCTGCTGGCGGGGGGCCTGGCGATCGAGGTCGCGGGCTATGCCGCGATCGGTCTGGCGGTGGCGGCGGGGGTCGGCGCGGTGCCGCTGGCCGTTGCGGTGTTCGTGGCCGGCTTCGGCCAAGGCGTGGCGATGCCGCGGCTGTTCAACCTGGTGCTGGCGGGCGTGCCCGCGCATCAGGGCGGGGTGGCGGCCGGGGTCGTGAACTCGATGCTGCAGATCGGTGCGGCCGTGAGCGTGGCGGGGATCGGCTCCCTGTTCTTCTCCGTGCTGGGTAGCGGCACCGGTCCGGCGGCGTATGCGCATGCGTTCGGTGTGGCGATGATCGCGGTGGTGGCGGCGCTGGCGGGGGCGGCGCTGCTGGCACGCGGATAGGGGTCGCGCCCGAGGGGCGCGTGTGGAGCGCGGGCGCAGGGCATATATGTTGCGATATAGCAACGATATGGACGTGCAAAACCCCGTGCAGCTCTAGCGTCCGAAAAGCGGAGGGCGGAAGCCTTGCGGACCGTACTCGCGGGCCGCCGCGGCGTCGGACAGCCGAAGCATGCGCACGGGATCGGGTCTTGCCGCCGTCGCGCGCCGCGCCGGCCTGGGCGGCGGGAGCGGCAGGGTCTCGGGCGGCATGATGCCGAACATCCGGCACACCGGACGCAGCACGTTCCACAGGCGCGGGGCGGTCGCCAGAAATTCCGCCATTTCCGGCTGGGCCAGGAAATAGGCGAGCTCGATGCCGTACGGCACCAGATCCGGCGCCATCCGCGCCAGCCAGCCGTAGCCTCGGGGCAGCAGTCGCAGCGACTTCTTGGGCCGCGCGCGCAGCCTGCGCGCGGGCTCCGGTTCGGCCGGCGTCCCGTCTTCCGACAGCGCATTCTCCGGCGCCGCGTTTTCCGACACTGCATTGTCCGGCGCGGGGGCGGGCTCGGCGGGGCGGCGGGTCCGCGCCGCCGGGTGGGCGGCGATGAGGGCGAAGCGCTCGGC
>JABBNW010000117.1 GCA_019352115.1 Pseudomonadota bacterium
GCGGCCTGCAGCGCCGCGGGCGGGGCGGAAGTCACGTCGTTGCCGAGCCAGGCGCGGGTCTCCGGCCCCAGCTTGCCCGGATCCATGAAGAGCTGCACCCGCCCGGCGCGGTCGATCAGCCCGAAGCCGAGCGCCACCGGCACGAACGGCACGTCCGTCCCGCGCAGATTGAGCAGCCAGGCCAGCGAGGCCGGATCGGTGAGAACCGCCGCGTCCTGCCCGGCTGCCGCCAGCAGTGCCGCGATCTCGGCCCGCTTCTCGGCCGATGCGCGGCCGGCGAAGCGCAGCGGATGCGGCTCGGCCGGCGCGTCGGGGGGGGCAGGTCGGTCGGTCCAGATCGCATCGATCGGGTTTTCCGCCAGCGGGCGCATGGCGAGCCCAGCGGCGGTGAAGCGGGCGAGCTGGTCGGCGCCGATCAGCTTCGGGTCGTAGCCGATCGCCCCGCCCTTGGGCGCGTGGCGGGCCAGCCAGTCCGGCGGCGGCTGGTCGCTGATATGCGCGCGTTCCCACAACGCCGGGTCGGTCTCGGCCGCTAGCTGCAGCACATAGCGGCCGTCGGTGAACACCGCTGCGCGGTCGGCCAGCACCGCGGCGAACCCGGCGCTGCCGGTGAAGCCGGTGAGCCAGGCGAGGCGCTCGGCGGCGGCGGGGACGTATTCGCCCAGATGTTCATCGGCGCGCGGGACGATGAAACCGGCGAGGCCGGCGGCGGCGAGCCGGGCGCGCAGGGCGGCGAGGCGGGCCAGTGGGGAGCGGGGCAGCGACGTCATCGGCGGGTCCGTCCGGCTACGGTGGCGTTATGGGTCAAGCGCTCTGTCCTTTGATGCATGAACCGCATGGCAGAGCCGTAATCTCCGCAGTGATCAGTCAGCATGACGTGCCTATGTTGCAGTGCGAAAAGCCTCTGGGGCGCCCCGCCACGACGACGCCGCGCTGGACCCGAGGAAACGAATGGGAGCTTCCCATGTCTGCCCCGATTGCCAAGACCGAACTTTCCTTCAAGCTGCCGGAAAGCCTTTCCTACCACACGACCTGGGACGATGCCGACTACGAGCCGGTGTTGCCGTCCCGCCGCCAGGGGCTGTTTGCCCGCCTGGCGGGTGGCGTCGCCAGAAGCTACGCCGCCTGGAACGCGCGCCGGGTCGCCGTCGAGGAGCTGACCGGGATGACCGACCGCGAGCTGGCCGACATCGGGCTCAGCCGGGCGGATATTCCCCGGGTGAGCGAGCAGGAGTTTGCCGAGGAGCACGCTTCGCGCGGCGTGGCACGCGCCTGACGGGGTAGGCTCTTTCGTTCGGGAAGCAAGGCCAGGGGGCGCTGCCCCCTGGACCCCCGCCAAGGGCTCGCCCTTGGAACCCGTTACTGGAGACTGTGACCACGGGCGCTGGTCCGTGGTGGCTTGGATTGGGTCTGGCGGCACGCCTTGCCGGACCCTTGGGTCGCACGCGATACTCTCCCCGTTTGGCAAAACGGCATCATGCCGGGCGCGCGGCCCGCACCGGGCGCGTGCCAGCCACGGGAGAGAAATCCATGTCCGAAAACCCCCGCATCGCCGCCGGCCGCGCCATGCGCCGCAAGCTGATGGGCGAGGCCTACGCCGACCGCCTCGACGCCACCGTCTATGCCGATCCCATCATGCAGAAATTCGGCGAGGTGTCGGTCGAGAACATCTTCGGCGCGCTCTGGACCCGCCCGGGCCTCGATCTCAAGACCCGCACCATGATCGTCGTCGTCTCCGACACCGTCATGGGCCGCGAGGCCGAACTCGCCATCCACCTGCGCATGGCCCGCGGCCAGGGCTGGTCGGAGGACGAGCTGGTCGAAGCCATGCTGCACCTGCAAGGCTACATCGGCGCGCCCCTCGTGCGCGAGGCGCTGATCTGTGCCCGCACCGTCTTCGCCGAACTGCGCAAGGAAGGCTGATGGACGATGTCATCGCCCGCGCTGACGCGCTCCGCCGGCGCGCCGAGGCGGACGCGGACCCCGCAGCCGCCGCCGCAGCCGTGGCGCTGCTGCGCGATGTCCCGCGCGCGCAGCAGGCGGCGGTGGCGGTGCCGCTGTCGGCCGCATTGCGCGCGTTCGGCGCGCTGACCGACGATCTCGACGCGCTCGATTCGGCGGTGGTGCTGGGGCGCGAAGCGGTGCGCACCGCACCCACCCCGCGCGCGCAAGCGGCGCTGGGCGCGGCGCTCACCGTGCTTGGCGAACGCGCCGGCGATCCGGACCTGCTCGCCGAGGCACTTGGCGCGTACGAGGCCGCCGCCGCCGGGTTCGCCGCCGCCGGCGCCGAGGTCGACCACGCGCGCATGGGGCGCAACCGCGGCGCCGTGCTCACCCTGCTGGCGACGGTGCTGGACGATCCCAGCCTGCTCGGCGAGGCGGCGGTTGCGTTGCGGGCCGCGCGGATCACCTTCGCCGCGCTGGACGTGCCGCGGGAAGAAGGGCTGGCGGCCGATAATCTCTGCCACAGCCTGCGCCTGCTCGGCGAACGGCGCGCGGATCCGGCCCTGCTGGCCGAGGCCGTCGCCGCCGGCCGCGCCGCGCTCGCGGCGACCTTGCCCGACGCGCCGCCGCGGCAGCGCGCGATGACCGAAACGAACCTGGCGAACGCGCTCGCCGCCCTCGGGGGCGAGCGGCGCGGGGAGGCGCTGGCGCTGTACCGCGCCGCGCTGACCCGGCTCGACGGTCCGGCGTCGGCGGTGCAGCGCGCCACCGTGCGCCACAACCTGCGGCTGGTGGAACAGGCGGCCGGGTGATCCGCGGGGCGCCGGAGAAGAAGATTTTCCGGTTCCCCCGCACGACGCCACGTCCTATGCTTCGGATCGGGTCTGGAGAGGAACCATCCGATGTTCGACCTGGAGCGCTTCATCGCCGACTGCGAGGCCGCGGTCGCCGACCGCGACGACCACACCGCAGCGCGCGAGGTCCTGGCCCGCGCCGTGGCCGACCCCGGGGCCGTGCTGGCCACGCTCGGCGAGCCGAAGCGCGCCGGCATCGAGGTGCTGCACCGCGGCCCCCGGGTCACCATCCTCAACCTGGTCTGGGGACCGAGGATGTCGTTCATGCCGCACAACCATCACATGTGGGCGCTGATCGGGCTCTACACGGGCCGGGAAGACAACATCTTCTGGCGCCGGCTGCCCGAACCGGGCGACCGGCCCCAGCGCGGCGATCGAGTGGAAGCCGCCGGCGCGCGCTCGATCGGACCGGGCGAGGTCTGCCCGCTCGGGGCGGATATCATCCACTCCGTGCTCAACCCGCTGCCGCGCCTGACCGCGGCGATCCATGTCTATGGCGGGGATTTCCTGAAGCAGGAGCGCAGCGAGTGGGACCCGGAGAACCTGGTCGAACGCGCCTACGACGCCGAGAGGGCGCGCGCGCTGTTCGAGGCCTCGAACCGGTTCGGCCCCGCCTGATCACGGCTCATCCAGGATCGCCTGCGCGCATTTCTCCGCCGTCATCAGCACCGGGAAATTCGTGTTCGCGCAGGGCACCACCGGGAAGATCGAGGCATCGACCACCCGTAGCCCGGCGATCCCGCGCACCCGCCCCGCCGGGTCGGTCACCGCCATCGGATCGTCCTCGGCGCCCATCCGGCAGGTGCAGGAGGCATGCCAGACACCGACGGCGGCCTTGCGGCAGAACGCTTCGAGTTGTTCCGGATCGGCAAGCAGGCCGTCGATCGTGAACCCCTCCATGATGAGCTTGCGGATCAGCAACGAGCGCAGCGCCGCCGGCCCGTCCAGCAGCCGCGCCATCGCGTCCGTCAGCCACTTGTTCTTGCGGTTGATCAGCCCGACCTGGCGCACCTTGTCGCTGTAGCTGGCCGGGAACGGATCGGAGGTGACCGCCTGCATCGCCGGCGTCAGATGCCAGGCGGCGGCGCGCCGCACGCCGTCCATCAGCCGTTCCAGGTCGCGCGGATCGGACAGCAGGTTGAACGCCACCACCGGTTCCGCGGTCGGATCGGGCGAGGCCAGATGCACGTCGCCGGTTTCCGAATAGGTCTTGTAGACCGAAATGATGAACGAGCCGATCTGTTCGCCGACCGCGTGCCAGGACGTCTTGTTGGTGACGCCGAGGAACATGTCGCCGGCGGGAATGCCCTCCAGCCCCGAGGAATAGCGCAGCGCCACGTACATGTGCCGCCGCGACCAGTCGTTCAGGATGCGCGCGTGCGGCTTGATGAAGGCCGCCACCGCGACCGCCGGGTGGTCCATCAGCCGCTTGCCCACACCCGCGAGATTCGCCCGCACGTCGATCCCCATCGCGCGCAGCGCGCCCGCCGGGCCGATGCCGGCACGCAACAGATGCGCCGGGGAATGGATCGCTCCCGACGACAGGATGACTTCCCGCGCATGGAATTCCCGCACCTGCCCGCCCGCCCGCGCGACCACGCCGGTGCAGCGCAGCCCGTCGAACAGAAGCCCGGTCACGGTGGTATCGGTCGAGATCGTGAGGTTCGGCCGCATCCTTGTGCCGGGATCGAGATAGCCGATCGCCGCCGACACCCGCCGCTCGTAGGCGTTGGAGATGGTGATCGGGTAGTAGCCGTCGCGCCATTCCGCGTTCTGATCGGGGACGAAATCGAAGCCCGACGCCTTGAACGTTGCAGCCACGGCCTTGGCGTGCTCGGGCCAGAGATCGGGCAGGATGCGGCGGACCGGAATGCGGCCGTCGCGTCCGTGCCATTCGTTCTCGTAGTCCATGTCGCGCTCGACCTTCTTGAAGAAGGGGAGCACATCGGCCCAGCCCCAGCCGGTGGCGCCGCGGGCTGCCCATTCGTCGTAGTCGCTCGGCGCGCCGCGATTGGCGAGCTGGCCGTTGATCGACGATCCGCCGCCCAGCACGCGCGCCTGCTCATATTTGCGCAGCGGCGGCGGAGCGGCGTCGGGGCGGTTGTGGGAGATGACTTCGGTGGTGACCTTGAGCTCGGTCCAGTGGAAGCGCGGGTCGAGATAGGCGGTGCCGGGGTAGGAATCGAGGATTTCGGCGGGCACCTTGCCGTGCGGCGTGTCCCGCCCGGCTTCCAGCAGCAGCACCTGGTGCGCCGAGCGCGCGGACAGCCGGTGTGCCAGCACCGAGCCGGCGGAGCCGCCGCCGACGATGATCGTGTCGTAGGTCGTCATGGATCGTTTCCCCGCTTTGTTGCCGCCATGCTGGCGCATCGGGCCCGCAGGGTGAAGGCCGGGGAGATCCAGGGCGCGATCAGCGCAAGGCCCTCAGCGCGCGCCGCCCGCGCTCACCCCACCTCCCACCCCGCCACCCGCGCATCCCCCACCAGCACCACGGCGCGCCCCGCGATCCGGGCAAACGCCGCCAGCGCCCCCGCATCCGCGACCAGCGCCGCCACCACCGCCGGCGCGGCAACCAACCGCGGTACCCACCCCGGCCGTGCCGCCACCTCCCGCGCCGCCGCCCGCAACCCGGCCAACCCCGCCGCGTGCGGGCCGGCCAGCACCTCATGCAGCGGCGCCCCCACCCGCGGGCGCAGAATCTCCGCCAGCCCCAGTCCGGTGAACCCCACCAGCCGAGGCCCCGCCGGGTCCTCCGCCAACGCCGCCGCCAGCGCCGGCCCGAGCCGCGCGCGCTTGCCGATCGGCAGCCCCGCCCAATCCACCAGGATCGCGCCGCCCAGGTTGCGCAACCGGATCTGGCGCGCCAGTTCCGGGATCGCCCCCAGGTTCCACCCGAGTTGCGCGTGCAGCTTGCTCCCGCGCGCCGCGCTCGCCCCGCCCGCGTCCATGTCGATCGCCGTCAGGGCCGGGACGGGATGAATGCGCAGCGCGCCGCCGCCGGCCAGCGCCACCTCCGGCGTTCCCAGCGCGTCGATCTCCGCCTCCAGCGCGTCATCGAAACCCGCGGGGACGGCCACCGCCCGCCCGCCCAGCACCGGCCGCAAGGTCGCCAGCAGCGCCGGATCGTCGATCGCCACCGTGGCGTCGGGAAACATCGCCGCCATCCGTTCGACCACCGAAGGGCCGGCGCGCAGCCGCTCCGGCGGTCCCGAGGCCGCCAGCCCCGCCGCCTCCGCCGCGCTCACAGCGCCGAGCCGCGGCCCCTTGCCCCCCTGCGCCGCGCGCACGACGCGCACCAGCACCGCATCCCCCACGCCGCGGCCCTTGGCGCCGGCGCTGTCGGGCAGGAACCCCTCGGCCACGCCCAGCGCCACGAAGGCGCCCGCCATCGCCGGCACCCGGGCCACGATCCGGCCGCGATACAGATCCCCCATCAGGTCCGGCGCGCCGGGTCGCCCGATCGCGTACTCGACCAGCCGATCGCCGGCCAGCGCCGCCACCCGGATCTCCCCCGGCGAGGCCGACACCACGATCCGCGCCGAAGCCACCCCCCCGGTCACGGCAGCGGCCCGATCATGCCGCCGCCCGACTCACGGCACCGCCCAGCCCTGGCCGCGCAGCAGTTGCGCCGTTTCGAACAGCGGCAGCCCCACCACGCCCGAGAAACTGCCCGACAGGAACCGGACGAACGCCGCCGCCCGCCCCTGGATCGCGTATCCCCCTGCCTTGCCCTGCCAATCCCCGGCGCCGATCAGCGCCGCGATCTGCCCCTCGGTTAGCCGCGAGAAGGCGACCGCGCTCTCCACCACCCGCTCTCCGCCCCGGCCGGAGGGTGCGCGCAGCACCACCGCCGTCACCACATGGTGGCGCCGCCCCGACAGCAGGCGCAGGCAGGCGAGCGCCTCGGCCTCGGTCTCCGCCTTGGGCAGGATGCGCCGCCCGACCGCCACGACGGTATCGGCGGCAAGCACCAGCGCCCCCGGCCGCGCCCCCACGGCAGCGGCCTTGGCGCGCGCCAGACGCAGGGCACAAAGCCGCGGCGTCTCGCTCGGCAACGGGGTTTCATCGATGGCGGGGGCCAGCACGAGGTCGGGGCAAAGCCCGATCTGGGCCAGAAGCTCAAGCCGGCGTGGGCTGGCGGACGCCAGAATGAGGGCCGGCCGCACGGCGGCGGCAGGCGCGGCGGTCACTTGAAGCGGAACGTGATGCGCCCCTTCGTGAGGTCGTACGGCGTCATTTCCACGTTCACCCGGTCGCCGGCCAGCACGCGGATGCGGTTCTTCCGCATCTTGCCGCTGGTATGCGCCAGGATGGTGTGTTCGTTGTCCAGCTTCACACGGAACATGGCGTTGGGCAGAAGCTCCGTCACCATGCCGCTGAATTCGATCATGTCTTCTTTCGACATCCGGCCCCGTTTGTCTGGTTGATTGCGGACCGCAACATGAGCATCCGCCCCTTCCGGGTCAAGCGCGCCCGGGTCTTGTTCGCATCATACTCGGCCGCGCCGCGGCGTTACATGCGCCTACCGTTGCCGCAGCGACCCGCGCGCGGGCTGGCCCAGGCGGAGCGCGATGCTGCGGGCATGCGCGCCGAGACCCTCGGCCTCGGCCAGCGCCACCGCGGCCGGGCCGACGACATCGAGCCCCGCCTGGCCGGCCGACACCCACGTGGTACGCTTGAGGAAGTCGAACACCGAGAGGCCGGAGGCGAAGCGCGCGGTGCGCCCGGTCGGCAGCACATGGTTGGGGCCGGCGACATAGTCGCCGATCGCCTCGGGGCAGAATCCGCCCAGGAACACCGCGCCGGCGTGGCGCACCTCGGCGAACACAAGCTCGGGTTCGGCGAGCAGCAGTTCCAGATGTTCGGGCGCCAGGCGGTTCACGAGGCCCACCGCCTCGGTCCAGTCGCGCACCACGATGACCGCGCCATGCGCGTCCCAACTGGCGCCGGCGATGGCGGCGCGGAGCAGGGTGGGCAGTTCGGCGGCAACCGCCGCGGCGACGGAGTGGGCGAAACCCGCGTCGTCGGTGATCAGGATCGCCTGCGCCGCCTCGTCGTGCTCGGCCTGGGCGAGCAGGTCCACGGCCACCAGGCGCGGATCGCGGGTGGCATCGGCCAGCACGACCACCTCCGACGGGCCGGCGACCGAGTCGATGCCGACCCGGCCGAACACCTGGCGCTTGGCCTCGGCGACATAGGCGTTGCCGGGGCCGACGATGCGATCGACGGCGGCGATGGTCGCGGTGCCGAAGGCGAGCGCGCCGACCGCCTGGGCGCCGCCGACCCGGTAGATCTCGTCCACCCCGGCACGGCGCGCGGCGGCCAGCACCAGCGGGTTCAGCACGCCGTCGGGCGTCGGCACGCACATCGCAATCCGCCCGACGCCGGCAATGCGCGCCGGAATCGCGTTCATCAGCACCGAGGACGGATACGCCGCCTTGCCCCCGGGCACATAGATCCCGACCGCATCGAGCGCGCCCCAGCGCATCCCCATCGTCAGCCCCGCCGCATCCGTCATGCGAAGGTCGGTCGGCATCTGCGCCTGGTGGAACGCCGCGATCCGGGTGGCGGCAAGGTCCAAGGCCGCGGCAAGTTCGGCCGGGATGGCGGCGACGGCGGCGTCGACCTCGGCGGCACCGATGCGCAACCCGGCGGCATCCAAGGTCAGGCGGTCGAACCGCTGCGTATAGGCGATCAGCGCCGCGTCGCCCCGGGCGCGCACGTCGGCGAGGATGGCGGCCACCGCGGCATCGACCTGCGCCGTCGTCTCCCGCGCGGTGGCGAGCAGGGCGGCGAAGGCGGGTTCGAACCCGGGGTCGGTGGTGGTCAGGAACTGCATGCGCCGCCCCGCTAGGCCGCTGCCCGGACGGGGGCGAGTGCTTCGCGGAAGCGGGCGATCCAGGCGCCGATCGCCTCGGGCCGGGTCTTCAGCGCGGTGCGGTTGACGATCAGGCGGGAGGTGACCGGGGCGATCACCTCCGTTTCCACCAGGCCGTTGGCTTTCAGGGTGGAGCCGGTCTGCACCAGATCGACGATCAGGCGGGCGAGGCCGAGGCCGGGGGCGAGTTCCATGGCGCCGGACAGCTCCACCACCTCGGCCTGGATGCCGCGGGCGGCGAAGTGGCGGCGGGTGATGGTGGGGTATTTGCTCGCCACCCGCACGCTGGACCAGCGGGAGGGATCGTCGGAGCCGGCGGTCGCGCGCGGCTCGGCGACGGCGATGCGGCAGCGGCCGATCCCGAGGTCGAGCGGGGCATAGATTTCCGGGTAGTCGAATTCCATCAGCACGTCGGCGCCGCAAATCCCCAACGCGGCGCCGCCGAAGGCGACGAAGGTGGCGACGTCGAACGGGCGGACGCGGACCACATCCAGGCCGGGTTCGTTGGTGGGGAAGCGCAGGCGGCGACTGCTCTCGTCGGTGTAGTCGGCGGCGGGGGTGATGCCGGCGCGCGCGAGCAGGGTGCCGCATTCGGCGAGAATGCGGCCTTTGGGAAGGGCCAGGATCAGCGGGGCGTCGGTCTCCGCCTCGGGGGTGGGGGCGGGGAAGGCCGCGGTCATCTGGGGGCTCCGGGATCGGGTGGGGCGGTGGATACCACCAGAGTGGGGGCAGGCGAAGGGGGGGCCGGGGCGCGGGGCGGAGGGGAGGGGGTCACGGGACGGATATTTGTGGGTTCGCAATGATAGGGTTTTGGTTCTGTCGAGGTCGGTTCTGGAAATGGGGTGACATCCGGACATGCGAAGATGCACGCCTGGGCGCGGGGCTACGCCTCCGTGGTGGCCAGGCCGAGGCGGGAGGCGATCGCGTGCAGGCGCTTGTCTTGCGTCCACAGGGTTGCGTCCGGGGTCAGGCTGGTGGCGGCCAGGAGATGGGCGTCGATGTGGCCGATGCCTTGGCCGGGCAGGGCGTGGGTGGTGATGAAGGCCAGGACCTCGGGCTCGGTGGCGACGACGGCCTGGGGCAGGTCGGCGAGCAGGGTCAGGAACGTCTCGCGCTGGCGCAGGGGGGCGAGGGCGAGCTCGCCGATGACGAAGCTGTGCGCCAGGACCTGGCCGGTGTCGAGCCGGGCGGCCAGGTCCTGGTTGCCGGCGCGCAGGTGATCGACCCAGACCGAGGTGTCGACCAGGATCATCCGGCGGGGAGACGGCGGCGGGGCGGGGCGGCGAGGCCAGGCTCGGTGGCACCGAGACGGGCGAGGCGGCGGGCGCTTTCACGCTCGATGAGGGCTTTGAGGGCTTCGCGGACCAGGGCGGATTTTTCCTCGACGCCGGTGAGGGCGTGGGCTTTGGCGATGAGGGTGTCGTCGAGCGCGAGGGTGGTGCGCATGGGGGGCCTCCGGGGCTGGGCACGGAATTGGGCATTGTTTGATGCTGGGACAAGTGCCGGGTGGGGGAAGGTTTGGGGTGGCGGGTAGGGCGGAGTTGATAACCGGGAACCCGCCGCCACGCGGCCAAGCCCTACAAGGAGCCGCGGCCTTCTATCCGGGATGTCCGAAATCGGCCGCCGTTCTGCCCTCGGCTGCGCAGGCAGCAATAACGGCCCGTCGCAGGATCGCCGCCGCCCCAATATCCAGCCGTGCCATCCCCTCCGTCAGCCCCGCCACCCAGCGCGGCCCGCGCGCCCAAGCCTCCATCCACGCCAGTCCCAACTCCTCCGACCGCCGCTCCAACGCCAAAGCCTCGATCAACACGCCCGCCTGCACCAAATCCTTGCGGGCTTTCTGCCGCCCGTTGTCGTCGCCCCGCCGCTGGGTCGCAACGATCAGCTTATGGACCGCATACCGCTCCGGCGCCGGCACGTTCACCGGAACGCCGCCCTTGTGCAGCAGCACCGAGCGCACCGGCGACCGCAGCAGAAAATCGAGATACCGCATGGGCGCGGCACCGGCCCCCCCGAGCGCCGGCATCGGCACCGGCCGCCCCTGGCGCTGCCCCGACCCGCGGTTCGGCGTCAGGAATTCCACCTCGAATCCGCGATCGTTCCGGAACTTGCTCGCCAGCAACGTATCCCCCAGATGCGGGACCGCCGCGAACGTCGGATCGACGGCGCACAGAACCTCCATGATCGGCGGCAGCCGGTCCCCGATGTCACGTGAGATCGCATGGAACTGCGCGAAATCGGCATCGCCCGTCATGATCGCCGCGCCCGGCATCCGCATACCGAGGAACCCGCCATAGGTTTGAAATGCCAGGGTGCCGATCAGAACCCCGCGCAGCCGGAATAGCCCGGCCTTCCACAGCGCTTCGGTGACGTCGCCCACCAGGCCCGGCGGCGATGGCAGCCCGGCCGCGACCAAGGAGCGAACCATGGACCGACGCTCGCGATAGTCGGTCTTGATGGTGGCAAACCGCGCGATCCGAGAGGTGATTTCGGGGTCGTCCACCGGCCCCACGTACAGCCTGGAGCGCGCCGTTGCGCCGTTTCCGCCATCCCGGCCGGCGGCGTCCGGCTGCGGGCGATAGCCGGCGTAATACCAGTACGAACGGCCCTTGACGGCGACCTGCATGAAGCTGCCATTCTCGGGAAACTGTTCGTCGAAGGCGGCGTCCATACAGCGTCCGGCCAGCTCCGCGAACATGGTCTGATGGACCAGCGGGAGTTGCGTGAGGTCCGCCACGACACCCTCCGTTATACCCAAAATAAGGTTTTGGGTATAACGGACTCCAGCCCATAAAACAATGAGATAGCCGAGACCCGCAGATCGCGTTATCCCGCGTCCCGCGCCGCCCGAGCCTCCGCCAGCAAGCACAACTCCTCGAACAACACCGACGCCCCGTTGAACGCGGTGATATCCCCGACGTCGAACGACGGCGCCACCTCCACCAGATCCGCCCCCACGAAATCCACCCCCCGCAACGCGCGCAACAGCCGCAGCGCCTCGCGCATCGTGATCCCGCCCGCCTCGGGCGTGCCGGTGCCCGGCGCCTCGGCCGGATCCAGGCTGTCGATGTCGTAGGACAGATACACCGGCCCGTCCCCCACCACCCGCACCGCCTCCGCCGCCGCCGCGCGCCAGCCCATGTCGTCGAACTCGTCCATCCCGATCACCCGCATCCCGCTGCTGCGACTGAACCCCCACATGTCCGGATCGTTCGTCGTGCCGCGAATCCCGATCTGCACGACCCGCGCGGGATCCAGCAGCCCCGCCTCCACCGCGCGGCGGAACGGCGCCCCATGGTGGAAGCGCGAGCCCATGTAGTCGTCGCCCGTATCCGAATGCGCATCGATATGCACCATCCCGACCGGTCCCGCCGCCGCCACCGCGCGCAGGATCGGCAGGCTGATCGAATGATCGCCCCCCACCGACAGCGGCACCACACCGGCCTCCACCACGGAGCGATAGAACCCGGCGATCTCGTCCAGCGCGGCCTCCAACTGATACGGGAACTCGATCCAGCAATCGCCAAGATCGCGCACCCGGGCGGAGGCGAACGGCGCCACCCCGGTCACCCCGTTGTACCGCCGCAGCAGCGCCGACTGCACCCGCACCGCCCGCGGCCCGTGTCGCGCACCGGAGCGATGCGTCACCCCGCCGTCGAACGGCACCCCGATCACGCCGATATCCACCTGGTCCAGCGCCTCGGTATGCGGCGTGCGGAAGAACGTCGGAATGCCGGTGTGGCGCGGCTGCGCCTGCGGGTCGGCCAGGTCCTGGTAGCGAACGGGGGGTTTCAGCGGCGGCATCGGGCGGCCTCCTCGGCATAGGTGGTGCGGCGCGCGGCCGCGAACGCGGCGGCCACATCGGGGTCGCACAGCGCGGCCAGCTCGGCCGCATGTTCATACGACGGCATCAGCCGGGCCAGGGTGGCATCCTGATGACGCGCAGGGTGGAAATAGACCTCGCTCAGTCCCAAAGGCAGATGCGGCGCCAACGCCAGCAGCCGGGCGCTGTCCATGTGCCCGCTCCAGGCCAGGCCGAAGCAATGGTCGGGCACCACCAGCCCCGCGCGCCGCGCCTGCGCCCGCAACAGCGCCGTCCAGCGATAAAGCACCCGATCCCCGAAACCAGGCCGCCCGCCCGCCGCCGCCAGCACCGAGGGCGGCTCGGCCGGCACCCGCATCGCGCGCAGCCCGAACCCAAGCCCGATGCCGATCGCCAGCCGCCCGACACCGGGATGCAGATGCATATGTTTATGCGCATCCAAATGATCGAGCGTCAGCCCCGTCGCCGCAAAAGCCGCAAACTGCGCCCGAACCTCCAAAGCAAGCTGACGCCGCACCCCAGGGTGGAACGCATACCGCAGCCCAAGGCGAAGCTGATCGGACGGAAACTGCCCCGAAGCATCGACCAGATCCGGAATGACAGCAGGCGGCAACACCGCCGGCCCCTCGATCACCACCAGATGCAGCCCAACCGCAAGACCCGGCAACCCCCGCGCGCGCCGCACCGCATCCGCCGCCGCCGGCCCAGCCACCATCAAACTCGCAGCACCCAGAACCCCATCCCGATGCGCCTGCTCGACCGCCTCGTTCACCGCAACCGAAAGCCCGAAATCATCGGCCGAGACAATCACGCGCCGCATGCGACGAGCCCCAGCATCGCCTCAGCGCGACGTTCCGCCCTCTGGGGCAAGCGCTGGAAGGGCGGGCTGTTCAGGAAGCAAGGCCAAGGGGCTCTGCCCCCTGGACCCCCGCCAAGGGCTAGCCCTTGGAA
>JABBNW010000118.1 GCA_019352115.1 Pseudomonadota bacterium
GAGTGCCGCCCACTGGCCCGGCGCCGACCACGCAGACCTCGGCGGAGAGGGTTTCCCCCACAATGTCTTGAGAATAAACGGTTTTCCTGCTGTCCACAGTCTGGTCCCCTGATTGATGCCCTATTCCGGGGCGGGCTCGGCTTCCCGCCCCCGGAGGCTGCACCCGCCGGCGATTTGGCGCCACGCGCAAAGGCCGCCGAGGCTGGTGAGGCCACCCCGGCTTGCTGGCGCAACCGTCCCGCAGCCCAGCCCCGCTGCCGGCCACCGGTAGCCCCGGCCCGGCTCTAGCCGCACCAGGATCGCCCCTCCCGGGCGTGCCAGCCGCTACGCCGCGATGCGTTCGGCCAGGGTTGGCGGCGGCGCGTTCCTTTCACCAGCCGCCCTGGCCCTGGCCCTCGGCGCCGGGGATATCCGGCGAAATGCGCTGCCGGTATTCGTCGATTTTCAGAAACTCTCGATGCGCCGCCTCGATGGACACCCTGTCACCCACGACGATGGTGTGAAACTCGATGAACAGCATCATGTCGCGCTTCTGCTTGTCGGGGCACTCCCGCAAGCCGGCATAAGCCGCGCCGCCGGTGGAGGCATACCTGATCGGGTGATCCGTCCAGTCCGGCGATTTGTAATCCTTCAGGAGCGGACCGACCCGGATCAGATCGGTGCCCGGGGTCCAGGCGATCAGGGCTTCCTGGTATTTCACGCTGGCGCCCCCCGCCGGTAATGCTGGCCAAGCTCCGCCGCCCACCCGCACCCGCAGGCCAACAGCGTGTCGTCGGCGCCCTGCACCCAGGCGTGAAAGCCGCGGGCGCCAAGCACCCGCGTCGGCCGCACTCGGTTGTGCACCAGGACACAATCGGGCGGGATCGTCTCGGGCAGTCGGCTCAGATTGTCCGGGGGCTGCGCGGCGGCTGCGGTCGGTTTCTCGGTCACGGGGTGGCCTCCCCCGCGCTCGGCGTGCGCCAGCGCATAAGGCCATCCTGATCCTTCTGGTAGCGCCCCCGCGTGTCGTCCATCAGAAACCGCTCGATCTGGTCGAGTGTCGCGTCGAAGGCGCAGGTCCCGGCGCCCTCCACCACCACATTGCAGTCGTCCACAAGGCGATAGCATCCATACATCGCCCCGCGCGGGTCCCGGGTGCGACTCTTCTCAAGCCGTAGAAGCTGCCGCTGCGCCATCCGGCGCAGGCGGTTCTCGCGGACCTTCTCAGTCTCGGTCATCGGGGCACCCTGGGCTGCAAGTGATGCCACAGCGTATGCGGGAAACGATGCTGGAAGTCAAGCCCGGAGTGGCAGCAGCCTACGCCACGATGCGCCCCGGCTCCGCGCACCCTCCCCGCCCCGGTTCGCCGCCCCGGCCTCGCCAAGCTGTGCAGGCCAGGGGTTTGCGTCTCACGGATCAGCGGGATTTGCGCCCACGCGCACGCGGCGGGCGCGCGGCGCCCCGGATCGAGCCGCTGCGGGCGTGGCGCGGGGCAGCGTCTTGCGTTTCCGCGCACGTGGGCGCTTCCCCGGCGCTCGGCGGGAGGCCGCTACCGGTATGCCTCGCGCCGGTGCGCCACCTCCACCACCAGCACCACCAGCACGTCGCGGTCTAGGGTGTAGAGCACCCGCCAATCGCCGACCCGCAGCCGGTATCTGCCCTTCTTGCCGCGGAGGGCCTTCACGTTCGGGCTGGCGTAGGGATCGCAGGCGAGGCGCGCGAGGGCTTTGATGACCCGGTCGCGGACGGGCCGGTCCAGGGCCTCAAGCTGCCGTTGAGCATCTAGCGTGGGGCAAACGGTCCAGTTCACGCGGCGTCGGGATCGAGCGTGACACCCCAGCGGACGGCAAGTTCTTCCAGGGTCGCGCCCATCGGCCGACCTTCGGCCTCCCAGCGCGCGATCGCTTCCTCGGCAGCGTGGGCGTCCTGTTCATCCTCCCAGGCTTCCAGCGCCGCGACATCCTCGATCGGCACCACAGCCGCCACCGGCTTTCCATCCCGGGTCAGCATTACTCGCTCCCCGTCCCGCTCGGCGTGCGCCGCTGCCTCGGCAAGCCGATCGGCGCCAACGTCGCAGGGTAGGGGCATCGTCAGAGCGGCAGACATGAGGAACCTCCGTCCGGCAATATAGGACGCGCCCTAGCGAATGGGAACAAGTTACGTCGCGTGCCGCCCGGCAGCGGCTCGGCCACCGGCGGGATTGTGCGCGTCCGGGGTGGCAGCGCCCTACGCTGCGATGCGCTCGGCGTGCTCGGGCTGCCCCACGTGCTCGGCGTGCTCGGCCTGCGCCACGTGCTCGGCGTGCTCGGCCTGCGCCACGTGCTCGGCGTGCTCGGCGTGCTCGGCGTGCTCGGCCGGCGCCACGTGCTCGGCGTGCTCGGGCTGCCCCGCGTGCTCGGCGTGCGTCGCGTGCTCGACGTGCCCCACGTGCTCGACGTGCTCCGCGTGCTCGGCCTGCGCCACGTGCCCGGCGTGCGCCGCGTGCTTGACCACCCCGGCGCCCGGCAGGCCAGGGCCGCAGCCGGTGGCCGTCCCGGCTTCCCGCACAAGCCCGTCCCTCACGGTCACGGCGCACCGGGCTACCAGGGCGCGGATCGAGCGGTTTGCGATCTGGCGGCGGCTGTTCGGTTTGCTCGTAGGCGCAAGTCCGCTGCCGGTGGCCTGGCACGCCGCGCGCCAAGCTGCGAGCGGCACGCCGCCGGCGTGGCGGGCTGCAAGCTCCCGCAGCACCCGGAGCGCAGCCCGGAGTGCAGCCCGGTCGGCCGGGGAGGTCGCCACCGGGGCGGCGGGGCGCGCGCCCAGCACCCTGGCCGCGATCGCGCCAGCCTCCGGATCGAGCACGGGGGCGCCAAGGCACGCCGCAGCATAGGCGGCTGGGCAGCGCGTGATCTGTCCGCCCTCGGCGAAATAGGCGACGAGCATAGCGGCGATCTCCGCCTCTGTCGGGCTCGGCCAGCGGCGCAAGGGGGTAAAGCGCCGCCATCCCCGCGGGCTGGCCTCCGCCGCCTGCGCCACCGCCGCCGCCGTCACAGCGGATCCGGACTTGCCGCGGCGAGCAGCCCCGCAAGCTCGGCGCGCAGCCGCTGCACTTCATCCTGCGCGGGCTCGCCCTGGTCCCCGATCGTGAGCGGGAGGGCTTCCATGGGATCGAGCACGCTGAGGTCGCGGGTCCCGCCCGCCTGCTCGATATTCGCCCTGGCCGCACCGTCCAACGGTTCCATGTGCGGGCCGGGCGTCCCGTCGAAAAGCACCGTCTCGCCTTCGTCGAGCACTTCGCACATATCGCCCGGCCGGCGGGGCAGATACGACTTGCGCAGCAAGCGGTATCGGCCAGGGGGAAACGTAGTGGTTTCGATCATGTCTCAATCCTTTGTTGCCTGTGCGGCCCGACCCGGTGGTCCGGGACGCCTGAGAACCCGACGCTATCCGCGGTCATAGATGCGGCCCCGGTTGCTGCGCAGCGTGCAACAGCGCGAACGCCGCCGCGTGCGCGGACCGTGCCGCCGCCGTGGTCTCGGCGGCTTCTGGATCGTGAAAGAAGGCCGCATCGTGCGCGTCCGCCTCGGCCACGCGGGCAGCGGCGAAGATGACGGCCATCGCGCCCCGACCCTCCGCGCGCCACGCGCGGCGTTCCTCAAAGCGAGCCTCGGCCAGCCGCGCAGCACCGGGCGAGACCGCGTTCTTCTGCAAGTGCAGATCGAAAGGCTTCTGGATGCCGACATACCAGGGCGTCGGCTCGACGCACTCGACGATGCGCAGCGGGCCAGCCCACCAGGGCAGTCCCGGACAAGCCGCCGCCGCCGAGACCGTTGGCGCCGGCACGGAAGCTCGCGCCGCATTCCGGCGGCGTTCCCATGCGGCCTCTGCGTCCATGCGGTGTCTCAACGCCTCCGCCTGTGCGTTCAGGCTGCGTTGCGCCGCGTCTGCCCGGCGGCGGCCGTTCGCCTGGATTAGTCGAAGCGCGGCGTTCGCGCGCAGGTCCTCGGCGCGGACCTCACGGCGCACCTGCACCGGCGTCGCGCGCCCGTATTCCACTACGATATCCCAGTCAGAGTCCACAGCGTTCGCCGCCCACAAGACGTTCTCATCTCGTTGCGTGCGCGCAATTTCGCGGCTAGCGGTGCCCATTGTCCACCCGCGGGGCGGCCGATGCCCATTCACTCGCAACTGCTGCGCAAGCGGTTCGGCAACAAGCTGCCATGCCTTATCCGCTTTTAGCCTGGCGTCCCTTTCTACGGCCGCCCATCCTTCCATCGGTCCTTCTTCTGCACATCCAACCAGTAACAAGAGGGCGACAATTATTATTGGTTTCATACGCGGCCCGTTCACATGTGATCCCCTATTTGCGCTGGCGCGCTTGCGCGGCCACGCGGTTTGCGAGCTTGCGGATGAAGGCTGGATCGTTGCCGAGGCCAGTATCGCGGAGAAACGGACCGATTTCCGGGTTCACCGCGGCGGCCTTGCGCACCAGCGCAAAAACCCCCTCCATCGTGCTTTCATAACGACTGCCCCACGCTTCCCGCAGTTCGGCCTGGCAGGTTTCGTGCGTCGTGGGGACGTAGCCGGGCTTGGCGGCCCGCGCCGCGTCCGCATACACCTCGCGGGCCAGCGTGGCCCCGACGCCAGCCGCGACCGCCGCCTCGGCCAGCCGGGCACGTTCCGCGTCCCCAGCGGGGGAGAGGTCGGCGTGCGGCACGAACGACGTGTCGAACGTGATTTCGGCCGCGCTCGCGGCGGCCGGTTCATCCCATTTCACCAGACCGGAGCGCGTTTCGATTGGATCGAAATAGAGCGTGCCCGGGTCGGGCCGCACGGGCTCCGCGGCCAGGGCCTCGGCCGGGGCTGGCGCGGCCTCCGCCGGCGCTCCGGCTGCCGCGGGCGCCGCCGGGGCGGCGGCAGGCGAGGGCGCTGCGGCTGCCACAGGCGCGGGACCCGCAGCATTGGCGGAGGGGTAGAGCGCGGCGAGCGCGGCAGCTTCGGTCATGGCGATGGGTGGTCCTTCCAGGGTTTCTATGCGCGGGGGCGGCAGGTCACACCGGCACCCCCGCGGCGTTGACCCAGCCCGTCCCACCGGCAGCGGGAAAGGAGCAGATCGGGATGCCGAGGGTCGTGTCGAAATACTGCGCGCCGGTCGCCGCGCCGGCGGGCCGCTGCGCCGTGGTGCCGCTGGCCACAGCCCCGGCAGGGATCGGGGCAGCGTTGCCGTTCAGATCGACCGCGAACACACCTAAAGCCGGGGTCCAGCCCACGTCGAGCGTTTCAAAGAAATCGTTCATGGTCGGGTCCTTGCAGGATTGCTGACCTTGAAGGCCAGGGGGAGGTCCTTTTCAGGCGGGGCTTGTTTGCGTGCTCAGGCGCATCGGCCGGACGATTGTTTCGTGTGCGAGGGCGCAAATTTATTTTGTGCGGGGCGTATCGGCTGTTGCGTTGTGCGGGGGTGCAGTTTCGGTGCGCGGGGGCGTATCGGCTGTTTCGGTGCGCGGGGGCGCATCGGCGGTTTCAGTGACACCTCACTAGTTTGCGCACCCTATTTGGATAGATGGACGCACCGGTATCGGCGAAAGCGGGTCGCGCGCTAGCGCAGAACGCAAAACGCGTGACCCACCCTCGCGATCTCAGGCGCGCGCCAGTGCGTCGGCCAGCGGGTTGACACGCTCCGCAGCGTGCACTGCCGCGTTGCGGTCCATCTGGTCACGGGTCAACGCCCACGGCACTGCGCCAGTGCCCGCGATCCATTCTGCCGCAGGCTCGCGCGCTGGCCGATCCGCGTCATGCGCGAGACTGGCGAGCCTCGCGCGCACGCTGGCTGTATGCTCACGCACCGCGTCTGCCAGGCCATTGCGCCCGGACAGCATGACACCAGGCGCATGTCGCGGATCGAGCATCCCGAGCCGGACCATGCGGGCTAGTAGGACGCTTTCCAGCGTGCCCGCGTCCTGCTCCATGAGCCAGTGCGAGGCGGCGGGGACGTGGCGCTGGCTGATGGCGATCCAGGCTTCCTGCGCCCGCCGGTGGCCGTCCAGCGCCCGCGCAAGGGCGTGGATTGCGCGATCGGCCTCGGCGGCCCACCCCTCAGCGTAGCCGAGCAAGGTTTCGCAGTCAGCGAAGGCTCCGTCCCGCTGCGCCGTGGATCGCTGCGCGCGCTCGGCCTCGGCGAGCGGCCGCACTACGGCCAGGGCTGCTTGCTTATCGCCGAGCCGCTCGGCCAGGCTTTCGCGCGCCAGGCGTAACTTCCGGCGCGTTGCCAGCGACTCGACATCGCCCCGTTCGCAGCCGAGGGCCAAATCGGCCAACTGCGCCACAACTTCCGCCTGGACCGTCTCGCAGGCCCCGATTTCGCGCTTGAGCCTGTCCACCTTGGCGGTGGCACTCTCGGCCTGCACCGGCCCGGCGGCCTGCTCGGGCACCGGCTCCGCAGGCGCCGCCTCGGCCTCGACTGTCTCGACCTTGGCGGCCACCGGCTCCGCAGCCGCAGCCGTGGAAGCCGCCACCGGCTCGCGCTCGGCATCGGCCACCGGCTCGGCATCGCTGTCCCTGCGTCGCGTGCTGCGGATCGGGTGAAACTCAGGCTTGGCCGTGGCGGGCTGGTTCTTCATGTCAGGGTCCTTTTCGGCGCAGATTGAGGGGATGGATTAGGGGACAGATGTCCGTATCGGCTTGGAACCGGCGGAAACAGGTCTATCGCGGCGGACATAGGTTCCGCCGCGGGCCGGAATTGTGCGCTGGCGCACCCGGCGGCGCGGTCCTGCCGACGGCTTCGCGAGCACCACGGCCAGGGCGAGGTTCACAACTGCCCCTCGTCGGTCTCAGGGGAATGCTGCGCCGCCCATGCGCCGGGAATGCCGCCGCCGGAAGCCCTCGACAGAACCGCACGCGCGGCAACCACCGCCCGGCGACCGCGCAGGCGGCCGGCCTCAGTGTCGAACCCTTGGCGTATGGCGGCATCGAGCGCGCAAAGCGCATCGAACATCGCTCCGGCCTCAGCGACCTTCATCCCCGCCCCCTTTCGGAAGGCATAGCCGCCGCCTTCGCTCTCGGGGATCGCGCGCACCTCAAGATCAACGATCCGGACCCAGCCGGGAGCGACGAACGTGTAGCGGGGCTTGGGCGGGGCGCGCCTCACCGGTTCGTCCCCTCGCCGCGCGCCGGGGCGGGCGGGATCGATCCGGCCGCGCTGCTCAGTTGCGCCAGGGCGCACGTCAGTTGTGCCAGGGCACACGTCAGCCGCGCAGCGTGCGGCGCCTGGCCGAAATCGCCCAAAATTGGCACCCCCAGCGGCTTGCCGCGCTCCCCGGCTCCGGACGTAGCGCCCGCCGTGCCGCAGGGCTGCCCCGGCGCAGCCTGCGGGGCGCTGGCCGAGGCCAGGGCGAAGGCTGCTGGCGCGTTCATCCCCCGAGCAACGCCGCCGGCGCTCCCGAGGCGGGGCGGACCGTGGCGGCGGCGAGCGAACCGGGCAGCAGTGGCGCCGTGAGGATGCCGGGTCCCCGCGGCGCGGCAATGCCAGTGCCGAGCGGCGCCTGTGCGCGCTGCGGCACTGCGGGAGCGACCGCGGCGCCGGCGGTCGGCACCGGCACGGCAGCGGCGGGGTGCGCGAAGCCCACGTCAGGCGTTCCCGGCAGCGGTTGCGCACGACGCGGATTGCCTGATGTCCCTGCGCCCGCCGCGAGCGCGGCGCGCGGCCGGCAAGTGGTGCACGGCGCAAGCTGCGTGCCCGTGGGGGCCAGGGGCAGCGGCGGGCATCAGATCAGGTCCTCCACCCGCAGATCATCGGCGACCTCGGCCTCGGCCTCGGCGCGATCGGCGCGCTGGTGTCCGGTTCGGCGACGCGCCCGCGCAAACCGTTCGGCCAGGGGGTCGTCGTCCCTCGGCGCGATCGGCGCGCGGGTGTCCGGTTCGGCCACGCCTTCAAGCGCCAGCACGTCGCGCGCGCCCATGCCAAGCCGGGCTTGGGCCGCATAGAGCCGATCCGCCAAGCGTTCGTTGGGACCTTCCACGATTGCGGTTGCGCTCAAACGAGGCTTTTCCACCGGCAAGCACGCTGTTGCGGCCTGGAACCGAACGGCCAGGGGGAAACGCTCATCGCAGTAGATCGCGCGCAGCAGATCATGCGCCGTCAGCCGCACGTTGGGGAGCAATTCGGCGATGCGCTCGGCCGTCATGCTCAGCGCCGCGCTCATCTGTGCGGCGCGCGGCGGGCGCCCTTTACTGTTGCCTGAGACACCGGGTTTGAAGGTCATTTTGCGTCAAACTTGCGATTCGGGTTGTTCCTGCTGTTCCTGACAACTAGAAGCGTTTCGCCTGAGTTTCAAGCGGAAACGCGAAGGGTAGCACTGCCACAACTTAAAATCCGTTGCACCTGTTCGTCACGCTCCGTCGAAGACCGTCCCTGTCCTCTTGAGGGCGCTTCGCCTATGCTTGTGCTGTGGCGCAACTTTCTCTTGTGCCACAGACCAAACGGCCGCGATTTGCGTGGGGCGCCAAGTTTGTGAAGGAGTGAAGGATCGTGAACCGTTTTCCTGTTCCCCCCTACACGCGCGCGGGTGAAGGGCTCATACAGGGATCGGTTCACAATCCTTCACCCCTTCACAGCACCGGATCGCTGTCCGCGGTTACCTGGACACCATTCCATTCGCGAAGCCCGATGCCGTCAAAGCCCGTGCGGCCGGTGCCCCCCTGCCGGCGTGGGATGAAGCGACGCGCCGCCAGCGCCTGGGAGAAGGCTTTCAGGCTCCCGGCGCGCTCGCCTGCCTGATGGCACCACCGGTCCCACGACGCGAACAGGCTGGCGCTCAGCGCATATTCGCGCGGGCGTAGGATGCAGCACTCGGCGAGCCATTGCCCCAGCGCATCCTCGCCGGCCAGATATTCGTCCGTGGCGGCCTTCACCGCCCCCGGCGCCCGAAGCCCCTGGCCTTGCCACGCGAGGCAGCCAGCGACCGCCCATGCCAGGATGCCAGGCCATTCGGCGCGGAGCCGGTCCGGCAGTTCGGTGTCGCGTTCCTCGGGCGGAATTTCGACCGCGAACGGGATCAGGTGCATCCGCCGCCGCATCGCCTCATCGACCGCGTGCAGAATCGGCTTGTGGTTTCCCGCAACAACCAATTTGAACGTAGGCACAAATTGGAAGAAGTCCTGCCGCATGAAGCGCGCGCTGATCGGGTCGCCGCCGGTGACGGCTTTGATCCTTGCTTCCGCCCATGGTCGGCCCTGTTCCGTCTCTTGAACCGAGACCAGCCGGGCGCCCATCAGCATGGCAAGATCGGTCGGGTGCTGCTCGCTCGGGCTGGCCGTGAAGGTCGCGGCCGAGGCGGTCACCGCGTAGTCGCCGAGGATCGCGGCCAGGGTGCCGACGAAGGTGCTCTTGCCGTTGGCACCGGTCCCGTAGCCGAAGAACAGCGCGTGCTCCCGGGTCGTGCCGGTCAGGCAGTAGCCCGCCACCCGCTGCAAGAAGCCCTGTAGCTCGGCATCCTCGCCGGTGATGCGGGCAAGGAACGCCAGCCAGCGCGGGCAGGCACCACCGAGCGACGCTGCGGTGGTCCGGGTCATGTGCCGCTGCGCGTCGTGCGGGTGCACCTCGCCGGTTCGCAGGTCGACCACCCCGCCGGGCGTGTTCAGCAGCCAGGGGTCCGAGTCCCATTGGTCGAGTGTCGCCGCGATGCGACGGTCCGCGCGGGCGAGGCGTTCGACTGCGGAGACCGTCTTGGCGCTGGCGATCTGCCGGGCAACCCGCACCGCACTGGCGCATTCCGCCGATGCCTGCTCGCACACGTCGCGGGCCAGGTCGTGGGCGTGCAGCGTGGCGTCCGGGCGCCAGACTTGGCCTGTCCATTCGCGCCAGGTGCCCGCCGCGGCGACGAACCGAAGCCGGTCCGCGTGTAGCTCGGCAAAGCGATCGGCCAGCGCCACCTCGGAAAACTCAGGCGCACGGAACGGGTCGCGGGTCGCAGCTTGCGACTCGGGCGGCGGTTCGATCACCACGCCCCCGAACAACGCCGCCGGTGCCTTCACGCCGGCCGGGTTTTGCGGGTAGCGGTAGCCGTTCGCCACCTTGGCCCGCAATTCCTCCACCTCCCACGGCGGGGAGCAGCGGCCGTTCCAGTCCTCAAGCATCAGATCCAGCGCCATCGGTTCGGATACGCCGCGGTCCCGAAGCTCATACGCCACTTGCAGCGTGCGTCCTTCGCCGGTGCCATCCGCGATCGCCGGCGCGGCCTTCGCCAGCCAGGCGCGGGCGGAGGCAATCGATGTCTCAAGGTCAAGCTCGACCATCGGCGGCGCCGTGCTGCGCTCGACCGGTGGCTTCACCTTGGCCGCAAGCCAGTCCGGCAGATCGGCCACCGGCGCGTCGAACAGCAATTCATAGGCGCCTTCGCAGCGCAGGCTCCCCGGCGCCACGACGTATCCGTGGAAGCCACGGACGTCGATCCCGGGCGCAATGCGGCCCGTGCTGTTCGTCACCACCTGAGCGCCGGGATTGTAATACAGGTGGTAACCGCCGGTCGGGGTGCGCACGCACAACGTATCAAACACGCCGCCCATGGCCTCAAAGTTTGCGCGGCCGTCGATCCCGTGCTTGCAGTCCAGATCGACCACGCACAAGCCGGTGGTGCACACGCCGATGTTGTGCGGCTGCGCGTAACCCGTGAGGGTGTCAGTCCACCACGCCCGGATTTGCTCGGGATCGGTGGTGGCGAAGTCCGGCCAGCCTTCCCAGAAGGGGGGACCCTTGGCGCCCGCGGGGAGCGGGAACACCCGGAAGCCGCGCCTGGCCCACGCGAGGGCGGAGGCGAGCATGTCGGGCGCGTGTTCCTCGTCGGCACTTGGGGGAGTGCTCATCACGCGGCACCCCCCTCGGCTTCCCAGGCGGCCCGGGCGGCGTCGTGGGCGGCGTCGGCGGCGCGGAGGGCGGTGTCGGCGGTGCGGGATGCGGCGCGGGCGTCTTTGACGGCTTGCCTGGCGGCAACAACAGCGGCGTAGGCGTCGAAGGCGCGGGAAGCCGCGCGCACGGCGGCGCGGGAGGCAGCGTTAAAGGCGGCGGCGCGGGAGGCGACGCGCTCGGCGCGCTCGGCTGCGATCGCCGCGCCGGAATGTTCGGGGGCGTTCATACCCGTGCGCCCTTGGTTGCGAACACCCACAGGAGGGTGCCGGCCCAGACCAAGTCCAACGCGAGCCGGGCACTGATCCGTCGCCACCATACCGGCGGGGGTGATGGCGCCCCGGCAATCGGGTTCACAGACGGAAAGTCGTAGTCGTCGAATGCGTCCCCCAAGGCGACGCGCTCGGCGCGGTCGCGCGCCGCGCGGATAAGGGCGGCTTGAAAGGCCGCGTTCCGGACCGGCAGGGAAGCATCAACCCAGACCGAACCGGTCGCATCGGGGCCGACGATCTTGCACCAGAAATAATACCAGCGCTGGCCGGGCACCGGCGCGACCAGGAGCCTTTCCCGTTCCGCCGGGCGGGGGCGCTCCGGGGGGGAGGGCGGCAGCGTTGCGGCCGGAATAACCCGCGGGGCGGCCGGCGGCGGCGGTGCCGGGGGCGTGGCAGGCCAGGGGGAGAATGGATCGAAGGGCATCGGTTGTGCTCCGTGAGCAAACCGGCCGTGACACGCGGAACCAGGTGCGGTAAAATGCAAGCACGCACTTCGCTTGCCTTGTGCCGCCGGTTCCTGCGTCCACAGGGCCGGCGGTTTTTTATGCAGCTTGGTCGGGGGCGCCCTCGCCAGCGGCGAGCAATGCCAGGATCGAGTCGTAATAAACGAGCCGGCGGGCGCCGATCCGCGTGGACTTCAAGTCCCCCCTGGCAAGCAGCTTGGCAAAGGTGCTGTGACCGATGCCGAGAAGCTGCTGCCCCTCGGCGGGGCTTACGACCAACGGCTGCTCGGGATGGCGGCGGATTGCGCGGTTCATGTTGGCCTCCGTTTATGGTCCTGTGGACCGGGACGGTCAACGATCTACGGCATGAAAGCCGGCGTTCCTAAATGTGCATGCGCGCGAGCCCCAAATCGTTCGCCGGTTATTTCTTGGCCCGGGGGCGTCCCGGCGGGTTCTTCAGCGTGGCGGCCAGGTCGGCATACCGCTTGCGCGCGTCGGCTCGCGTGCACCCGGTGGCCTCCACGCATGCGGCGATGAAGGGGTCCCTATCCACCGGCTGGCGGGCGGCTTCGATTTGCGCCAGGAACGCCGCCATAGTCATTTGCGGCCAGTTGGCGCGGATGGCGGCGGCAGACAACCGCGGGCGCCCCTTCGTGTTCCACGCCTCAAACTCCGCCCGCGCTACTTTCAGCGCCTCGGCGCGGTCCGCCGGCATATACAACAGGTCTGCATACCAGCGGGCCGCTGCGTCCTGCACCGCCGCGGCGCGGGTGAAACCGGGCCTCGGCGACTCGTCGTAGCGGGCTACCAGGTGCGGATCGCGCCACGCGATCCAGGCGAAGGCCTGCCGCTTGGTCCACAAGCGAGCCGGCCGCTCAGGCTTCGCCCGCGCGGCTTGCTTGTCCCTCTCGGCCCGCCACTCAGCCGCTTCGCACGCGGCGGCCCGTTGCTCGCGATCCAGCCGCGCCCATTCCGCGTCGGGCAGCCGCTCCCGCGCCTCGCCGGGCTGCGGATCGCGGAGCACCGCGAGCATCCCCGCGGCCCGTTCCTCGGCGGCCACGGCCCTGTCCTCCGCAGTCAGGGCCTTGGCGCCCATCACGCGGCCTCCGGCTTGCGCAGCGGCACAACATCGCCCCCCGCCGGCGCCACCCGGCCGCAGAACGTGCCCCACTCGGCCATGAGCCGGGCGCGTTTCTCGAACAGATCGCCTCGCTGGTAGGCGGCCTCGACCTTGTTCGTCAGCACATGGGCAAGCGCCGCCTCGGCAAGCTCGCGCGGGTAGCCCGTGGCCTCGGCGCACCAGTCCCGAAACGTGGACCGGAAGCCGTGCACTGTCAGGTCGTCGCGCTTCATCCGCCGCAACACTCCCGACAAGCCCACGTCGGAAAGTGGCCTGCCGGGTTTTGCGCCGGGGAACACAAGCCCGCTCGCATCGCGCAGCGCCGCCGCCTCGCGCAGCACTGCCAGGGCCGCATCGGACAGGGGGACGCGATGCTCACGGTTTGCCTTCATCCGGGCGCCGGGGATCGACCAGGTTGCGGTGCCGAGGTCAATTTCGGCCCATGTCGCGCCGCGGGCCTCGCCCGACCGCGCGGCCGTCAGGATGGCAAAGCGCAGCGCCAGCGCCGCAACGCCACCCTCACCGGCCAGGGCCTCCATAAAGCTGCCGACCTGCTGCCACGGCAACGCCGCGTAGTGGTATCTGCTCATCCCCCGGTCGGGTAGGGCGCGGCTGATCGGGTCGGCGGGTAC
>JABBNW010000119.1 GCA_019352115.1 Pseudomonadota bacterium
GCACAACCGCAATCCCAAACCATTCGTCTGGACCAAGCCAGCCGACGTCATCCTCGCCAAACTCGACCGTCTGCCTGGAGCTTCCGTTTGAGTCAGAGCACTAGTTCACCGATCGCTCATGTTGCCGCGGCTTGTGGGCCATGGCGCCGGCTGGTGCTGGCGTGTTAGATGCCGCCGCTCTTGGGCCAGGTGGCCCGGCGATGGGATAGGACACATCAGATGCGCACTCGGCTCCTGGGCACGTCGCTGTTCGTGGCGTCGGTGGCGTTCGGGCTTTGCGGAGGTTTTGCGCCGCCCGGTGCGTTCGCAGCCGACTATCTGCAGCGGGCGCGGGCGGCGCTGGCGAAGGGCAACCTTGATGTAGCGCAGATCGAGTTGCGCAACGCGGTGCGTTCCGATCCGCGCAGTGCCGCCGCGCGCTTCCTGCTGGCCCAAGTCCAACTGCAACTGGGTGATCCGGTTGCCGCCGAGGTGCAGGCCAAGGCCGCCGAGGCGCGCGGCTACGACGCGCGCGCGGTGGTTCCGCTGATTGCCGAGGCAATGCTGGCGCAGAACCATGCCGACGAGCTGCTGGACCAGCTGCGTGCCAACCGCGCCGACAAGATCGTCGATTCGGAAATCGAGGAAGCGCGCGGTCTTGCCCATCTGATCCGCGAGGAGCCGGACAAGGCGGCGGCTGCGTTCGCCAAGGCGGAGACGCTCGATCCCGCCAATTCCCGCGCCTGGTTCGCCGACGCGCGGGTTTCCCTGTCGCGCGGGCAGATTGCCGCAGCACAGGAGAAAGTGACCCGCGGCCTGGCGGCGGCGCCCAAATCGGTGCAGGGGCGCACGCTCAAGGCCCAGTTGATGGTGATCCACAAGGACGTGCCCGGCGCGCTCAAGCTGCTCGATGCGACGATCGCCGCAACCCCGCCCGCGGTGCCGGCCCGCCTGCTGCGCGCCAACCTGATGATCACGCAGGGCAAGTTCGCCGCCGCCAACGCCGATGTCGATGCGGTGCTGAAGATGCTGCCGAACAACGTGGAGGGGCGGTTCCTGCACGCGCTGTTGCTGCACCAGGCGGGCAAGAACCAGGAGGCGAATCAGGTGCTTGACCGCCTGGCGCCGCTGTTCCCGCAGTTGCCGAAGGGCTGGTTCCTGCAGGCGGCGGTGCTGGAGTCCCTGGGGCAGGACGAGGCGGCGGCCTCGGCCGCGCGACGTTACCTCGGCCGTGCGCCGGATGATGTGAACGGGGCCAAGCTGCTGGCGCAGATCGAGTTCAAGATGCAGCGCCCGGACCAGGCGATCGAGCCGCTGGCCAAACTGGTGGCGGACGGCCATGCGGACGCGCAGACCTATGACATGCTGGGCCGCGCCTATGCCGCGGTCGGCCAGCCGGCGGAGGCGGCGAAGGATTTCACCAAGGCCGCGACCCTAGTTCCGGGCGATGCGGGGGTGCAGACCCAGCTCGCCTCGACCTTGCTCCAGCTTGGCCAGCCGAACGCGGCGGTGCGCGACCTCGAGCACGCGCTGACCCTCGATCCGAAGCAGCCGCAGGTGGGCGAGGCGCTGTTCCTCGCGGCGCTGAAGACGGGCAATGTGGACAAGGCGGCCGCGGCGCTCAAGAAGGTGCAGGCGGTCCAGGGCGACACGCCGGTGGTGCAGAACCTGACCGGGTTGCTGCAGCTTGCGCGGCTCGACATGTCGGGTGCCAGGACGACGTTCCAGGGGATCGCGAAGCAGCATCCCGATTTCATGCCGGCGCGCATCAACCTGGCGCGCACCCTGGCGATGCAGGGCGACATGGCGGGCTACATGGCGACCCTGCAAGGGATCGTGCAGGAGCAGCCGGCGGCAGAGCCGGCGCTGACGATGCTGGTCAATGCCGATCTCGCGCGCCGGCAGATCCCCGCGGCGGAACACCTGCTGGAGGCGGCGTATAAATCCGCCCCGAAGCAGATCGCCTTGGCGCTGCGGCTGGGCGATCTCTATATCCAGGCGGGCGAGCCGGACAAGGCACTGGCGCTGGCGCATCAGATGTCGCCGAACGGGACCGCCGGGCCGCCGGCGCTGGGACTGGAGGCGGCGGCGCAGATCGCGCTCAAGCACACCGACGATGCGAAGGCGACCCTGACCACCTTGCTCGCCGCGCAGCCGCGGGCGCTGGTGGCGCGGCGGGAGCTGGCGTCGCTCGATGTGCAAGCGGGCAATTACGCGATCGCGCGCGACCTCATCAAGGCAGGCATCTCGCTCGCCCCGACCGACTACCAGCTTTACGTCGATTACGCGTCGATCGACCTGAAGCAGACCGGACTGGCCGCTGCGCTGTCGACGGCGCGCAGCTTGCGCGACCAGGACCTGACGTTCACCCCGTTGCAGGCGCTTCCGGGCGATATTGCGATGGCGGCCAACCAGCCGGCGGAAGCGCTGAAGGAATACCAGGCGGCGGCGGAGAAGAACCCGTCCCTGCTGCTTACCGTGCGCATCGCCGGCGCGATGCAGCGGCTCGGCAAGCCGGATGCGGCGGTAGCGTTGCTGAAGGACCGGCTGGCGAAGCATCCCAACGAGGTGCAGATCGCGAGCCTGCTGTCGGGGATCGACATCGCGCACAAGCGCTATGCCGAGGCGAAGATGTATCTCCAGCAGGTGCTCGCCAAGGCGCCGCATGACGGCGGGGCGCTCAACAACCTCGCCTGGGTGGACCAGAAGCTGGGCGATGCGAAAGGCGCGCGGTCGCTGGCCGAGCAGGCCTATCTGCTCCAGCCCGGGGCGCAGACGGCGGACACCCTGGGGTGGATCCTGGTCGACACCGGCGATACGGCGCATGGGCTGATCCTGCTGCGCCAGGCGCACGCGTCCTCGACGGATCCGCGCATCGCCTACCACTACGCGGTGGCGCTGCATGACAGCGGGCAGACGGCGGCGGCAATCCCGATCCTGCGCCAGGTGGCGGCGACGAAGGGGGATTTCTCCGAAAAGACCGATGCCGTGCAGTTGCTGGACAAGCTGGGCAAAGGGGCCGCCAAGGGATCGTGAGCGCCCCGGTCCGGCTGCTCACCTTCTCGAGCCTCTATCCGAACGCCGCGCAACCGACGCACGGGGTGTTCGTGGAGAACCGGCTGCGCCACCTGCTGGCCAGCGGGGCGGCGCGCAGCACCGTGCTGGCGCCGGTGCCCTGGTTTCCCTCCACCGCGCCGCGGTTCGGCGCCTGGGCGGCCTTCGCGCGGGCGCCCCGTGCGGAAACACGGCACGGTATCGCGGTGCATCATCCGCGGTTTGCGGTGATCCCCCGGGTCGGCATGAGCGTGGCGCCCTGGCTGCTGTACCGGGCGGCGCTGCCGGCGGCGCGGCGGCTGCTGGCGGACGGCGTCGCCTTCGATGCGATCGACGCGCATTACGTCTATCCGGATGGGGTGGCGGCGGTGTGGCTCGGCGCCGCATTGGGCCGGCCCGTGGTGATCACCGCGCGCGGCACCGACGTGAACCTGATCCCGCGCTATGCCGTGCCGCGGCGGCTGATCCAGGGGGCGATCGCGCAGGCCGCGGGGCTGGTGGCCGTGAGCGCGGCGTTGGCGGAAGTCCTGGTCGGGCTGGGTGCGCCGGCGGAGAAGGTGACCGTGCTGCGCAACGGGGTGGACCTGGCGCTGTTCCGGCCCCCGCAGGACCGCGCCGCGGCGCGGGCGGCGCTCGGGCTGGCGGGGCCGACCTTGATTTCGGTCGGCCACCTGATCGAACGCAAGGGCCACGACCTCGTGATCGCGGCGCTGGCGAGCCTGCCCGACTGGTCCTTGTTGATCGTAGGGGAGGGGCCGGAGCGGGCGAAGCTTGAGGCGCTGGCCGCGCACCCTGGGCTTGCCGGCCGGGTGCGCCTGCTGGGTGGCCGGCCGCATGGCGAACTGCCGGCCCTGTATGGCGCGGCGGATGTGCTGGTGCTGGCCTCGTCGCGCGAGGGCTGGGCCAATGTCCTGCTGGAATCGATGGCGTGCGGCACGCCGGTGGTGGCGAGCGACATCTGGGGCAATCCAGAGGTGGTGCAACGCCCCGAAGCCGGGCGGATCGTGCCGCGCGCGGCCGCGGCGATCGCCGCCGGCGTGGCCGACCTGGCCGCGGCGGCGCCGGCGCGCGCCGCGACCCGGGCCTATGCCGAGGAATTCAGTTGGGACGCGACCACCGAGGGCCAGCTTGCCCTGTTCCGCCGGGTCATAGCGGCGCACGCTTTACCCGCTGCGGCGAACCGCGGCCCGGCCTGACGGTTGCAGCGGCGCAGGTGAAGCGGCCCGGGCCGGCCTCTTGCCTCCCGTCGGGGCGGGGCGTAAACTATTCCCATGCTGTGTTTGTTCGCCCGCATGGCCTGCCGCACCTCCCGCGCTTTCGTGCGCGGTTCCGCGCGCCTGCCGGCAACCCGGCCGATCTCCCTCCTCCTTCGACTTACCCGCCCCTGAGCGTCCCGCCGGGGTAGGTTTCGCGCCGCCGGCCTCGCTCAGGGGAACCCCCTGGCAGCCTGTGCGCACCCATTCCCGGAGACCGGCCCCATGAGTATCGAGCATCCCAGCTTCGGCAAGCTGGACGAAAACCGTATCATCATCTTCGACACCACCTTGCGCGATGGCGAGCAGTCGCCCGGCTTCTCGATGAACCTTGCCGAGAAGCTGCGCATGGCCGAAGCCCTGACCGGGCTCGGCATCGACGTGATGGAAGCCGGCTTCCCGATCGCCTCGCCCGGCGATTTCGAGGCCGTGAAGGCGATCGCCGAAACGATCGGTATCCGCGACGACAGCCCGGTGATCTGCGGCCTGGCGCGCTCCGGCCGCGAAGACATCCTGCGTGCCGCGGAGGCCGTGCGCCCGGCCCGCAGGAAGCGCATCCACAGCTTCCTGTCGACCAGCCCCCTGCACATGAAATACAAGCTGCGGATGGAACCGGACGAGGTCCTGGCGGCGGTTGCCGACAGCGTCACCCTGGCGCGCCAGTTCACCGACGACGTCGAATGGTCGGCCGAGGACGGCACCCGCACCGATCCCGATTTCCTCTGCCGCTGCGTCGAAGCCGCGATCCGCGCCGGGGCGACCACGATCAACGTGCCCGACACCGTAGGCTACGCGCTGCCGGAAGATATCACCCGCATCTTCACCATGCTGCGCGAGCGGGTCCCGGGGACCGAGAAGATCATCCTCTCCACCCACAACCACAACGACCTGGGACTGGCCGTCGCCAACACGATCGCCGCCATCCGCGCCGGCGTGCGCCAGGTGGAAGCCACCATCAACGGCATCGGCGAACGCGCCGGGAATGCGTCGTTGGAGGAGGCGGTGATGGCGATCCGCACCCGCCACGACGCGATCCCGTTCGACAACAACATCGAGACCCGCAATATCCTGAAAGTCTCGAAGCTGCTGTCGGCGATCACCAGCTTCGACGTGCAGCCGAACAAGGCGATCGTCGGTCGCAACGCCTTCGCCCACGAGGCCGGCATCCACCAGGACGGCGTTTTGAAGCACGCCGCGACCTACGAGATCATGACGCCGGAAAGCGTGGGCTGGAACAAATCGAGCCTGGTGATGGGCAAGCACTCCGGCCGCGCCGCGTTCCGCGACAAGCTCGCGACCCTCGGCTATTCCATCGGCGACAACCAGTTGAACGATGCGTTCCGCCGCTTCAAGGATCTCGCCGACCGCAAGAAGGTCGTCTACGACGAGGACATCGTCGCCCTGGTCGACGACGAGGTGCTGCGCGATCACCAGCGCATCCGTTTCGTATCGCTCGATATCCATGCCGGGTCGAAGGTGCCGCAGCGGGCGGAGCTGGAGCTGGAAATCGATGGGGTGATCAAACGGGCGGTCTCGACCGGCGACGGGCCGGTGGATGCGACCTTCCGTGCCATCCATGAGCTGTTCCCGCACACCGCGAACCTCGTGCTGTTCTCGGTCGGCGCCGTCACCGAGGGCACCGATGCCCAGGCCAAGACCACGGTGCGGCTGGAGGAGAACGGCAAGCTGGTGGACGGGCAGGGCGCCGATACCGATACGATCGTCGCCTCGGCGCGCGCCTATGTGCACGCGCTGAACAAGCTGCTGGTGAAGCGGGTGCGCACGGCCCCGCAGGCGCTGTCGGCCTGAGCCGCTCGGGGGGGCGGTACGCGTCCCCCCCTTCGCCGGCGGGCCGCGGTTTCTCTTTGCGCGCCGTGCGTGCATACTCCGGCGCATGGATGCCCTGGGAGATGTCGCCCACACGCTCGACCTGCCGCGCAAGCAGGTGCGCAAGCTGCTCGACCGCTTCCGGGTGACCCGCGGCAAGGACTTCCGGCTGAAGGACCGCGACCCGGCGGATACCGCGGGGCATCTCATCACCCCCGAGCAGGCGCACCACCTGCTCGCCGCCGGGACTGACCGGCTTGCCGCGTTGCAGGAAAAGCTCGCGGCGCAGGACCGCTGGTCGGTGCTGTGCGTGTTCCAGGCGATCGACGCCGCCGGCAAGGACGGCACCATCAAACACGTGATGTCGGGCGTGAACCCGGCCGGCGTGCAGGTCACCAGCTTCAAGGTTCCGGGACCGGAGGAGCTGGCGCACGACTTCCTCTGGCGCTCGACGCGGGCGCTGCCGGGACGCGGACGGATCGGCATCTTCAACCGCAGCCATTATGAGGAAGTGCTGGTGGTGCGGGTCCACCCCGAAATCCTGGCCGGCCAGCGCCTGCCGCACGAGCTTGTGGGCAAGAAGATCTGGGACCATCGCCTGCGCGCGATCGCCGGTTTCGAGCGCTACCTGGCCCGCCAGGGCACGATCGTGCTGAAATTCTTCCTGCACCTGTCGCGGGAAGAACAGAAACGCCGCTTCCTCGCCCGGCTCGACGAGCCGGACAAGCACTGGAAGTTCAGCGCCGCCGATCTGGCGGAGCGCGACCACTGGGATGCCTACCAGGCGGCCTACCAGGCGGCGATCGCCGCTACCGCCGCACCCTGGGCGCCGTGGTTCGTGGTGCCGGCGGACCACAAATGGTTCACTCGCCTGATCGTGAGCGCGGCCTTGATCGAGGCGCTGGACCGGCTCGATCTGCGCATGCCGCCCCCGGACGCGGCCGCCGAGGCGGCGCTGGCGGCGGCGCGGGCGAAGCTTGAAGCCGAGCCGTGAGCGCGGAAGGCCCCGCCGGCCCCGGGCGCACCGTCAGCCCCTGATCGCGAACGCGCAGGCGCAGGCGCAGGCCGCCCCGAGGGCGCCCGGCGTGGACACCGACGCTGCCGCGGCACCGAGCCCCGCTCCGCAGGCCAGGGCCGCCCACAGCGCCACGTACGGCGCCGCGGCCGCCAGCGCCGCGCCCCGCAAGGCCCGCGCCACGGCGGCGCCGATGTGGACCAGGGTGCCGGTCACGTAGGTGAGGCTCACGCTGATCCCCCCGGCCCGGTGGATCGAGGCGTTCTGCGTGCCCATTGCCAGCGCCAGCAGCCACGACACCGCCCCGACCGGGCCCTCGGCCCAGGCGAGCAGGGCGGCGGCGGCGAGCAACGCCGCCTCCGCCGACAACACCAGGCGACGGCCATCCTGGCCGGGTGTCCGGCACAGGAATTCGCCCAGGACCACGCCGCCCACGAACAGGACGATGACCAGGCCGAGATCCAGGGCGCTGCGGCTGCCGTGCAGGGCGGCGGCGGCAAAGCTCGTGGTGTTGCCGCTCATGAAGGAGAGGAACGTGCCGCCCAGCCGGGTCAGGCCGATCGCGTCCACCCATCCCGCGAGCCCGGCCAGCACGAGCGCGCCGGCGAAGCTGGCCGCGGGTCCATCTGGGGGGCCGTCGGGCGCGGGCGTTCCAGATTGATCCTCGCGCGTGCGCCCCGGCAGACCCATGCGGGGAAGTCTATGCGGGGGCGTCGGCCGCGATCAATGCTCGGGGTCGGATCGGCAGATGCGACCCGCACCCAGCGTCCGCGCCTGTGGACCGCGGGCGATCGCACTCGGTTGTGCGCCGGGGGCGGTTGACCGGGACGCGCGGCGTTCCCAGGTCGCGGCGTGATCGAAGAGAAAGGAGATCTTGAATGGCACAGGTCGATATTAAGGGCATGACGGTTGCCGTGCTGGCGACTGATGGCGTCGAGCAGGTGGAATTGACCGAACCCGTGCGGGCGCTGCGCGCGGCCGGGGCCAAGGTCGTCGTGGTTGGGCTCGCCCGTGGCGAGATCCAGGGCATGAACCACGACGAGAAAGGCGACAAGTTGCAGGTGGACGAAGCGCTTGCGGACGTTTCCGCCGACGCGTTCGCGGCGCTTCTGCTGCCGGGTGGCGTTGCAAACCCGGACCGGTTGCGCACGGAACCGAAGGCGGTCGCTTTCGTCCGTCACTTCGTGACGGCGGGCAAGCCGATCGCCTCGATCTGCCATGGCCCCTGGACGCTGATCGAGGCCGACGGGGTGCGCGGCCGCAAGATGACCTCCTGGCCGTCGTTGCAGACGGACCTCCGCAACGCCGGCGCCGTGTGGGAGGACCGCGCGGTGGTGCGCGACGGCACCCTGGTCACGTCGCGCAAGCCCGATGACCTGCCGGCGTTCTGCGAGGAAATGCTGGGCATGTTCGGCCACGCGCGGAGCAACGCGCGCCACCCGGACGAGGCAACCCGCCGAGCAGGTTGACCGTCCGGCCGGCGGTGCGGCGCGGGTCAGGCCCCGCGTCGCGTCGCGGCGCACTTCAGGCCCCGCGTCGCGTCGCGGCGCACTTCAGGTTCCGCGTCGCGTCGCGGCGCAGTTCAGGCCCGGCGTCGCGTCGCGGCGCAGTTCAAGCGAGATCGGCCAACTGCGCCGGCGCGGGGGAACGCAGCAGGTGCTTGCGCGCCTCCCATTGCGTGGCCGCATCGGGCGCGCCGGCGAATCGCACCTCCCCGCCGGCGAGCCAGGCGATCGGCAGCCCGTCGCGGAACAGCACCCGGTTGCCGGTCAGCGCCGGCACGCGCGGTCCCGGCGTCAGGATGCCGCCGAGGTTGAGCGGATCGGCCGCCGACAGCGACACGAAGGCGCCCGAGGCCGGGCGCCGGCGCTGCTCACGCAGTAGCCCGATTGCTTCCGGCAGCGCGTATTGCTCGCCCGAGAAGCCGGCGACGAACCGTCCGCCGCGGATCTCACCGCGCGCTTCCAACCGGCGATAGACGCGCAGCAGGTCGCGCCAGGGCGGCAGCCAGGCGGCCTCGCGCGCCAGCAGGCGCCAGAACACGACGCCGTAGCGGCGCAGCAAGGTCTGCGCCACATGCTCCACGGCCGGTGTCGCGGCGGCCGGCGTCGTGGCGGGAAACTCGGCCGCCGGACGGCGGGTCAGGGTCCAGCGGCCGGCGTCCTCCATGCCGAAGCTTAGGGCACGGCGGCGGCGCCCGAACCCGCCCGACGCCTTGCGCCGGTCGGACGGCACCAGCAGCGCGCGCAGTCCGCCGAAACTGTCCGAACTCACGAGCCCGAGCGCGACCAGTTCGCCGAGCGCGTCCTCGGCCTGGCTGCGCAAAAGGCCGGTCGCTTCCACCAGCTCGTCGAAGAACGACGCCCCCTGGGCCTGCAACACCGCGAGCACCGCCTGGCCTTTTGGTCCCGGGGCATGCGCCGGCTCTGCGCTGGCGGCCAACTGGGTCCAGAACGGCGCGTGGCGGCGTGCCAGCAGGGCGATCGGAGTGGAGCGCACCGGGCTCGCGGCGCGCTCGCGGCCGGCGGCGGCGGACGGGGTCAGCCGCGCCCAGGCGATGCGCCCGGCCAGGCAATGATCGTCGAGCCACGCCGGTTCGTAGTCGGCGACCCGGGCCGGCAGCAACTCGGTCTCCCAGGCGTTGGCCGGGGCCTCGAAGCCTTCGAGCAGCGCGACCGCGGTGGCGACCGCGTCGGGGCCTTCCTGGCGTTCTTCGGGCGTCACGTGTTGCCAGGCGAACAGGAAGCGCAGGAAGTCGCGCGCCGCCACCGGTTCGATCTCCGCGCGCAGGCGACGGACGGTGTGGTGATGGATGCGGGCGAGCAGCCGGCGGTCGCACCATTCCTCCGCGTTGGTCCCGGCGGTGTAGCGGCCGCGCAGGGCGAAGCCTTCGACCTCCAACGCCGCCAGGGCCGTGGCAATCTCCGCCGGCTCCAGCCCGAGCGGGGCGGCGAGGGCGGCCGGCGTGACGGGGCCGAGGCCTTCCAGCCGGCCGCGCAGGATTTCGACCAGGGCTTCGTCGGCCGACCAGGCGCGCGGCGCCGCGTCCGGCGGCAGGATGATCGGCTGCGGTGCCGGCGGCGGATGCGCCGGTGCGTCCGGCCAGACCGCACGAAATTGGCCCAGGCGCTCGGCGGCGACCCAGAACGTCGCTGTCTGGGTTTCTATCCGCGCCACCCGGCTGGCCTGCGCCAGGGTTCCCAGCCAGCCGGCCCAGTCGGGCTGCGCCTGCACTTCCTCCGCACTCAGGCAGCCGAGCCAGAGCAGCGAGTCGTGCAATTCCTCGGCATTGGCGGCGTCGGGCCAGGCTTCGCTCCGCACCCGCGCGATCGCGTCGGGATCGAGCCGGCCGAGGTCTGCCGCGGTCTCCGGCGCCAGCCAGCGTCGGCCCATCACCGCCTGCGTGCGGCGTTCCTCCAGCGGCGCGCCGTCGAGGAAGGCGTAGGGCCGGGCCGACAGCACTTCGCGCGCGAGCGGGGAGGGCTCGGTCAGGTCGCAGGCCACCACCCGGATCGCGCCGGACTCGATCCGGGCCAGCACGCGTTCCAGACCGGCGATGTCCATCGCCTCGTGCAGGCAATCGCCGATGGTCTGGCGGATCAGCGGATGGTCGGGGATTTCGCGCTCACCCACCAGGTTTTCCGCGCAGGCGAGCTGGTCGGGGAATACGGCGGCGACCAGATCTTCCGCCTCCATGCGCGCGATCTGCGGCGCGACCTTGCGTCCGCCGCGGAAGCGCGGCAGCGCGAGCGCGACGCCGGCGACCCAGCGCCAGCGGGTGGCGAACATCGGCGCGTCCAGCAGCGCCTGCACGAGCAAGGGCCGCACGGTGGCGGCGCGCAGGTAGCCGGCGACCTCGGCGAGTTCGAAACTATGCGTCGCGGTGAGCGACAGCACGATGTTGTCCTCGGTCGCCGCCGCCTGGAGTTCGAAATTGAACTTGCGGCAGAAGCGCTTGCGCAGGGCGAGGCCGAAGGCGCGGTTGATCCGGCTGCCGAACGGGGAATGGATGACGAGCTGCATGCCGCCGGCTTCGTCGAAGAACCGTTCCAGCACCAGCACATCCTGGGTCGGCAGGCAGCCGAGCGCGGCGTGCGCGGCGGCCAGATGCGCGACCAGTTGGTCCGCGGCCGGCGCGGCGATGCCGAGTTCCCCGGTCAGCCAGTCCTGTGCGCCGGCCCCGCTCGGATCGACCCGCAGCCGCGCGGCGATCGCGCTGCGCAGGCGCGAGAGCGCGTGCGACAGGGCGTCGCTGCGCGCCGGCGCCTCGCCGAGCCAGAACGGGATGCTGGGTGGCTGGCCCTGCGCGTCCTCCACCCGCACGATGCCGCGCTCGACGCGACGGATGCGATAGCCGGTATTGCCGAGCTGGAACACGTCGCCGGCCAGGCTTTCGACCGCGAAATCCTCGTTGACACTGCCGATCACGAGGCTTTCCGGCTCCAGCACCACCTGGTAGTCGGCGGTATCGGGGATGGTGCCGCCGGAGGTCAGCGCCGTCAGTCGCGCGCCGCGCCGGCCGCGGAGGATGTGGTTGATGCTGTCGTGATGGATCAGCGCGCCGCGCCGGCCGCGGCTGGTGGCGAAGCCCTCGGCCAGCATGCGCAGCACGGCGGTGAAGTCGGTCCGCGTCAGGGCGCGATACGGCCAGGCGCGGCGGAAGCGGTCGAACAGCGCTTCCTCCGGCCAGTCCTGTGCTGCGACTTCCGCCACGATCTGCTGCGCCAGCACATCGAGCGGCTGCTCCGGCATCGCCAGCAGATCGAGCTCGCCGCGGCGCACGCCGTCGAGCAAGGCGACGCATTCGCCCAGCTCGTCGCGCGAGAGCGGAAAGAGCCGCCCCTTCGGCGTGCCGCCGATGGCGTGGCCGGAGCGGCCGATCCGTTGCAGGAAGCTCGCGATCGAGCGCGGCGCCCCGATCTGGCAGACCAGATCGACATCGCCGATGTCGATGCCGAGTTCTAACGACGCCGTCGCCACCAGCGCGCGCAGCGCGCCGGATTTCAGCTTCTGCTCCGCCGCCAGCCGCTGCTCCTTCGCCATGCTGCCGTGATGCGCGGTCACCGCCGCCTGCCCCAGCCGGTCCGACAACTGCCGCGCCACCCGCTCGGCCATCCGCCTTGTGTTGACGAACACGAGGGTGGTGCGATGCGCCGCGATCAGCGTCACCAGGCGGTCGTAGACCTGTTCCCAGACTTCCGCCGACATCACCGCTTCCAGCGGCTGGCCCGGCACGTCCAGCGCGAGGTCGCGCGGGCGCTGGTGGCCGGCATCCACGATCGCGGTCGGCGCGCCGTCCGCGTCGGCGCCGACCAGGAAATGCGCGATCGCTGCGATCGGGTTCTGCGTCGCGGACAGCCCGATCCGCTGCAACGGCGCCCCGCACAGCGCGGCCAGGCGTTCGAGCGACAGGGCGAGGTGGCTGCCGCGCTTGCTCGGCGCGACGGCGTGGATCTCGTCCACGATCACCGTGCGGATCGTTGCCAGCATGGCGCGGCCGGAGGCGGAGCCAAGCAGGATGTAGAGCGATTCCGGTGTGGTCACGAGAACATGCGGCGGGCGGCGGCGCATCCGGTTGCGCTCGGCCTGCGGGGTGTCGCCGGTGCGGACCCAGGTGCGGATGTCGACGTCGGGCAGGCCGCGCGCGCGCAATTCGGCCCGGATGCCGGCGAGCGGGGCTTCCAGATTGCGCTGGATGTCGTTGGATAAGGCCTTCAGCGGCGAGACGTACAGCACCTGGGTTTCGTCGGCGAGCGGCGCGTGCACGCCCTGGCGCACCAGCGCGTCGATCGCGGCGAGGAATGCGGCAAGCGTCTTGCCGGACCCGGTGGGCGCGGCGACCAGGGTGTGCCGTCCGGCCTGGATCGCAGTCCATGCCTCCGCCTGCGCCGGCGTAGGCGCGGCGAAGCGCCCGGCGAACCAGGCGGCGACGGCGGGGTGAAACAGCCTGAGCGGATCCATGGACCGTCCGGGGGACCGTGCGGTGATAGGGGCGGCAAGCGGCCTGGACGGAGGGCGATCCGACGCCGGATGCCGCCTGCCGGTGGCACGAACTAGGGCGCGGCCCGGGCAGAAATCAAGTCGTGGTCCGGGATGCCGCGCACCCTCTTCTCCCCTCCCCTTGCGGGAGGGGTTGGGG
>JABBNW010000120.1 GCA_019352115.1 Pseudomonadota bacterium
GACTTTTAATCTTGGGGTCGTGGGTTCGAGTCCCACCGGGCTCACCAAGAAAATCAATAGGTTTCTGCCCGCGCCGGGCTGGGCACTGCGGCCCGCCCCACGCTATTCCCCCGAAATCGCCCCCGAGGGCCGCCCCCGACCTCCCGGTAGGGCGGCTCGCGCGGCGGACGGGCGGCGGCGAACAGCACGGAGCTACCACCGCGGCCCGGCGGACTCTGGCTCCGGTTGGAGGCGGGGCGGGCCCGGGTCAGATGGCGATAGCGCCCAGCCCGAACTCCGGCGCTCTAGACTTCGGCACTCGGCAGCGGCCCTCTTCCACGCACCAGGTCCGCCCCCTTCTCGCCGATCATCATCGTCGCGGCATTGAGGTTCGCCGACAGCATCGTCGGCATGATCGAGGCGTCGATCACCCGCAGCCGATCTAGCCCGTGCACACGCAGCGCATCGTCGACCACCGCCAACGGGCCGGAGACCGGCCCCATCTTGCAGGTCCCCATCGGATGGAAGGTCGTCGTGCCGCGCTGCTTCGCGACGGCCAGAAGCTCGTCGTCGGTCTGCACCTGCGGCCCCGGAACGTCCTCCCGCTCGTAGTACGGCTTCAGCGGATCGGAGGCGAGCAGCCTGCGCGCCAGCTTCATCGCCGCCAGGAGGACGCGGCGATCGCCTTCCTCGGCAAGATAGTTGGGCTGGATCGCGGGCTGTTCGAAGGGGCTGCTGGAACGGATCCGAACGTAGCCCTTGCTGTCCGGCCGCTGCTGCCAGGCGGCCATCGTCATCGCAGGCTCGCGCTCAAGCTGGCCTTGCACGCCCTCGGCGTAGCTCGCGGGCGTGAAGGTCATCTGAATGTCCGAGCTCATGGCGGCCTCGTTCGAATGCCAGAAGCAATAGACCAGGGTCGGGTTCAGCGACAGGATGCCCTTGCGGGTTGTCAGCCACTTCAGCACTTCCCAGGCCAGGCTGAGCCCGCGCACCTTCTCGTTGATCGTCGAGATGTTCTTCACCCGCGCAACCAGGCGGGGTGCGTAATGATCGCGCAGGTTCTCGCCGACGCCGGGCAGGGCATGGCGCACCTCGATCCCGTGCGCTTGCAGCAGGTCCGCGGGCCCGATCCCGGAGAGCTGCAGCAGTTGCGGCGAATTGAACGTGCCCCCGGACAGGATGACTTCGCGCGCGGCACGAACCTCGGTGTCGACGCCGTTGCGCCCGCCGTGCCGGTAGCGGATCCCGACGGCGGTCTTGCCTTCGAGAATGATGCCGGTGGCATGCGCCCTGGTGATCACTCTCAGGTTCGGGCGCTTCATGGCGGGGCGCAGATAGGCGACCGCCGTGCTCACCCGCCGGCCGTTATAGGTGGTGCGCTGCACATAGGAGACGCCCTCCTGCTTCGCCCCGTTATAGTCCGGATTGCGCGGGATGCCGTGCTGGACGCAGCCCTCGATGAAGGCGTCGCACAGCGGATGGCGCCATCCGAGATCGGTGATCCGCACCAGGCCCTCGCGCCCGCGATAGGTCGCGTCGCCCGGCCCGATCCGCTGCTCCGTGCGGCGGAAATAGGGCAGCACATCGGCGTATCCCCAGCCGCGATTGCCGAACTGGGCCCAGGTGTCGAAATCCAGGCTCTGCCCACGGTTATAGACGTGCCCGTTGATCGAGCTGGACCCGCCAAGCGTCTTCCCCCTCGGCGCATAGATGCGACGCCCGCCGGTCCACGCGCTTTCCTCCATCTCGTATTTCCAGTTCACGCTGGCATCGTAGAACGTCTTCATGAAGCCGGCCGGAATATGGATGAAAGGATTCCAATCGGACCCGCCTGCCTCCAGCAAGCAGACCTTCACATTCGCATCTTCACTCAATCGGTTCGCGACGATGCTGCCGGCCGATCCGGCGCCGACGATGACATAGTCGAAGGTTTCCAAGTCCGTCTCTCCAAATGGCCTGGCCCCGACCGGGGGGCCTTGTTGGAATGGTAGTCAGGCGGGCCGGGAGACGCCAGCCGCCGAGGTAGCCGATCTCGGCCGGGACGGTGCCGACATGCGCGACACCTCCTCCACCCCCTGCGCGATCCCCCCCCCGAGGGATCGTCCGGCGTGGAGGAGACGTTCCACATGGCGACCAGTCCGCTCTGTTCGTCGAACAGGCAGACGTCGGTGAACGTGCCGCCGGAATTACCCGGTGGTTCATGCCCTCCCACAGCCGCACGCTTGCGACGCTCAGCGGGATCTCGGCCGGGTCGCGGCCATCTGGCGGCACCCGCCCCAGTTGCGGCTGGATTGCTCGCCGCCGATCGCGCCTTTTAGAGTCGTTGCATCTCCCGGCCCTCAGCGTACCGCGAGGAATCGCAGCATAGCCTCCAGCTGCACGGTTGCTGCCGGCTGCTCGTGCACGATCCGCCCGGTGTCCATGACATAGACCCGATCGGCAACGGCGAGGGCGCTGAACAGATTCTGCTCGACCAGCAGCACGCCGAGGCCGGCGCTGCGCAGTTCGGCGATGATCGTGCAGACGTGCTGGACCATGACCGGCGCCAGGCCTTCGGTCGGCTCGTCCATCAGCAGCAGGCGCGGGTCGGTCATCAGGGCGCGCCCGATCGCCAGCATCTGGCGCTCGCCGCCCGACAACTCGCCGCCGCGGTGGCTGCGCCGCTCGGCCAGCCGCGGGAACAACTCCAGCACCCGGGCCACGGTCCAGCCGGTGCGCACCCGCGCCGGTTTCAGGCTGGTCAGGTGCTCCATGACCGTGAGAGAGGGGAGCAGTCGCCGCCCCTGCGGCACGATCGACACGCCGAGGCGCGCGATCCGGTGCGGCGGCAGGCCAAGCAGATCGGTGCCGTCCCAGCGCACCGCACCGGCGCGCGGCTCGGGCGGGCGCAGGCCCATGACGCTCCGTACCAGGGTCGTCTTGCCCATGCCGTTGCGCCCGAGCAACGCCACCACCTCCCCGTGGCCGACATGCAGGCTGGCCCCGCGCAGCACCTGGGCGGCCCCGTAACCGGCTTCCAGCGCCTGCACCTCCAGCCCCGAGGGGTGTTCAGGGGCGGACATGGGGCGTGCCCAGATAGACGCGGCGGACGTCCGGATCGGTGCGGACCGATTCCGGCGTGCCGGCCGCGATCGTCGGCCCGCTGTCGAGGCAGGTAATGCGATCGACCAGCGACAGCACGAGGTCCATGTCGTGCTCGATCATCAGCACCGTCAGGCTGCGCGGCAGGCCGGCGATGATCTGCGCGAGCAGGCTGCGTTCCGTAGGCGACAGCCCCGCCGCCGGCTCGTCCAGCAGCAGCAGCCGCGGCGCGCCGACCAGCGCGAGGGCGAGTTCGAGCTGGCGCTGCGCGCCGTTGAACAGGGTCGTCTTGCCGGCGCCGTTGGGGCCGATCACCGCATGCCGCTCGCCGGCGGCCAGGCGCAGGCTGACCGCATCGACTGCGACCAGCCCGCCGAATCGGACCGCAACGTTATCGATCTGGGGTCTCAGCCGACCGGAACCACCAGCGCCTCTGCCCGGCTGCGCAACGCGTCGGGCCAACGCGCGGGACGACGCGCGTCGAGATCAAGGTTGACGCCGTACTGGCTGAGCCGCGCGACTTCCGCGCCGGTGGATGCATCGGTCATGCGATGAACCATGCGCAGCGACGAGTTGCCGAGGTAGGCGATGCCGGTCGCCACGAGATAGGACGCGTCGAGCGGCAACGCGCCGGACAGGTGCAGGATCAGCTCGAAGGTGGAAAAGCCGCGCCGCTGTTGTTGCAGGAACGCCGCGTCCATGCCGATCGCGGCGCCAAGCTGCCCCGACGCACCGGAGAAGCGATGCACGATGGCGCCGAGCGCGAAATGACCGAACGCATCGACGTCAAGGCGTTTGACCCTTCCGCGCGCGGTGGGAATGAAGCCGGCGGTGCCGACGGGCTCGCCGCGTTGTTCCGCATCGGGCCCGTTCCAGTCCGCCAGCTGCGCCGCAACGGTACTACGCTGCTGCGGCGTCAAGGGCGCGCCGGACAGGTCCCAGTGCTCGTCGAACCACGTGACCACCTCACCATTGGCCGAATCTACAAAGCGGTGGCCCAGTCGCAGCCCATCACCGACGGCGAGCGCTGCGCTCTCGACATGGAAGCTGGCGCCTTCGCGCAACTCGCGCACGAAACGGGCGTTGATCCGGCGCGACACATCCTCGCGGCGTGGCAGATCGCCGAGGCTGAGCGCATCGGCGAGGTTTGCCACCGCCTCCTCCAGCCGGTCGAAGTAGTAGGCAATGGTGAAATGCTCGGTCATATCGCACTGCCAGGGAGGCACCGCGCCGCGGTAAGTCTCGATCCAGCCCATCATGTCAGCTTTACCAATTTCTGCAGTACAGGTCTTGGTTTTTCTGGCGTCACGCCAGGGAACAGGTTGCCCCAGCCGGTCCTGGCGACCTCGCCCACGTAGATGTCGCCGTGCGAATCAGCCGCGATACCGTGCGGCGAGGTGAACGGCCCGGGGAAGTTCGCCGGCGTGCGGTCGCCCAGTCGAGCGAGGATCGTGCCGTCCTGCCGGCTGACGACGGAGACGCGCGGGCCGAGATTCGACGCGCTTCGGCTGAAGCCGAAGGTGGGACCGCATTCGCCGATGTAGCAGTAGGGACAACGACCCTTCGGCAGGAACAGCGCACTGGGGCGGTGCAGGTTGCGCCACTCGGTTGCATATTTGCCGTTGCCGTCGAATATCTGCACGCGATGGTTCTCGCGGTCGGCGACATAGACCCAGCCATCCTCGTCGCAGCAGATGTTGTGCGGCAGGTTGAACTCGCCCTGGCCGACGCCCGACGTGCCCCAGGACATGATCAGGCGGCCATCGGGCGCGTATCTGTGCACACGGGCGTTGCCGTAGCCGTCGGACACGTAGATGTCGCCGTTCGGCGCCAGCGCTGTATGGGTGCACTGGCAGAACGGCGCGCCACCCATATAGGGCTGCGGCTTGCCGGGCGTGCCGAGGGTCAGAAGGATCTTGCCTTCGGGCGTGCACCGGCGGACGCAATGATCGCCGTCGTCGGTGCAGAAGATCGTATCGTCGGGCGCCATGCTGAGGCCGTGCGGGCGCTTGAATACGCCCTCACCCCAGGAGCGCAGAAAGTTGCCGTCGCGGTCGAACACGGTGACCGGATGCGCGCTCCGGCTGAATACGTAGACCTGGTCGCGGGAGTCGACGGCGACAGCGGCGACTTCATGGAAGTCCCAGCCGTCCGGCAGGCGAGCCCAATCGGGGATCAGACGGTAGCGGAAGTCGCCGGTGCCAAGAATTGTTGACGAGTCCATGACGTTGTCCCTGTCGTTATGACTTCTGCTGGCGCAGCTTGTACGTCCCTGCCAGGTGCAGGGCTGTCATAGGTACCGCATCCGGCTGGCTGGGTCCATTCGCGGCAGACCTCCGTGCCCTGGCGTTTGCAACGTGGGCCATTTGTGCACCGTGCTATCGCCTGTTGGGGGCCCGGCGATTCATTCCGGCATCTGCGGCTCGTTGCTCAAAATGATTGCGTCAGAGCTCGTCTTCGCGCGGCTGAACGACGCGCAGTTCCTCGCCTTCGTAAGCGCACGGGCTGCACCGCCGCGGTAGCCTGTGCGGCGACGGTGCACCCCGTAGCGTCATTGCGGGACAGGGCGCCCGCGCGGCACACCCGGCGACGGCTTAGCCCGGCAGGGTGAAGGGCTTTGCCGCCGCCTCGTAGTCGGCGTAGCCCAGCACCGCCCGCAACGCGGCCGGCGCCAGGGCCGAATCCGCCTCCGCCCGACCTGCCGCCAGCGCGGCCAGCCCCGCCTGCATGGCGGCGGCAACCGGCGACAGCAGCCCGGTGGGATAGGTGCCGATCTTCAACCCCAGCTCCGCCGCGCGGATCTGTGTCGGCGTCTCGCGCGGGGCGCCGGGCGAGAGTACCGCGAAGGACGGCCGGCCCTGCGCCGCCGCCACCGCGCGGCGGATTTCGGCCTCGTCGGCCGGAGAGTCGAGGAAGAGGATATCGGCGCCTTCGGTCACGAACATCTCGACCCGCGCCAGGGCCTCGTCGAGGCCGAGCGTCGGACGGCAATCGGTGCGCGCCATCACCAGCATGCCCGACTCCTTGGCCGCTTGCACCGCCGCACGGACCTTCATGCCTGCCTCCTCCCGCGACAGGCAGGGCTTGCCGGCCGAGGTCAGCGCGCGAGGGGTGACCTTGTCCTCGATCAGGATCGCCGCCGCGCCGGCGCGCCCATAGGCGCGCACGGTGCGCTGCACGTTCATCGCATTGCCGTAGCCGTGATCACCGTCGGCAAGCACCAGCGTGTCAGGTGCCGCACCGCGCACCATGGCGAGCGAGTCGAGCATTTCCGGACACGAGATCAGATCGAGATCGGGGCCCCCCAGTCGCGCCGCGGCAACACAGGAGCCGGACAGGAAGGCGGTGCGAAACCCGGCCTTGGCGGCGAGCTTGGCGCTCAGCCCGTCCCAGACGGCGGGCATGACGATGAAGCCAGGCGCGGCCAGCAGGTCGTGCAGACGCTCGGGAGGGGTCATTCAAGGCTCCATACGGTCATGCTCAGCCGACAGGGCGGCCGGGTCGGGGAAACGAAAGGCTGCTTGAGCCGAACTGATTACAGGTCGGTTCAAGCGATGCCCAGGGTTTGGCGCTGCATACGTCGCGCCAGCGCGCATAGTCGGGTTCGAGGTAACTGCCCAGGCCCCCTGGCGTGCCCAGTCAGGTCCCACGGACGAGGTCTCGAGCCTGTAGCGGGGTGGTGGTGCTTTTTCGGAGCAATCTGGCGCCGCGTCCTCGTTCCGTCGCCAATGCCAATGTTGGCCGAGGAAGGAAACATCGGCGATAAATGCGCCGTCCGTACCGCCCGCCTTCGCCGCTGTCCGAACGATGGCGGCGATTGATCGCCGACGCACCCCGTGGCCGGCGGATTCCGGAGGTTGATCCGTTCTGTTTTGCCCGACCTGGTCTAAAGCTCATGTGAAATATAGGGCCGGCCGGTCTCCCGAGCGGCCCCATTTTCACCCCACCGGCTGGATCAGGGGGCGCCGGCCAGCGCCACCGCGATTGCCGTCTGGATCATCGCGCGTGCATTTCGCTCGGCCGTCATCGCGCATGGCGGCAAGCTCCGCGTCTGGCATCTCGATCACGGCGCCCAATTCCCGGAAGGTGTCATGATCGAGACCGCCGCGGGCATCCGCCATTGGCAGGTCCACGCTCGCGCGTCAGAGGTCGCGTGTGTTCACCATGAAGAACTACCAGCGGTCGGGATCACAGACAGGAACCGCTCGTGCTTGGTCGGCTGGGTTCGCGCCATGTGCCAACGGACGATCGCCCCGACCGGGATCATCAAAGCCGCATCAGCGGCCCGGCCTCGACAAGCGCGGCGACGCGCTCCCTGGAGTGTCCCCCCCGGCTAGAGGAAGTCCTCATATCGCATCCGCGGCGCAGCGCCGCCACGTCCGAGGGCGAAAGCAGCGCGGCATTGAACGGGCGATCAGGAGAAATACAACGCGATCGGGTTCTCGGCCGTGATCTTGCGGCGCGTGGCGGCATCCGGCACCCAATCGTACAGGGCGTCGATGGTGTCCTGATATTTCACCTTGGTTTCGAAGCTCGCGAAGGGCGAGTCGCTCGCCCAAAGCAGCCGGTCCGGTCCGACGGTGCGCAGCAACTCACGCGCATAGGTCGCCGCCTGGTCCGGGCCGATACGATAGCCCGCCGAAATCTTCACCCAGGTACGGCCACGCTCGATCGAGCGGAGCATGCGCTGGAAGCCTGCGCAGGCGATGCCCTTCTCCGCATCCGGCGTGCCGAAATGATCGATTACCAGCTTGACGCCCGTACTCTCGAGCAATTCGATCAGCGGCGGCAGGCGCGGGCCTTCGGTGTGCAGATGCACATGCCAATCGAGGTCACGCACGCGACGGAACAGCCGCCGATACTCGTACGTGGTGATATCGGGCAGCGTCTTGAGGCCGCGAAACATCAAACGCACGCCGACGACGCCATCCGCCTTCATGCCCGTGAGTACGTCACGCTCGACCGATGGATTGAGGATGACCGTACCGCGCAGCCTTTTGTACTTGCGCAGCACGTCGATCATGTAGTCGTTATAGTCGCCGAACAGGCTTGCCCCGGCGAGAACCGCGAACTGCACGCCGTGCTCGTCGAGTTGCGCGAGATATTGCTCGGCAGTAAAATCATAATCCGGAGTATGGCGCGGATTGTCGATGAACGGCATGTCCTGCGTCCAGACATGGGCGTGGCAATCGACCATGGGAGCTTCGTGCATGATCTGACCTTCCCCGAGCCTCACGGCGACACAATGCCAAACGACAGCGGCACTCCATCGCACCAGGATGCGGCTTGTCAAGTGACCCCGGTCGCCACGACCCCGATCCGCGCCCGCCGCATAGTCGCAGATTCCCGGCTGGCGGACTCTGTTGTGAGAGCTTCGATACGGGCGTATATGGCCCGAGGTCATCCTTGTTCATCGCGCACGCGTTAGGCCCGACCAAAATGCAGGCGGGCGATCATACTGGCGCGGCTGGGCGTTCCGTTGACGCAGCGTCCTCCGCGTGGTTTTCCGCCCGAAGCAGATGTCGCATAACAGTGCCAATTCCAACCGGATGGCCAGGGGGAGTGAATATGTCTGATGACGCGATCGGCAGCGCCGTTACCGAAAGCATGGAGGCTTCGACCCTGCGCATCGTGCGCAATCGCTGCATTCCGATTCTCGCGCTCGCCTTCATCGTCTCCTATCTCGACCGTGTCAACGTCGGTGTGGCGGCGCTCACCGCGAACAAGGATCTCGGCCTGACCGCAGCGATGTTCGGCTACGGCGCCGGTCTCGCCTCGGTCGGGTATGCCGTGTTCGAGCTGCCGAGCAATCTGGCACTCGAGCGCTTCGGTGCACGCAAATGGCTTGCCCGCATCATGATCAGCTGGGGCATCATCGGCTGCTCGATGGTGTTCGTAAGGGGCCCGCTGAGTTTCTACATTGTCCGCTTCCTGCTCGGTGCCGCCGAAGCCGGATTGTTCCCGGGCGTGATCCTCTATCTGACCTACTGGATTCCGCGCCGCCAACGCGGCCGCTATATCGGACTGTTCGCGCTGGGCATTCCGCTGGCAAGCGTCGTCGGCTCGCCTGTCTCCGGCATGCTGCTCGGCATGAACGGCGTGCTCGGCATGCGGGGCTGGCAATGGCTGTTCATTCTGGAGGCGCTGCCGGCCATCGTGCTCGGCATCCTTGTCCTTGCACTCCTGACGGATCGGCCATCGCAGGCCACCTGGCTGTCGCGCGCGCAGAAGGAATGGCTTGAGACCACGCTGGAGCAGGAGCGGCGCGCTCATCCGGAAAGCGGGCACAAGGGCGCCCTCAGAATGCTGTTCGATGTGCGTGTGCTGGTGCTGTCGGGGATTTTTTTCCTGACCGGCGTGCCGAGCTATGGCCTGAGCTTCTGGATGCCGCAGGTCGTGAAGACGTTCGGGCTCAGCAACACCGAAACCGGCTTCGTCTCCGCGCTGCCCTTCCTCGCGGGATGCTTCGCCGTGGTGTGGTGGGCGAATATCTCGGACCGGCTGCACGAGCGTGCGTGGAACACGGCGATCGCCGCGTTCGTCGGTTTCCTCGGCCTGGCCATCGCCGCCCGCGCCCAATCCCCGCTGATCCAGCTTCTCAGTATCTGCCTGTCGGCGGTCGGGATCTTCGGGCTGAAAGGCCCGTGGCTCGCGATGGTGACCGAGGCCTTCGCCGAGAGATCCGCGGCGGCCGGCATCGCCTGGGTCAGCACGCTGGGCAGCCTCAGCGGATTCTTCGCGCCCTGGATGGTCGGCGTGATCATTCAGGACACGCACAACTATCGCCTGGCGCTGGTGGCGCTCGGCATCAACGCGCTGCTGGGGGCTGTCCTCGTGCTGATCTGGGCCTGGACCGGCGGGCGGCGCTACCACGGACGGGCGCTGTCCCGGTAGCAGCCGAGTTGCAGGCCGCTGGCACGGCGCGCATCGCGCCGTTCGTGACGGCGGCCGTCCGCGGGCATCGCCGCCATCCTGCGCCCGCCCCGCGGCCGACTGCGGCCTTCAGGCGCGGGTGACCCACCTGCCGCGAGAGGCCGGCGCGCGATCGGCACCACGTCGCGTTGGCCGATTGCGTCGGGCGGCAGTGCCGTCGGCACCGCACCGCGGACAGGAAAGGGCCGGAAAGAGGGAAGGTTCGTCCCGGCAGCAACCGCCGGCGAAAGGACTGGCGAAGCCAGGCGGACCACGATAAGTTACATTGAAACTAGGTCGAAGGCCGATCATGGCCACCGCATCAAGCCCCAAGCCCTCGTGCATCAAGGTGCGGGAACATCGCGAACGGTTGCGTGCGCAAGGTCTGCGCCCGATCCAGATTTGGGTGCCGGACGTGCCCTCCCATGCGTTCGACGATCAGGCGTTCATCGACGCAGTGTCAGGCTGGGGCGATCAATGAGGCGAGGCGACATCTGGACTATCGCCGGCGGCAAAGACCATGCAGGCAGGCCGCGCCCCGTCGTCATCGTTCAGGACGATAGCTTCGACGCGACCGGCTCGATCACCATCTGCGCCTTCACAACGGATGAGACGGACGCGCCGCTGGTCCGCCTGCCGGTGCAGCCGAACCAGCGCAATGGCCTGCGGGCGGCGTGCCGTTTGATGGTGGACAGAATTACCACTGTCCCAAAGACCACGGTTGGCGCGCGCGCGTCGGAAAATTGGACGATGAGGACATCCTGGGGCTCAATCAGGCGGCACTCGTGGTCCTCGGACTGGCGGTCTCGCCCAGCACCAGGCGGGACGCGTAAAATCGGCTACGCCCAGCGTTCGCAGGCCTCGTCCGAACTGGCGGAGGGAGTGACCGTCGAATTACCGCAAATAGCCGGTTTTCCCCGGTTGTGCCCGGCGCCAGAAACAAGCGTTTTCAGTGGTTTCCGACCATAGTCGGTTTTTCATGGTTCCACCCATCGCCCCGATAGGTGTAGGTAGGGGTGTAGGACGGCTGATCGTCCTACACCTTGGCGGAGGGTTCGGTGGGGAAGCTCACGGCGATTGGGATCAAGGCGCTGAAGCCTGGCGTGCATGGCGACGGCGGGGGGCTGTATCTCTCCATCAAGGGGCCGGCCGCACGAAGCTGGCTGTTTCGCTTCAAGGTGTCGGGAAAGAGCCGATGGCAGGGCTTGGGAAGCTACCCCGCCGTATCGCTTGCAGGCGCCCGTGAAGCCGCCGCAGAGGCGCGCAAGACGCTGGCGCAGGGCGTTGACCCGATCGCAGCCCGGCGGGCTGTGGCGGCGGTTGCCGAGGTGCAGCCGGCGCAGACCTTCGCGGAGGCGGCCGAGGCTTGGCTTGCCGCGCACGCGGGGAGCTATCGCAACGCGAAGCACGCGGCACAGATTCGCAGCACCCTGGAAGCCTACGCCCTGCCGACCCTCGGCAAGCTGCACGTCGCCACGATCACGACGGCCGACGTGCTGGGGGCGCTGCGGCCGGTCTGGTCCCGCGCGCCCGAAACTGCATCCCGACTGCGCGGGCGGATCGAGGCCGTGTTGTCCTATGCGAAGGCGATGGGGTGGCGCGAGGGGGAGAACGCGGCCCGGTGGCGCGATGGCCTGGACCACCTTCTGCCGGCACGCGCCAAGGTGCAGAAGCCGGGGCATCATGCCGCGCTGCCCTGGACGGAGATGCCCGGCTTCATGGCGAAGCTGCGCGCCAAGCCCGGCATCGGCGCGATGGCGTTGGAATTTGCGATCTTGACGGCGGCCCGGTCGGGCGAGGTGCGCGGCGCGACATGGAGCGAGATCGACCTTGCCGGCGCGACGTGGGCGCTTGCGGGCGCGAGGATGAAGGCTGGCGTGCCCCATAGAGTACCATTGAGCGATGCCGCGCTGGCCGTGCTACGCGACATGGAGTTGCTGCGCGATCCGAAAGCCGGCGGCGATGCGCTGATCTTCCGCGGTGCCAAGCGTGGCAGGCCGCTGTCCGATATGAGCTTGACCGCCGTGCTGCGCCGAATGGGCCGAGGGGAGCTTACCGCGCACGGGTTCCGTTCCAGTTTCAGAGATTGGGCCGGTGAAGCGACAGATTACCCCCGCGAGCTTGCCGAGGCCGCGCTGGCGCACACGTTGCGCGATAAGGTCGAAGCCGCATACAGGCGCGGCGATGCGCTCGACAAGCGCCGCCGGCTGATGGGCGAGTGGGCCGCGTTCTGTGCCAGCCCGGCGGCCGAGACGGCGCACGTGGTCCCGATGGCCGCGGGTGCGGCGGCATGATCGCCCCGATCTTTCGCGCGATCCGCGATCCGCGCTGGCCCGACCGATGGACGATCATCGGGCCGGACGGGCAGGTGCAATGCCGGCTTGGCGCGGGGGAGCCACTGCCGCCGGCCGCCCAAGCGATCGCGGAGCAAACCGGGGGCAGCCTGATCGTCCCGCCGATCGAGGCGCATGGCGCGCGGCCGGGCTAGACGGGCAGGCCCGGCTACTCGCCGTCGCGCGCGCCGAAGCCTGATCGCGGCGAAAGTGGCGGAGATCGGCCGCTCAGCGGGCCGCGTGATGTCCGCGTAACGAGGACACGTTTCGTCCGCAATTGAATAAGCTTGCAACCTGCGCCAGAAAGTGATATGAATAGGGAGAATAGAGAAGGTACGGACAGGCGGGATTACGGTCGATACGTTTTCGCTTGAAACACGGCGGCACCATCTTTAGAATGTGTCATAGGTGCAGGCGTTCAGAGATCAGTCAGTTTGTGCGTATCTGATTTTTTTATTCCTGACTTTGGGATGACCTCGCAAGGGGCACCCTATTTAAGGTGAAGGCGGCTTCGGCCGCAACTGGCGACAGGACTGCCAGGCCGGCGGGGTAACACCGCGTGAAGGCGAAGTGATGCGGCCCTAGTGGAGGGCTTTAGTAGTCACGGCGAGAGGCTGCATACGGCAACATCCGTAAAACCGAGAGGGATGCAGCGTGCCCCACGATGGCGAAGGAGTTTACAAACTAGGCGAAAGTCATCCGCGCATGTGCGCGGTATTTTCTGCAACATCAATCCAAGGACGATAATATGACCGTTCTTAGCCGAGAGCAGGCGCGTAGGCGCCTTGGCGTTAGTATGCCGACGATGGACAAGCTTATTGCTTCCGGAAATGGACCGCGATCTGTGCGCTTAGGTCGCCGCGTCCTGATTGACGCGGACAGCTTGGATA
>JABBNW010000121.1 GCA_019352115.1 Pseudomonadota bacterium
TCTTCGAGGCCACTTCGCGCACCATCTGCGCGCCCATGTTCTCGAACTTGTCGGCCAGCTCGATCTCCTTGGCGACGGTGACGCCGTCCTTGGTGATCCGCGGCGCGCCGAAGCTCTTGTCCAGAACCACGTTGCGGCCCTTGGGCCCCAGCGTGACCTTCACTGCGTCGGCCAGGATATCGACGCCGCGCAGCATCCGCTGGCGGGCGTCACCGCCGAACCGTACGTCCTTGGCAGCCATGTGTATCTCTTCCTCAGTGTTTCTATCGATCTCAGGCGTTGGGCAGCGAAAGCGTCAGGCCGCCTTCTTCTTGGCGAGAGTGACGTCCACGATGCCCATGATGTCGGACTCTTTCATGATCAGCAGCTCTTCGCCGTCGATCTTGACTTCGGTGCCCGACCATTTGCCGAACAGGATGCGGTCGCCGGCCTTCACTTCGAGCGCGACCAGCTGGCCCTGCTCGTTGCGCGCGCCGGGGCCGGCGGCGATCACTTCGCCTTCCTGCGGCTTTTCCTTGGCGGTGTCGGGGATGATGATGCCGCCCGCGGTCTTTTCCTCGGCTTCGATGCGCCGGACCACGACCCGGTCATGCAGGGGACGGAACTTCATTCGGATCGCTCCTGGGTGTTTCTGGGGTGTTGATGCCTGGGCAGCCGGAAGGGGCCGGAACGGGCGGAAGGATCCGCCGCGCGCCGCCGGGCCGGCTGCTAGCACTCCCGGTCGGGGAGTGCCAGCGCATCTAGCCGCGCCGCCAGGGCAAGTCAAGGCCTCCGGCAGCACTCTCGGCGCGTGAGTGCCAAGTATTTGGAATCACATAGTTTTTTATTGCCTGGGCCGGGGGTGGTGGTGGCATGCTGGCACATCGGGCCCATCGGCGCCCGACGGGGGGAACCAGTCACCGGGATCGAAACCAACCGGATGGAGCCGCATCGCCATGAGCCTCGCACTTCAGCTCAAGGACTACCGCCTGACGACCGCCGAAATCCTCTATCGCATGCCGGACCATCCGGGTCTGCTGCAGAGCTTCATCTGGCAGGAGCTCGACCTGGCGCCGGAATTTCCGGTGCTGCGCCGGTTCCTCGCGTTCTGGCGGCGCGAGCTGGATGGGCCGGTGCATTCGGTCCGGGTCGCCGCTGCGGCGCCGCTGCGGCACAGCGCGTTCCGCCATCCGGCGCTGCTGCGCCTGCACTGACGCAACCGGGGCTGCCGGCGCTCTCGCTGCTCCACCGGCAGGGGGAGATAGGCAGGCGCGGGTGCGAGCGGGAGTGGCCGGACGCACCCGCGGCGTCGTATAAGCCGGCGATGCCCTTCGACGTCGGCGGATTCCCCGACCTGCCCCCGCAAGAGCGCGGCGCCCATCGCGGCGCGGTCGCGCTCTGGCTGTTCTTGGTGTGCGGGATGATCTGGGTGATGGTCATCCTCGGCGGCCTGACCCGGCTCACCGGCTCGGGCCTCGCCATCATGGAATGGGCGCCGGTCACCGGCGTGCTGCCGCCGCTCAATCATGCCGACTGGGAAAGCCTGTACCGGCTCTACCAGAAGATCCCGCAATACAAGTTGGTCAACGACGGCTTCGGACTGGCGGGATTCCAGCGCATCTTCTGGCTGGAATGGGTGCATCGGTTATGGGGCCGGCTGATCGGGGTGGTCTTCTTCCTCCCGCTGGTCTGGTTCTGGGTACGCGGCCGGCTGCCGCGCGGGTTGCCGGTGCGGCTGGCGGGGTTCTTCGTGCTCGGCGGGCTGCAAGGGGCGGTCGGCTGGTTCATGGTCGCATCGGGATTCTTCCCCGACGCCACCTCGGTCGCGCCGGCGCGGCTCGTGCTTCATCTCGCGCTCGCGCTGGCGCTGTATGCGGCGATTCTGTGGACCGGGCTGTCTGTGCTGCATCCGGTGGGGGCGGCGCCGGCCGGCACCCGCGGGTTGCGCCGCGCGGTGGCGTGCGCATTGGGGCTGCTCTCGTTCACGATCGTGGCCGGCGGGTTCGTCGCCGGCACCCATGCGGGGCTGGAATACAATACGTTCCCACTGATGGACGGGCGGCTGGTGCCGGCGGGCTATGCGCGGCTGCACCCGTTCCTGCGCAACCTGACGCAGAATCTGGCGGCGGTGCAGTTCGACCACCGGCTGCTCGCGACCGCGACGGTGCTTGCGATCCTGGTCGCGCTCGGGCTTGCGCTGCGGCCCGGCGTGCCGGCCGGCGTGCGCCGGCCGGTCCTGGCACTGGCCGGGCTGGTGGCGATCCAGTTCGCGCTCGGGGTGGCGACCCTGCTGCTGGTGGTGCCGGTGCCGCTCGCCTCGGCGCACCAGGCGAACGCGGTGCTGGTGCTGACGGCCGGGCTGGTGGCGCTGCATGCCCTGCGACGCCAGCCGGCACGCAGCACGGCCGGACGCCCGCAGGCATCTTCGGCTGCCCCGCCGGCATCGCCGGCATCTTCGGGTATCACGCCGGCATTGCCGGGGCCTTCGGGTATCAGGCCGGCGTTGCCGGCCGCTTCGCCTGTCCCGCCGGTCGCGCCGCCGCCGGGTTCGTCGTCCGGACCGGCCGACCGGCCGGCGCCGTCGTGACGGCGCCGCGGAGGCGGCCGCCGGGCGGTGCACCGCACGCCCGCCCTCGGCGCAGCGCATGACCGTCGCCGATTCCCCGGTCGACACCCTCGCCGCCGGTGAACCGCTCGCGGAGATCATCGACCGGCTCCCCCAGGGCGTGCTGGTGTTCGGGCCGGATCGGCGGGTGGTCCTGGTGAACCGCGCCTTCGCCCAGGTCATGAGCGATGCCGAGGTCGCGGTGGGCGACGATTTCGACTCCATCCTGCGCCGGCGCATCGCCGCCGGAGAATATGGACCGGGCGACCCGGACGTCCTGCTTGCGCGCCACCGCGCCTACGACATGACCCGTCCGCAGACCCGCCGGCGGCGACGGCCGAACGGCACCATCCTGGAGAACCGCTGGGTGCCGCTCACCGACGGCGGTTTCATGATCCTGTGCAGCGACATCACCTCCCTGGTGGGTGCGCAGGAGGCGCTCGCCCGGCGCGGCGAGGAGACCGACATCCTGCTTGCCGGCATGCGCCACGGGCTGATCCTCTGGGGCCCGGACCAGCGGCTGCTCGCCGCCAACCCGATGGCGGCGACGTTGCTGGGCGTGCCGGTGCAGTCGCTTTCGCCCGGCCGCCAGCACGACGAGCTGATCGACGGGCTGCTGGCCACTGGGTATTTCGGCAGCGGGCCTCTGGCCCAGGCGGTCGCCCGCGAGGTCAAGGGCCGCGACTGGTCGCAGCCCTGGGTGCGCCATTTCGTCAACCCCGCCGGCCGCTTCATCGAGCGCCGCGCCGACCCCGTCGCGGCGGGGATGAACCTCACCACCCTCACCGACATCACCGAGCAGCGCGAGGCCGAACATGCGCTGCGCCGCGCCAAGGAGTCGGCGGAGGCGGCGAGCCAGGCGAAATCCCGTTTCCTCGCCACCATGAGCCACGAGTTGCGCACCCCGCTCAATGCCGTGATCGGCTATTCCGATGCGCTGGTGCAGGAGGCCGCCCTGGTGCAGGCCGCGGGCAACATCGGCGGGCGGATCGGCGAATACGCCGGCGCGGTGAACGAGGCGGGGCGGCGGCTGCTCGGGCTGATCGACACCCTGCTCGATGTCGCACGGCTGGAAACCGGGCGGTTCGACCTGGCCGAGGACGCGGTCGACATCGGTCGCCTGATCCGGACGACCCTGCGCCGGTTCGAAGCCGCCGCCGCGGGCGCCGAGATCGTCCTTACGTTGCTGCTGCCGCAGCCGGAGGCGCTGCCTCTGGTGCTGGCCGACCGGCGCCGGCTCGGCCAGGTGCTGAACCAGCTGATGTCCAACGCGCTGAAATTCACCCCGGCCGGCGGCGCCGTGACGGTCTCGGTCGGGCGCGAGGGGGAGGAACTGGCGCTGACGATCGCCGATACCGGCATCGGTATCGCCGAGGCCGACCTGGTGCGGGTGTTCGACCCGTTCACCCAGGTGGACGCGACCCTGGCGCGGCGCTTCCCCGGCGCCGGTCTCGGCCTATATCTGGCCCGGGCGCTGGTCGAGAGCCACGGCGGGGTGTTGCGGCTCGCCAGCCGCCAGGGCGAGGGGACCACCGCCGAGGTCCGACTGCCGCGGCATCGGCTGCTGCCGGCGCGGGCCGGGGTCGCGCCGCCGCATCCTCGGGCGCCCCGGATCGGGCCGGCCCGGGATGGAGCGTCCGAACAGGCGGCGTCCCGGCATGGGGCGTCGAAACAGGTCGTGTCCCCGGATGGGGCGCCACCCGAGCGCAAGCCGGCGCCACGCGCCGCCGCGGCGAAGTCGGCCGCGAACCAGGAACAGGAGCCGTCATGACCGCGCTCGCCACCACCGACCGGTTGTTCTTCGAACGTGCGGACGCGGCGCTGGACCGCGCCCAGGCCGAACGCCGGCTGGCCACCGCGCTCGGGGGCAGCGACGACGGCGAGCTGTTCCTGGAATACCGCGAATCCGAACATCTCAGCCTCGATGACGGGCGCATCCGCAGTGCCGGGTTCGACACCGCATTCGGCTTCGGCCTGCGCGCGGTGGCCGGGGAGGCGACCGGCTACGCCCATGCCGGAGAGATCTCGGACGCTGCGCTGGCGCGCGCCTGCGCCTCGGTCGCCGCCGTCGCTTCCGGCCATTCGGGCATCGCGTCCGAGCCGCCGCGGGCGACCAACGCACGGCTCTACACCGACGCCAACCCATTGGTCGCGACCGAATTTCCCGCCCGCGCCGCGCTGCTGGCGGAGATCGACGCCTATGCCCGCGGCAAGGACGCGCGGGTGGTGCAGGTGATGGCCTCGCTCGCCGGCGAGTTCCAGGCGGTGCAGATTCTACGCTCCGACGGCGCCAGGGTCGCCGACCTGCGCCCGCTCGTACGGCTCAATGTCAGCGTGGTGGTGGAGAAGGACGGACGGCGGGAGACCGGCAGCTTCGGCACCGGCGGCCGGCACGGCTACGCGCCGCTCACGACTCCCGCAGCCTGGCGCGGCGCGGTGGACGAGGCGTTGCGCCAGGCGCTGGTCAATCTCGACAGCCGGCCCGCGCCGGCGGGCGAGATGGAAGTGGTGCTCGGCCCGGGCTGGCCGGGGATCCTGCTGCACGAGGCGATCGGGCACGGGTTGGAAGGCGATTTCAACCGCAAGAAGACCTCCGCTTTCGCCGGCCTGCTCGGCCAGCGGATCGCGAGCCCGGGGGTGACGGTGGTCGACGACGGCACCATCCCTGACCGCCGCGGCAGCCTGACGGTGGACGACGAGGGCACGCCGTCGGGGCGCACGGTCCTGATCGAGGACGGGGTGCTGGCGGGCTTCATGCAGGACCGGCTGAATGCGCGGCTGATGGGTGTGCGCCCGACCGGCAACGGCCGGCGCCAGTCCTACGCCCACGCGCCGATGCCGCGCATGACCAACACCGTGATGCTGGGCGGGGCGCACGCGCCGGAGGAGATGATCCGCTCGGTCAAGCGCGGGCTGTACGCCGTGAATTTCGGCGGCGGGCAGGTGGATATCACGTCCGGCAAGTTCGTGTTCTCGGCCTCCGAGGCCTACCTGATCGAGGATGGCAAGGTGGGTGCGCCGGTGAAGGGGGCCACTCTGATCGGCAACGGTCCGGATGCACTGACCAAGGTGACCATGGTCGGCAACGACATGGCGCTCGACCCCGGGGTGGGCACCTGCGGCAAGAACGGCCAGGGGGTGCCGGTGGGGGTGGGCCAGCCGACGTTGAAGCTCGCCGGGCTGACCGTGGGCGGCACGGCCGCTTGATCTTTGTGGAGCGCGCGCACTATTTTGTGTGAAGGCCCCCGGCGGCGTCGCGGCGCTGGGTGCGATTGGATTTCAGCGTCCGGAGCGACCCCCGGGGCGCACTGACGGGAGCGCTTTCGCGCATGGACGGCGACGTGCTCCCCGACGACGGCCCTGATCCCCCGCCGCCCTCCTTCGCGCTGGGCGGAGAGATGGGTGCGCTCGTGCGCGGCAAGGATTGGGCGGCGACGGCGGTCGGCCCGATGGCAGCCTGGCCGCAGAGCCTGCGGACCGCGCTCAGTATCCTGCTGACGTCGCGCTACCAGATGTGGATGGGCTGGGGCCCGGAGCTGACCTTCTTCTACAACGACGCCTATCGCCCGACGCTCGGGGTGAAACATCCACGGGCGCTGGGCGCATCGGCGCGCGAGGTCTGGCGGGAAATCTGGACCGACATCGGCCCGCGGATCGCGCATGTGCTGCGCACCGGGGAGGCGACCTGGGACGAAGGCCTGCTGCTGTTCCTAGAGCGCAGCGGTTACGCCGAGGAGACCTACCACACCTTCTCCTACTCGCCGCTGGCCGACGACGCCGGCGCGGTCGTCGGCATGCTGTGCGTCGTCATGGAGGAAACCGAACGGATCATCGGCGGCCGGCGCCTGTCCATCCTGCGTACGCTGGCGTCCGACCTCGCGGGCAAGACCGTCTTGGCCGAGGTACTGGACGCGGTCGGTCGCCAGCTTGGCGCGGGGTCGCGGGATCTGCCGTTCGCGCTCGTGTATCTCTTCGATCCCGACGGCACGGCGCGCCTGGCGCGTGCGATCGGGGTGGCGGCTGGCCATCCGCTCGCCCCGGAGGCGATCGATCCGGCCGCCATCGACGCGGTCTGGCCGGCGGGCCGGATTCTTGCCGGCGCGGGCACCGTGACGCAGGAGGACCTGGCGCGGCACGGTGCGCCGATCCCGACCGGCGCATGGGACAAGCCGCCGTGCCAGGCGGTGGTGAGCCCGATCGCCCGCCAGGGGCAGACGGCGCCGGCTGGCTTCCTGGTCGCGGCGGTCAATCCGTATCGCCAGCTCGATCCGGCCTATCTCGGCTTCATCGGCCTGGTCGCCGGGCAGATCGCCGCCGGCCTTGCCAATGCCCACGCCTATGAGGCGGAGCGCCGGCGTGCCGAGGCGCTGGCGGAACTGGATCGCGCCAAGACCACGTTCTTCTCCAACGTCAGCCACGAGTTCCGCACTCCGCTCACGTTGATGCTCGGCCCGCTCGAAGACCTGCTCGCCAGGCCGGCGGAAGATCCGCTGGCGGCGCATCGCCCGCTGGTGCAGGTCGCGCATCGCAGCGGCGTACGCCTGCTGAAACTCGTCAACACCCTGCTCGATTTCTCGCGCATCGAGGCGGGGCGGGTGGAGGCGCAGTTCGAGCCGGTCGATCTGGCCACCTTGTCCGCCGAGCTTGCCTCCAGCTTCGAGGCCACGGCGGCGATCGCCGGGCTGCGCCTGCGTGTCGCGTGCCTCCCGCTGCCGCAACCGGTCCATGTCGATCGCGACCTGTGGGAGAAGGTGATCCTCAACCTGGTTTCGAACGCGTTCAAGTTCACCTTCGCGGGCACGATCGAGGTCGAAACGAAACTCTCGGCCGACGGCACGCAAGCCGAGCTGGTCGTGCGCGACACCGGCACCGGCATTCCGGACGCGGAACTGCCGTACTTGTTCGAGCGATTCCGCCGGGTCGAGGGCGCGCGCGGGAGCTCGATCGAGGGCAGCGGCATCGGGCTCGCCCTGGTGCAGGAACTGGTCCGGCTGCACGGCGGGACGATCCGGGTCGAGAGCCGGGTGGGCGAAGGCAGCGTCTTCACCGTGTCGCTCCCGTTCGGCACCGCGCACCTGCCGGCGGGGCGGATCGGTCCCGCCCGCGCGCCCGCGACGAGCGTGCGCGCCCAGGCCTATATCGACGAGGCGCTGGGCTGGATGTCGGACGATCCGGCGGTGGCGGAGGACGTGGTGCGGGCCGCGGGCGCCGACGATCCCGGCGCCGTGCCCGCGGCGGTCGACGCGACGCGCCGGTTCGTGCTGCTCGCCGACGACAACGCCGACATGCGCGCCTACGTGCGCCGCCTGCTCGCCGAACGCTACGTGGTGGAGGCGGTGGTCGACGGGCAGGCGGCGCTGGACGCGGCGCGGCGGCGCCGGCCGGATCTCGTGCTGAGCGATGTCATGATGCCGCGGCTCGACGGGTTCGGCCTGCTGCGGGCGCTGCGCGCCGATCCCGAGTTGCGCGAGGTGCCTGTGATCCTGCTGTCGGCGCGCGCCGGCGAGGAAGCAAGCGTCGAGGGCCTGGAAGCGGGTGCGGACGACTATCTGACGAAGCCGTTCAACGCGCGCGAACTGCTGGCGCGGGTGCACGCCAATCTCGAAATGACGGCGCTGCGGCGCGAAGCGGTGCGGGTGGAGAACGAGCTGCGCCGCCAGGCGCAACTGGCGCAGGAGCGCGCCGAGGGCATTCTCGCCAGCATCAACGACGGTTTCTTCACCCTCGATGCGGCGTGGCGGTTCACCTACATCAATGCCGCCGCCGAACGGATGCTGGGCGAAACCTGCGAACTGCTGCTCGGCCGCGACCACTGGGCCCACTACTCGCGCTATCTGGGCACGCCGCTCGAGACCCACTATCGCCGCGCCATGACCGAGCGGACGAGCGTCGCGTTCGAGATGCATTTCCCGCCGCGCGATCGCTGGATGGATGTCCGCGCCTATCCGGCGCGCGACGGCGGCCTCGCGGTCTATTTCCAGGACGTCACCGAACGCAAGCAGGCCGAGGCGGCGCTGCGCGACCTCAACGAGACCCTGGAGCAGCAGGTCCGCAGCCGCACCGCGGAAGTGCAGGCCAAGGAAGCCCGGTTGCGCGCGGTGTTCGAAGCGAGCTTCACCTATCAAGGGCTGATCGATCTCGACGGCACCTTGCTCGATGCGAATGCCACCTCGCTCGCCGGCATCGGGGCGCCCCTCGCCGCCGTGGTCGGTCGGCCGTTCTGGGATACGCCGTGGTTCACCGCCACGCCGGGCATGCCGGAAATGGTGCGCGGCGCGATCGCCGTCGCCGCCGGCGGCGACGTCGTGCGCGAGGAGATCCGGGTCAACCTGCCGGTCGGCGGCTGGCGCTGGTTCGAATTCCAGTTGCGGCCGGTGCGCGACGCCCACGGCGCGGTCGTTTCGATCGTCCCGGAAGCGGTGGACGTCACCGGCCGGCGCCACGCGGAGGAAGCGCTGCGCCAGGCGCAGAAGATGGAGAGCATCGGCCAGCTCACCGGCGGGGTCGCGCACGACTTCAACAACCTGCTGACCATCATCGTCGGCAACCTGGAAACGGTGCAGCGGCAGCTGAAGACGCCGCGGGCGAACGTTGCGGCCCTGGACCAACCGGTGGACAGCGCCATGCGCGGGGCGCAGCGGGCGGTGTCGCTGACGCAGCGGCTGCTTGCCTTCTCGCGCCAGCAGCCGCTCGATCCCAAACCGGTGGATATCAGCCGGCTGGTGACCGGCATGTCGGACCTCCTGCACCGGAGCATCGGCGAGCAGATCGTGATCGAAACCATCCTCGCCGGCGGCCTCGCGCGGGCGAACGTCGATGCGCACCAGCTGGAAATCGCCGTGATCAATCTCGCGGTCAATGCGCGTGACGCCATGCCGGGCGGCGGCAGGCTTACCATCACTACCGCGAACGTGCGGCTGGATGCGGCCGCGCTTGCGGAGACGGCCGAGGCGGTTGCGGGCGACTACATCATGCTGGCGGTCGCCGATACCGGCACCGGCATGACACCGGAGGCGCGGGCACGCGCGTTCGAGCCGTTCTTCACCACCAAGGACATCGGCCACGGCACCGGGCTCGGCCTGTCGCAGGTCTACGGCTTCATCCGGCAATCCGGCGGGCATGTAACCATCACGAGCGCGGTCGGGCAGGGCACCACGGTCCGGCTTTACCTCCCGCGCATCGACCCCGACGAGGCGGCGACGCCGGCGGACGAGCCGGTCGCGGCGGCGGAGCGCCGGGCTTCGGGCGAGACCGTTCTGATCGTGGAAGACGATCCCGACGTGCGCGCCTTCACCCACGAGGTGCTGAGCGAGCTCGGCTACGCGGTGGTGGACGCGCCGAACGGCAGCGCCGCGCTGGAGGTGCTGGCGACGGAGAAGGCCATCGACCTGCTGTTCACCGACGTCGGGCTGCCCGGTGGGATGAACGGCCGCCAGCTCGCCGAGGCGGCGCGGCGCGTTCGCCCTGGCCTCAAGGTGCTGTTCACGACCGGCTATGCACGCGATGCGATCGTGCACGAGGGGCGGCTCGATCCGGGCGTGCACCTGATCACCAAGCCGTTCACCTATGCCGGGCTGGCCGGCAAGGTCCGCGACCTGCTCGATGCGTCGCCGCGGCCGGCCTGACGGTTCGCGAAGGAGTGCCCGTCGGCCGCGGCAGGGCATGAATCCCATGGCCGTGCCGCGCGCGGGGGGCTAATCTGCGGCCATGAGCTTCTCCGATCGTCTGCACCTGATCCTGCTTCGCGGCCGGCCCCTGCGCGTGGCCCCATGGCTGGTCGCCGCTTGCCTGGCCGCCGCATGCCTGCCCGCGCCGGCGGCCCGTGCGGGCATGGTCGCGGCGGGCCCGTCGGCCGGGGTCGACGCCGATTTCATCGCCGGCGGGTTCGCCCTGTCGCAAGGCAATCCCGGTGTCGCCGCGGGTTACTTCTCGCACGCGCTGGCGCGCCGCCCGGGCGACTCGGTGCTGCTGCGCCGCGCCTTCGACGCCGCGCTCATGAGCGGCAGCCCGGTGGCGCTGCGCCTCGCCGCCCGGCTGCCGCGCAACGACGCGGCGGTGCTGCTGCTCGCCGGGGCGGATGCGCGCACCGGAAACTGGGCCGCGGCGGAGCAGCGGATCGCCACCTTGCCGCATGACGGTCAGGCCGGGCTGCTGCGCCCGGTGCTGCTCGCCTGGGCCGAGCAGGGGGCGGGGCACACGGACCAGGCGCTCGCCACCCTGGCGCCGCTGGTTGCCGAGCCGCACGCGCCGGGCTTCTACCTGCTCCATGCCGGCATGATCGCCGACCTCGGCGGGCGGAGCGCCGAGGCGGCGAAGCTGTTCCAGCGGGCCGATTCCGCGCTCGGTCCGGGCGACCTGCGCACGACCTTGATTCTCGCCAGCTTCGACCTGCGGCACGGGAACCGGGCGATGGCGTTGCGCCGGCTCGACAGCCTGACCCGCGATTCGCCGGAGTTCTCGATCGCCCTGCCGGCGCTGACGGAGGGCCTCAGCCACCCGCCGGTCGCCACCGCGGCGGGCGGCATGGCGGAGGCGTTCCTCGGCCTCGGCGCCACATTGCAGGCGGCGGCGCGGCCGGAATCGGCCCTGTTGATGCTGCGCCTCGCGCTCGCGGTGCGGCCGGACTTCGCCGCCGCGCGGCTGCTGGCGGCCGAGTTGCTCGGCGACCAGCACAAATCCCGTCACGCGCTGGCCCTGCTCGCGGGCATCGCGGTGAACGACCCGCTGGCGCCGGTCGCGTCATTGCAGGCGGCCGACCTGCTGCGCGCGATGGGGCACACGAACGCGGCGCTGCAACGCCTGGCGCAGCTCGAACGCGTGTTCCCGCACAGCCCGCTGCCGTTCGGGGAGGCGGGCGACATCCTGCGCGATACCCACCACCCGCACGCCGCCATCGCCGCCTATACGCACGCGCTGGCGAACGCCGCGCCGCTGACGGCGCGCGACTGGGTGCTGCTCTACAACCGCGGCATCGCCTATGACGACGCGCACGACTGGGCGCACGCCGATGCCGACCTCCATGCCGCGCTGCGGCTGGTGCCCGACCAGCCGCTGGTGCTGAACTACCTCGGCTACAGCTGGGCCGATCGCGGCGTCCACCTGCCGGAGGCACAGCGCATGATCGAGGCGGCGGCGAAGTCCGACCCCGACAGCGCGGCCATCACCGACAGCCTGGGCTGGGTGCTGTTCCGCCGCCACGACATCGCCCGCGCGGTGCAGACCGAGCAGCGGGCGGCCGAGCTGGCGCCGGAGGACCCGACCATCAACGACCATCTCGGCGACGTCTATTGGGCGGCGGGACGGCGGCTGGAAGCGCGCTACCAGTGGGAGCGGGCGCTGACCCTCCAGCCCGCACCGGCCGAGGCCGCAAGCTTGCGCGCCCGGCTGCGCCAGGACCAGAGCGCCGCGGTGGTGGGCGCCCCGGCGGCCAGCGCCAAGGCCGGACCTGCCGCGGCGGCCACGAAGCTGCGCTGAACAGGCCGGCCGTTCCGGTGCCGCCCATGGACGCCGTGGTTGCGGGCAGCGAGGACGCCGCGCCGGCCAAGGTCAACCTGTTCCTGCACGTGCTCGGGCGGCGGGCGGACGGGTACCACAGGCTCGACAGCCTTGCCGTGTTCGCGGGGGCTGCGGACCGTCTGCGCGTGATGCCGGCCGCGACCTTGTCGCTGGAGGTTGGCGGGGCATTCGGCGCGGCGCTGGCGCTGGAGCCCGACAACCTCGTGCTGCGCGCGGCCCGCGCGCTGGCGGCGGCGGGCGGGATCGTGCCCACCGGGCGGCTGCGGCTGGACAAGGCGTTGCCGGTGGCCTCCGGCATCGGCGGCGGCTCGGCGGATGCGGCGGCGGCGCTGCGCCTGCTGGCCCGCTGGTGGGGGCTGGCGGTCGGGCCGGCGGAACTGGCGGCGATCGCCTCCGGGCTTGGCGCCGACGTGCCGGTGTGCCTGGCCGGGCGGGCGGCGCGGATGGGCGGCGTGGGGGAGGTGCTGGGGCCGGCGCCGAGTCTGCCGCGCTGTGGTCTCGTACTGGTCAATCCCGGCGTGCCGGTCGCGACCGCGGCGGTGTTCCGCGCCCGCACCGGCGCATTCTCCGCCCCCGCCGACCTGGCGGAGGGCTGGGCGGACGCGGCGGCGATGGCGGCAGATCTCGCGCACTGCCGCAACGACCTGGAAGCCCCGGCGCGCGCGCTGTGTCCCGCGATCGACACCGTGCTGGCGGCGCTGGCGTCCGCGCCGGGCTGCCTGCTCGCGCGCATGAGCGGCTCCGGTGCCACCTGCTTCGGCCTGTTCCCCGCCCCGGCGGTGGCGCAAACGGCGGCGGCGGCGCTGGCGCGGCCGGGCTGGTGGTGCTGGGGCGGCGGCCTGCACGCGGCGTAGCTAAACAGAAAGTCCCCAAGCCGGCGCAGACCGCCACCGGGGTCGGGACGGCTTTCTTCCGCGAAGGGTCGGCCCCGCCGGTGGCAACTTATACCAACCCGCGCGGGTTCTGACTCTCGCCCTTGTGGGCCGGCCCAGGCCTCCCGTCGTGGCCGGCCCTGAGCCGGCCATCTACCCCCGATCGTCCGTGCGCAGATGGCCGGCTCAGGGCCGGCCA
>JABBNW010000122.1 GCA_019352115.1 Pseudomonadota bacterium
CCAACATGTTCGCCGCCGCCGGATACGATCCAGAGTGATCGGATTCCGCTCTAGCTCTTGGTCTTCCGTGGCCTGCTGGTCCCTGAAATGGGAAAGCCTTTCAGGGGCAGGGCACTACGAGATCCCGCGCTGATCCAGCACCCGCCGCGCCTTGCCGATCGAGCGTTCGAGACTGCCCGGCCGCTCGATCGCGATGCGCAACGTGAGCCCGATCGTGTCCTTGATCCGCCGTGCCACGACCAGCGATTCCGTGGCCAGCACGGCGTCGTCAGTGACGTGCGGCTGGTGCTCCACCTGCACCGTCACCTCGTCCATGCGGCCGTCGCGGGTAAGCAGGATCAGGTAGTGGCCGGTGAGAAGGTCGCTCGCCAGCAGGTGTTCCTCGATCTGGGTCGGGAACAGGTTCACCCCGCGCACGATCAGCATGTCGTCGGATCTGCCGGTGACCTTCTCCATCCGCCGCATGGTCCGCGCGCTGCCGGGCAGCAGGCGGGTCAGGTCGCGGGTGCGGTAGCGCACGACCGGCATGGCTTCCTTCGTCAGGGTGGTGAACACGAGTTCGCCGAACGCGCCTTCCGGCAGGACGGCGCCGGTGTCGGGATCGATGATCTCGGGATAGAAATGATCCTCCCAGATGGTCGGGCCGTCCTTGGTCTCCACGCATTCGTTGGCGACGCCCGGCCCCATCACTTCCGACAGGCCGTAGATATCGACCGCGTCCATCGCGAAGCCGGATTCGATCTCCCGGCGCATGGCGTTGGTCCAGGGCTCGGCGCCGAACACGCCGATTTTCAGCGAAGACGCACGCGGATCGAGGCCCTGGCGGTGGAATTCGTCCAGGATCGACAGCATGTAGCTCGGCGTGATGCTGATCGCGTCGGGGCGGAAATCGGCGATCAGGCGCACCTGGCGTTCCGTCATCCCGCCGGAAACCGGAACGACGGTGCAGCCCAGTCGTTCCGCCCCCGCGTGCAGGCCGAGCCCGCCGGTGAACAGCCCGTAGCCATAGGCGTTGTGCAGCAGCATCCCCGCCCGCACGCCGGACGCATACAGCGATCGCGCCACCAGATCGGCCCAGTTCTCCAGATCGCGCGCGCTATAGCCCACCACCGTCGGCTGCCCGGTGGTGCCGGAAGACGCATGGATGCGCGCCAGCTTCGCCCGCGGCAGCGCGAACATCCCGAACGGGTAATGCGTGCGCAGATCCTGCTTGTTAGTGAACGGGAATTTCGCCAGATCGTCGAGGCTGCGGAAATCGTCCGGATGCACCCCGGCGGCGTCGAACGCGGCGCGATAATGCGCCACGTTGGCGTAGGCGTGGCGCAGCGACCAGGCGAGGCGCTCGGCCTGCAGCGCGGCGATCTCGTCGCGCGAGGCGGTTTCGATCGGGTCGTATCCCTGGCCGGCCACCCTATGCCTCCGTCTCGAAGAATCGGCCGCCGGTCAGGCGGGAGTTGCCGCGCAGCTCGGCAACCACACTCCCGTCGTCGCCGGTGACGCGCACGTCGGTGATGCCGGACCGGCCGGTGCGGATGCGTTCCACCGCCTCCGCGCGCAGCACTTCGCCGCGCCGGCCGGGACGAAGAAAGCTGATCGCGCAATGCTGCGCCACCGCGCGATCGCCATGGCTGTTGCAGGCGAACGCGAAGGCGGAATCGGCGAGGGTGAAGATGAAGCCGCCGTGGCAGATGCCATGCCCGTTCACCATCGTTTCGGCGACCGTCATCGACAGCACGGCGCGGCCGGGGCCGACGCTTTCAAGCCGCATGCCGAGGCCGGGGCTGGCGCGATCCTGCGCCCACATGGTGTCCGCGCAGGCGCGGGCGATCGCATCGGGATCGGTGCTCATCCGGTGCGGCCGGGGAAGACGGGGGGACGCTTGTCCAGAAACGCGCACACGCCTTCGGCGAAATCGGCCCCACGCCCGGCCTCGCCTTGCAACCGGGCTTCCAGTTCGAGCTGGGCGGTGAGGTCGTTGCCGGCGGACGCGGCGAAGGCCTGCTTGATCAGCGCGTAGGCGCCGGTCGGACCGGCGGCCAGTTTCGCGCACAGCGCCTCGGACTCCGCGGCCAGCGCCGGATCGTCCACCGCGCGCCAGATCAGGCCCCAGGCCTCGGCCTGCGCGGCCGGCAGCGGTTCGGCCAACAACGCCAGCGCGCGCGCCCGCGCTTCGCCGATCAGGCGCGGGAGGAAGAAGCTGGCGCCGGAATCGGGCACCAGGCCGATGCGGGCGAAGGCGATCAGGAAGCTCGCGCTGCGTGCGGCGAGCACGATGTCGCAGGCGAGCGCGAAGCTCGCCCCGGCGCCGGCGGCGATGCCGTTGACGGCGCAGACCACCGGGATCGGCAGCGCGCGCAGGCGGCGGACGACCTCGTGGTGGTAGCGGGACGCGAGGCGTTCCAGGTCGGGCGGCCCGGCCGGCCCGGGCAGCACCGCGGGGCCGAGCTCCTGCCCGGCGCAGAAGCCGCGGCCGGCGCCGGTCAGCAGCAGGGCGCGGCAGGTCGGATCGGCGGCGGCGTCGTCCAGCGCGGCGAGCAGGGCGGCGAGCATCGCCTCGTTCACCGCGTTCAGCTTGTCCGGGCGGTCGAGGGTGATCCGACGCCAGGTGTCGTGCCGGTCGATGCGGATCGGGTCGGTCATGGGCGCGCGGTTCCTCCACCCGCAGACTGCGCCGCCCCGGTGCGGTGGTTCAAGGGCCTATAACTCCGCCAGGATGGTCGCCTTCGCCTCCTCCGGATCGACGGTGCCGGCACGCATCGCGAGCCAGATGATGCCGAGACTGAACACGACCAGCAGCGCCGATCCGCCGAGATCGGACAAGGTACCGGTGCCCCCCGTCAGCGCCTTCGGCCCGAGATAGGTCAGCAGCCACATCCCGAAGAAATAGGGCGCCAACCACCACGCCCCGCGCCAGTGCAGGGCGTTGAACCCGACACCGGCGATCGTCTCGTAGCCGATATAGAGCACCGCGAACGCCAGGATCAGCCCGAACAGGAAATCGTCGGTGGCCGCCCCGCTCCAGAAGATGATGAAGTTCGAGATGACGAACGCCAGGGTCGCGACCGCCGGGCCGCCGGCGAGCAGGTAGGGCCGCTTGTAGCGATCGACCGGCATGGTCCGGCGCAGGGTCAGCAGCACGATCGGCCCGATCCCGTACGACAACACGGAGGCCGAGGAGATGAAGCTGATGATCTTCTGCCAGGACGGAAACGGAAACAGGAACAGCACGCCCACCACCAGGCTCATTACCAGCCCCGCGATCGGCACGCCGGCCACCGACAGCCGCGCGAACAAGGACCCGCCGATCAGCCCTTCCTGCCCCGACGCATAGACCACCCGCGCCGTGGTGGTGAAATAGATCACCCCCGTGCCGGCCGGCGAGACAACGCTGTCGACATAGAGCAGGACGGCCAGCCAGGTCATGCCGAGCAACGACGCCAGTCCCGCGAACGGGCCGGAGGCACCGGTGAAGGTCAGCTTGCCCCAGCCATTGGCCAGATCCGCCGGCCGCAGCGCGCCGATGAAGGCGATCTGGAGCCCGCAATAGAGCAGCAGCGCAATGACCACCGAACCGACGATCGCGATCGGCAGGTTGCGCCGCGGGTTGCTCGATTCCCCTGCCAGCTCCACCGCCTGGCGGAAGCCGAGGTAGGAAAAGATGATGCCCGACGTCGCGACCGCGGAGAAAACCCCGCCAGCGCCATGCGGGGCAAAGCCGTGGCTGGTGAAGTTGGCGCCATGGAAGCCAAGCGCGATCAGCACGACGACGGTCAGCAATGGAACAGCGATCTTCCACCACGTGACCGCGTTGTTGATCGTGAGCACGATACGGATCGCAAGCGCATTGATGAAGGCGAACGCCAGCATCAGCACCAGCGCGGCGCCGAACCCGGACGCCGTGAGCACGCCCGAGGCATCGGTCAGGCCGGAAATGTAGTTGTTGGCGTAGGTGACCACCGCCGACGCCTCGGCCGGAGCGACCGAGACATAGCCGAGGAAGACCACGAAACTCATCACCGTCGCCATCAGGTTGCCATGCGACAGCTTGGGAAACGCAACGACGGCGCCGGCGCGCGGGAAGGCGGTCGCGAGCTCGGCGTAGACGAACGACAGCAGCAGCACCGCCGCGCCGCCGATCACCCAGGCGAGCAGCGCCGCCGGACCCGCGATCTTCGCGGCATGCAACGGGCCGAACAGCCAGCCCGAACCGATGATCCCGCCAAGGCTCGCGAGCAGCAGCCCGACCACCCCTGCATCGCGTTTCAACCTGACCCCGGTTCCCTCGGCCATCCGTTCCTCCTGCGTTTATATCGTTCCTCGGGGCGCCTCCTGCCGTGCAAGGCAGGCCGCACCGGGGGGAAGGATGCGCTAGGAAGCCGCCTTCGCCAACCGGTCGAACGCCGCCAGCCGCGCCACCAGCGCCGGCATCTCGCGCAACGGAATCATGTTCGGCCCGTCAGACGGTGCCCGATCCGGATCCGGATGGGTCTCGATGAACACCGCCGCGCACCCCACCGCCAGCGCTGCGCGCGCCAGCACCGGCGCGAATTCCCGCTGCCCGCCGGAGGACGTGCCCGCGCCGCCCGGCAACTGCACCGAATGCGTGGCGTCGAACACGACCGGGTAGCCGGTGCTCGCCATGATGGGCAAGGAGCGCAAATCGCTCACCAGCATGTTGTAGCCGAAGCTCGCGCCGCGTTCGCACAGCAGGATGTTCTCGTTGCCGGTGGACGCGATCTTCGCCGCCACGTTGGCCATGTCCCACGGCGCCAGGAACTGGCCCTTCTTCACGTTGATCGGCTTGCCGGTGGCCCCGGCCGCCAGCAGCAGGTCGGTCTGGCGACAGAGGAAGGCGGGGATCTGCAGCACGTCCACCGCCTCGGCCGCCGGCGCGCAGTGGTCCGGCAGGTGCACGTCGGTCAGCACCGGCAGGCCGGTCGCGGCGCGCACGTCGGCCAGGATCGCGAGGCCCTCCGTCATCCCGATCCCGCGCGCGGCGGTGGCGGAGGTGCGGTTGGCCTTGTCGTAACTGGATTTGTAGATGACCGGCACGCCGGTCCCACGCGAAATCTCCGCCAGGGCGGCGGCCACTTCCAGCGCGTGGGCGCGGGATTCGATCTGGCACGGGCCGGCGATCAGCACGAACGGCAGGTGGTTGCCGATCGGGACGGCGCGGACGAAGACGGTGCGGGGGGATGTCATCGGCGATCACCGGGTCATGGGGTGGGCGCGGGCGGTCCGCGGAGGAAATGGGGCGCGCGCAGGCGCGGTCATGCGTCGGACCCGAGGAACGCGGCCCGTTCCGCCGCATTCGCGATATGCGTCGCCAGCCGCAGGCGCAAATCCGCCTCCGATCCCCCCTGCGCCGCGGCACGCGCCACCAGCAGCCGGGCGATCGGGCCGACCACCTGGGTCAATTCGCGTTGCACCCGCTCCAGCACCGCGGGCGGCAGGCCGGGAGCCGCCGCCGGTTGCGACGCGGAAGCCCGCCCGGTCCCGACCCCGGTGCGCGTACCAGTTCCCGGCGCCCGCAGGACCGAGCGCAGGAACGCCTCCCGTTCCTCCGCCCGCTCGATGTTGCGGCCCAGCCGGACGCACAGATCTTCCAGCGAGCCGCCCTGGCGTAGCGCCTCCCGCACCAGGTGCCGCGCGATCGGCCCGACATGGCCGGCCAGCCGGCGCTCGATCGTCGCGAGTACCGCCGGATCGGGCGCCGCCGCGTCTTCGGCAAGCGGATCGGCGCCCACCGCTCCGCCGGTGCCCGGATCGAGCCGCCCGGGCGCCAACGTGGTTGCGTCGCCAACCACCATCGTGGCCTCGCCGAGCTGCAAGCCGCCCGTTTCCATCGGCACCGCCCGCAGCGCCGCCGCCATCGCCGCGGCGGCGGTGAACCGCTCCTCCGCCCGCTTGGCCAACGCGCGCCGCACCGCCGCCACCAGCGCCGGCGGCTGACCGGCAAGCCGCGTCCCGGGGTCGAACGGTGCCGGATCCATCAGGGCGTGGGTGATCGCGGTGAAGGTCCGGCCGGGGAACGGCCGCTCCCCGCTCAGCAGTTCGAACAGCACCGCGCCGGCGGAAAACAGGTCGCTGCGGCCGTCCACCGCATCGCCGCGGCACTGCTCGGGCGACATGTAGCTCGGCGTGCCGAGCACGGTGCCGGCCAGGGTCATCCCGGCGGTGTCGATGCGCGCAATGCCGAAGTCGGTCACCTTCACCCGCCCGTCGGCCAGCAACAGGATGTTCGCCGGCTTGATGTCGCGATGCACGATCCCCAGCGCATGCGCCGCGCCCAGCGCATCCAGCACCTGCACCATCACCGCGATCGCCGCCGCCGGCGCGAACCGGCCCGCCCGGCGCAGCGCCACGGCCAGGCTGTCGCCGTGGACGTATTCCATCGCCAGGAACGGGTTGCCCTCGTGCAGCGCGAAATCGTGGATGGTGACGATGTTCGGATGCGTGCAGCGGCCGGCGGCCTGCGCCTCCTGGCGGAAACGGGCAAGGAACTCCTCGCGTTCCTCGCCCTCCAGCAGGTCGGCACGGACCAGCTTGAGCGCCACGGTGCGGTCGATCACCGGATCATGCGCCCGGTAGATCACCCCCATGGCGCCGCGGCCCAGCACCGCTTGCACCTGGTAGCGCCCGACCGTCGCGGGCAGCGAGGCATCCGAGTGCGAAATGGCCTCAGCCTTCCAGCAGCTTCATGGCGTTCACCAGACTGCGCCGCATGCGGTTGAACGATTGCGCGAGCGAGCCGATCTCGTCGTGCCCGCGCACCTCGAACTCCGGCGCGTCAGGGTTGCCGAGGCTCACTTCGCTCGCGATCGCGGCCATCCGCCGTACCGGACGAATGATGACGTAGTGCAGCAGCAGGTTCAGCAGCAGCAGGGTCAGCGCGAACACCACCGCCAGGCCGCCCAGGTAGAACAGGAACAGCCGGTTGGCGCGGGCCAGCGCGACCCGCATCGGCACCGAGACGATCTGCGCCCCCTGCACGCTGCCGAGCGTCCAGCCGAACCCGTTTTTGCTGCCGTACAGGTCGATCATTGCCGGCGGCGCCGCGGCCGGCGTGGAATGGCAGGTGAGGCAGTCCCGGCTGTCGATCCGCACCGGATGCGCGAGCGAAAGGATCGGCCCCTGCGGCGTGTCGCGGGTGCTGACGTATTGCGTCAGCGTCGCGTTCTGGCGCAGTTCGGCGATGATCGCGGCTTCCCAGTCGGTCGGCCGGTCGGCCGGGTTGGTGGGATCGAGGGCGGCTTCCTTGAAGGTGTAATCGGGGAACTTTTTGGTCAGCGCGCGCAGGTTGGCCTCGGCGGCAAAGAACGGCACGCTTTGCGGCAGGAAGCGCAGCTTCTGCTGGTCGACCAGCAGCGGCTCGATCTCCTGCGTGGTGTAGTCGATCACCGCGTCCGCCTGCGCCATCATGATGCCGGCCTCGGCCAGCACCTCGCGGCGCGCGTTGCGCTGGACGATGCGCCAGGAGACGGCGGCGGCGAGCCCGAGCCCGATCACGAAGGCCGCCAGCAGCATCAGGTTGAATTTCGCGCGCAGGCCCATGGGCATTACCGGAAGTTGCGGGTGACGAGCGTGGTGGCTTGCCCGGCGGTGAGGATGCCGGTCATCGGTGCGTGCAGTTCATGCTGGAAGCGGCGGATGGCGGCCCGGGTGTCGGGGCCGAAAATCCCGTCCACCGCGCCATCGTAGTAGCCGAGGCCGGCGAGCGCGGTCTGCACCTGGCGGCGCTGCGCGTCGGTCATGTCGGCTTCCCCCGGCAGTGGCGCCGGGCCCGCAGTGGGCGCGGGCGCCGCGGCAGCCGCGGGGGGCGACGGCATGGCAGCGGTAGGCGGCGGGGCACCGGCCAGGAAGCCCGCGCTCTCGGGCGGGTGCAGCGCCACCACCGCCGTGGCGGGGCCAGCCGTGGCCAGCGCCGCATGGAGGCCGGCGAACAGCGTGTCGGTCGCAACCCGCGGTCCCTTCAGCCCGGCGACCAGCGCGGCGGCGAGCGGCGTGGGCGCGCCGGCGCCCGCCGTCTCCCGCACCACCACCAGGCCGAGCGGCGGCGGGGCCGGCCCGGCCATGCCGAGATCCGGCGATCCGGGCACGCCCGGCCGAGCCGCAAGATCGAGCGCCAGCACCGCGGCACGCCCGGTCCCGGCAAGCGTGCGCAGCAGCGGCGCGATCAGCACGCCCTGGCTCAGCACGTCGGTCGGCCGCGCCAGGGCCGCGGAGACGGGCAGGTAGAAGCTGCGCCCGTCCAGGCTGTCGCCATAGCCGCAAAGATAGGCAAACGCCGGCGCGGCGGGGGCGGCGGCGAGCCGCGCCGCAAAATCGCCGATCGCGCCGTCGACCTGGCCCAGCGCCGCGTCCTCGCGGTCGATCACGTGAAAGCCGAGGCGACGCAGCGCGGCCGCGATCGCATGCCCCGACGGCGCACAGGCGGGCACCGGCGGCAGGGCGGCATAGCCGGCATTGCCGATCACCAGCGCGATGCCCGCGGCCGAGGCCGGCGGGTGCGCGGCCGGCGGCGCCGCCTGCGCGGAGGCCGCCGCCAGCAGCAGCGCAAACGGCACACCGCACCGCAGGGCACGTGCGCCCTTGAGCAGATTTCGGTGCAGACCCATGCTTGCGTCCCCGCCGTTCGTGTCGCACGCCCGCCAAGGCCGGACGGCCCCGGTCTAACCGAGATGGCGCGCGCTGGGTAGGTTCGTCGTGAGTACCTGCGGTTGCAGGCGCGCGCCGTCGCTCAGACGGCGAGGAACCCCACCGTCGTTCCCTCCAGCACCGCCGCCGTCAGCTTGCCGCCGAACACCGCGCCGGTGTCGATCGCGATCCGATTGGCGCGCACCACGGGCGCTTTCACCGGCGTATGGCCGTGCACGATCACCGCGCCCAGGTCCTGCTCGGTGTAGAGGAACGGCTGGCGGATGCGCAGCAGGTCCTCGGGCGCCTGCGCGTCCAGCGGCACGCCGGGGCGGATGCCGGCATGGACGAACAGATAGCCGCCCTCGGCGCGGGACAGGGCGAGCGCGTGCAGGAACGTCCGATGCGCCGCCGGTATGCCTTCGGCCCAGGCCTCCCGCGGGCCGTCGGGGTCGATGCCGTAGCTTTCCAGGGTTGGCCGGCCGCCCTGGAACAGCCAGTCGGTGCCGGCGGCGCGCTCGCCTGCCAGCGCGTCCAGCATGGTGCGTTCGTGGTTGCCCATCAGATTCACGACCTCCACGCAAGCGGGCAGCGCCGGACCGGCGAGCAGGCGCGCGAGCACGCCGGCGCTGTCCGGGCCGCGATCGACATAGTCGCCGATGTGGACCAGCAGCGGTGCGGCGACCGGGCGAGCCGCCAGGTCCGCGGCGATGGCTGCGTGCAGCGCGGCGAGCTGGTCCGCGCAGCCGTGCACGTCGCCCACGGCATACACGCGCCGCCCGGGCGGTAACGTGGCGGGGGCGGGGGAGAGTTCGATCATCGCATGGGGGGCGCCTGCTGGGAGGCGTTGGTTTCGCCGGGGTGGGATGGGGCCGTCAAGGCGGGTGGGTGGGGCTCGATCGGAGGTTCCGTTCCGGAGGGGAGGGGGCGTTCGGATTCCGGCGGTTGGTGCGTAAATCAACAATTTCGCAGCAACCAGAGGGCGGAATCATTTACCAAAGTTCGCCTTCAGCCTCCGAATGGAGTCCCACCGCTCAGACATCATGTGCAGTCTGAAGCATCGGCCATTCGTTCCAGTTAGTGTTTCAGCATCAGGGTGTTGGGGCCGGTCGCCCGCCGATCGTGACACACGTATGCGGTCGGCGGCGGCAAATCACGGGCCCAAATGGTTACCAGCCGAGACCGGCGGCCACGCCTGAGCGAAGTAGTAGGAATTACGACCAAAGGACGAGCGGGGCCGGATGTAAACCGCGCTGCCACTGCTGGTGCGGGAACGGATGATCGTGCCTCCGCCAACATTTCGTCCGGGGCGCAGAACCGCTCTTCCTGTGATTTTGGCATCGACCAAAGCGTTTCGCCTGTCAGCACGCTCACACATGCACCCGCAGGCCCTTGGGACCCATGGCGCTCGACGCGCAGTCGCGCGAAGTCATATCGATTTGTGGCGCAATGGTATGCCGTGCTCAGGAACCACGAGGGCGTAGGCATGGATCGATCCTTTCCTTAATCTGCGCCGTATATATCCTTGCCGAGGCGTTGATGCCACCGGTTCAGAAACGCCTTGGAAAACGCCGCCGGACGCTCGGGTCGCGCCGCCAAGGTTTGGACTACGCGGCCGACTCGCGCAGAGCGCAACGCTCACGTAAAATCCCGACTTCCGGGGGCGGGGGCACCGGCGGAATCTCGACCACTTCATCGATCGCCACGACCTTGACCCTGTATCCCCGCCGCAGATTGGCGACGACGAAGCGGCGAATGTCTTTCAACGCCACTTGGCGGGTGCGTCCCTCGACGATCTGCTCAAACTCGCGTCCGGTGCGGCCGCGTCTATAGAACATCATGAAGTCTGGCACGGCCACTCCTCCGGGCATGTGTCGTTACGCGACCTTGGTCGCCGCCTCCGCCATAACGGCGGGACGACGCAGCGTGATAGTGATTTCCACCACCTCCGGACTGACACCGAGCCTCTCAGCGGCGAATTGAGTGACGTCAGCAAGGACCCCCGTGGGCGGAACAGGTTTATTGACGGCGACCTTGGCGGGCTCGGCTCTGGGTTCCCGCGCCGGTGTCGGAGGCATCGGTTGCCACGACAGGGACGCCGGATCGATCCCGATCTCCTGAAGAGTGGTGCCGTAATACAAGGGGTGGCGCAGCCCCGGCCAGACGTTGGGCAAAGGATCGATCAGCGCGTATTCACTGAATTTGAATATGCCGCGCCACGCTTCGTCTTCGTTATCCTCCCACTCCACGAGGTCCTTGAGACGGCCCACGAGGAAGGCGGAGTTATGCGGATGTTTCCCGGTTGCGAAAGCCCAGGCCACCGCCTCAGCCTGAGCCTTCAGAAGGTTTTGGCAAAGGCATACATACTGAAACTCCTTCCAGCGCCATCGGCTGGCATGCCAATAGCCGGAACCACCGTTGTTAATGATTGCGTCTAAGCCTTCCACGGTGTGGATCAAGATGACTGGGTCGCTCACGGCTGGTTCCTCCTTCATGAGACAAGGCCAATCCTAATGAGGACTAGCTCCCATGGCAAGCGAAATCCTATAGGATTCAGAAAACCTCTTGGTCGTGGTTGTATCGCGGGCGAGGTTCAGCAACCTGCGCGAGTATGGAGTTGCTCTTGGCGCGAATCTGCCCTCCTCTATGGCGTTCCGGCGGGGAGATTTGGCGACGTTCCGTAATCCAAGATTTTTGCACCAAGACCAGAACACCGAAAACAAAGGGCTTTCACGGTGCAGAAATCATGCACACAATAAAAGCCCAATTCTGCCCCGCGAACGCCTCATGCCGCTGGACAAAGGGCGGTGCTTGGGCTACAATGTAGCCTAGGGAGACCGGCCATGATCGAAAACACCGTTGTCCGGGCGCGCATCGATGAGCGGATCAAGAGCGAGGCTACCGCCGTGCTGGCCTCGATCGGCCTTACGGCGTCGGACGCGTTTCGCATGATGATGACGCGCATTGCCAGGGAAAAAGCGCTGCCTTTTGAGCCTTTGGTTCCGAATGAGGAAACGATCGCGGCCATGCGGGAAGCCCGCAGAGGGAAGCTGCCGCGGTTCAAGACCGTTGAAGACCTCATGAAAGATCTGAATGCGGGAGATTGAACGGACCAGCCGCTTCAAGCGTGACTACAAGCGGGAGACCAAAGTGCGGCACCGTTGACGCCCTGGATGAAAGTCTGGTCGCTGTGCTCCGTTCCCTGGTCGCCGATATGCCCTTGCCGGAGCGGTATCGCGACCATGCTTTGACGGGAAACTGGTCGGGCTACCGCGATTGCCACGTCAAGCCCGATCTTGTTCTGATCTACGAAAAACCGGATGCCGACACGCTGCGGCTGATCCGTCTCGGCTCGCATAGTGAGCTAGATCTATGGGTATGCACGGGTCTCGACCGACGGCCAGAGCGTCGACGCCCAGGTGCGCCCGCTCCGGGCGGCCGGGGCCGGCCAGGTGTTCCGCGAGACCGCGGGCGGGACCAAGACTGACCGGGCGCGGCTGCGCCGGGTGCTCGGGCAGCTCGCCGCCGCCGGCGACGTGCTGATGGTGACCGGGCTCGACCGCCTGGCCCGCTCGACCCGCGACCTGTTGAACACCCTCGCCGTGATTGCCGTGTCGATCGTAGCCGCCGCCGTGCAGTCCACGACGGAGATTTGCACCCAATGTCGGCGGCCTTGGGTACGGGAAGCGGATGGCACGATGCATTGCGCCGCGGCCGGGTGCATCTGCTTTGAATTTTGGCAGGAAGCCCGATACACAGACACTTATTGCGGTTGGTGTGATAAGCCGTGGAGCCGTGAGGCCGATGGAACACGCTATTGCCTGACCGAGGGTTGCCCGGAGCAACGCAATACGATGGCATTTCACAGCAAGGGCGTCCCGGTGTGGCGCGGCTTTAGCTGCGAGGCGGATAGCTAACTGTCAGGCCCTCGCATAATTCAAGAATTTCGGGTTTCTCGGGAGATATGACCGTAATGGAGGCGCAGCGATCTTGCCGCGTCGCCGTGGTACGGCACTGCCTCACCCGGAGCGACGGCGTGGCTGGCTTGTCATCTCTACTTTGCGCACCGGGTGTGATTCCTACCTTGCGCTGACATGACGGCCGCCCGGGAAGGCGCAGACCTACACGATGTAGATTTTCATCCATCTCCCTATCCTCACCTTTACTAATACCCCAACACTATACGTGACATATTAGCTTGTTACGCCTATAGTCTCAGGCATGGACAAGATCGATTTTCGCAGCCGAGGCCGCGCCGC
>JABBNW010000123.1 GCA_019352115.1 Pseudomonadota bacterium
CCTCAGAGCGTGAAAAGCAATCGAACTTGTGAAAGAACGCCCGTTGAAAATGCTCGCCTTTTCGGGTGATTTCGGCGACTGACGGGCATTCTTTCACAAACTCTCAGCCGATCGGCTCCAACCCCGCCCGCGCGAACGCCGCCACCATCTCCGGTCCCGTCAGCAGCCGGATCAGCGCCGCCGCGGTGTCCGCCTGCGCCGTCCCCGCCAGCGGCGCGGCGGAGAAGATCGTGGGCGTCTGGGTGTCGGCGGGCAGCGGGCCGATGATGTCGATGCCGTCGACCAGCTTGAGCTCGCTGATCTGCTGGATGGCGTATTGCGTCTCGCCGCGCGCAACGAGGGCGCCGGTCAGGCCTTGCGGGATGATCGTGGCCTTGGCGTTGATCTCGGCCGCGATCCCCAGGCGCTCGATCAAGGCGGCGAAGAACAACCCGCTGGCGCCGGCGCCGGAATAGGCGATGCTGCGCGCCGCGCGCAGGGTCGCGACCAGCGCGGCGGCGGAGCCGATGTCCGGACGCGCCCCGCCCGGCGCCTGCGCGATCCCGACCAGGGAACCGGCGAGCGGCGCGCTGCCGGGGGCGAGCCTGCCCTGGTGGTCGAGCGCGGCGATCGCCTCCGCGGTCAGGATGACGACGTCGGGCGTCTCGCCGGCGTCAAGCCGGTCGAGCAGCACCTTGGTGGGCGCGAATGCGACGGCGAGCGTGGTGCCGAGGCCGCGTTCGAGCGCGGTTTGCTGCGCTTCCAGCGCGCCCATGACGCCAAGGGTGGAGAGCACGCGGAGCGGGTGAAGGGGTGTGGTCACGGCGGTGTCTCCTCGGTCATCCGGGGGCGGGCTGGTGACGACGTCGAAGTCGAAGGCGGAAAAGCGCATGGCGGGCTCCTGTGGCGGGGAAGGAGCCGTCTCGTCCTGGCGTCGGTCGGGACCGGGGGGAGGGGTCGCGCCGGAAACACGAAAGCCGCCTGGACAAGGCGGCTTTCGGGGGGTGCGTCGGGTACGCGTTCCTCAGGCCGCCGGGGTGTACCAGCGGTACCAAAATCGGCGGGGAGGGCGCACGGTTCGCATGAGGACGGGATTTAGCGGGGCACGGCGGGGAGGGCAAGCCGCCCGCACCAACCGGGCAACGCTTCCTCGGCCTCCTTGCAAAAGAGTGGACATTCGGCGCTGTTGGCCGCCATCCTCCGCGGTGGTCACCCAGGAGCCCTGCGGCCAAGACCGTGCGCCGGCCGGCAATTGCACGGCCGTACCCCCAGCGAGGCACCGCATGATGTGCGCGCGATGACCGTCCCTGCGCCGCCCGACGCCGCCCCACCCGCCTTCGATCTCCTGCCGGCGCTGATCCGCACGCCGGACGGCCGCATCCGGCAGTGGACCACGGGGGCGGAGCGACTCTACGGCTGGCCGCGACAGTCCGCGCTGGGCCAGTCCGCGCACACCCTGCTCGACACCGAGCCGGCCGAGCCGGCCGAGGCCATCGGCGCAGCCCTGCGCCGCGACGGCGTCTGGCAGGGCCGGGTGCACCAGCGCAAGGCCGACGGGCAACGGCTCGACCTCGCCGCCCACTGGTCCGTCGCGGCCGACTCGCCGACGGAGGTGCTGGAAGTCGCCATCGACCCCGGGAACGCCGGCAGCACCGAGGCGGCTTACCGCCTCGCCGCCATCGTCGATTCCTCGGAAGAAGCGATCATCGGCAAGGACCTCGCCGGCCGGGTGACAAGCTGGAACCGCGCCGCCGAGCAGATGCTCGGCTACACCGCGGCGGAGATCATCGGCCGCCCGATCGCCCTCGTGCTGCCGGACCGCCTGCTGGCGGAAGAGGCCGCGATCCTGGAACGGATCGGCCGTGGCGAACCGGTCGCCCGCCACGAGAGCACGCGGCGGCGCAAGGACGGCACCATCGTGCCGATCTTCCTCTCGATCTCCCCGGTGCGCGACGCCGCCGGGCGGATCGTCGGCGCGGCGACCATCGCGCGCGACATCTCCGACCGGATTCACATGCGCGAAGCGCTGCGCACCAGCCAGATGGAGCTCGTGCACGTCTCGCGCCTGAGCGAGCTCGGCCAGATCGCCTCCGCCCTCGCCCACGAGGTCAACCAGCCGCTCGCCGCGATCGCCAACTACGCCGCGGCGGGCAGGCGCACCCTCGCCGCCGGCAACGGTGCCGGGGCGGCAACGGCGCTGGAGCGGATCGGCCAGCAGGCCGGGCGCGGCGGGGAGATCGTGCAGCGCCTGCGCGACTTCATGCGCAAGCGCCCGACCGAAACGCGCCCCGAGCCGCTGGCAGAGGTGATCGAGGAATCCCTGAGCCTGGCGCTGATCGGTATGCACGAGCGGCCGATCCGCCTCACCCGGTGGCTCGATCCCGCGGCCGGCACCGCGGTGCTCGATCGCATCCAGATCGAGCAGGTGCTGTTCAACCTGCTGCGCAACGCGATCGAGGCGATGGCCGAGGCGCCGCAGCAGGAACTGACTGTCGCCACCCGCCGGCGCGAGGGAAACCGGGTGGAGATCGCCATTGCCGATACCGGCCCCGGCCTGCCCGAGACGGTCCGCGCCCGGCTGTTCCAGCCCTTCGTGACCACCAAGGCGAACGGTCTCGGCATCGGCCTGTCGATCTGTCGCGGCATCGTCCAGGCGCACGACGGCACCCTGACCGCCGAGCCGAACCCGGGCGGCGGCACCATCTTCCGCATCACCCTTCCGGCGTCGTGCGCCGCTGTTCCTGACCCGCGGAATGTTTGACGCTGCGTAACTGGCCCGCCCTCGCGAGGGGGCTTGGGCGAGGTGGCATCGAACACGGACCGCGCCGGCGCAGACCAGGCCGTGAGGCAGAAGCTCGCCTTTACCGCGCTTTCACGCCTCCCCCGGCACCTTGCGCCGGCCGCCCACGGCGCGGCGCCGCCTGGCGGAAGGAGATAGGGCTTGACTGTATCCACAATCATGGACATATTCCCGTTGCCGTTCGAGTGGGACGAGGCCAAGCGCGCGACGAATCTCGCCAAGCACGGGTTGGACTTCATCGACGCGCCGACGCTGTTCGACGGCCGTCCCTGCGTCACCTTTCCTTCCCCGCGTGCCGGCGAAACGCGCTTCGTCACGGTTGGCCGGCTCGATGGGGTGTTCGTTGCCCTGGTCTGGACCGAGCGGGACGCGGCGACCCGCGTCATTTCGTTCAGGAGAGCGAGACATGCAGAAGCCCGAATCTATTGCGCGCGCCTCGGCGGCCGAGCTGCGGGCGATGCGTGAGCGCGGCGAGAGCCGTACCGACTGGAACCGCGTCCGCGCGATGCCCCAGGCCGAGGTCGAGCGCCTGGCCGACGCGGAAGACGGCCCCCTGCCCGAAGGCTGGGAAGACACGGTCGAGGTCGGTCTGCCCCGCCGCAAGCAGGACGTGCACATCCGCCTGGACGCCGACGTGCTGGACTGGTTCCGCGCCGCCGGCCCCGGCTACCAGACCCGCATCAACACGGTGCTGCGTGCCTTCGTGGCGGCGCGCCGCGGCGAGCGCCGGCATGCCTAGTGCTCCGATGCCGGCGCCCCGTCCGGGTGCCGGCATCGGAGCGCACGATCGGCTCCGCGTTACGCGGAGGCGGCCACCTTCGCCTCGATACGGTCCCAGATCGCCGCCTCCAGCTTCACCCCGTCGAAACGGTCGATCTCCTGGATGCCGGTCGGCGAGGTCACGTTGATCTCGGTCAGGTAATCGCCGATCACGTCGATACCGACGAAGATCAACCCCTGTTCGCGCAAGGTGGGACCGATCGCCGCGCAGATGGCGCGGTCGCGCGCGGTCAGCTCGGAACGCTCCGGCCGGCCGCCGACATGCATGTTGGACCGCGCCTCGCCGGTGGCGGGGACGCGGTTGATCGCGCCCATCGGCTCCCCGTCCACCAGGATGATGCGCTTGTCGCCGCGGCGCACCGCCGGTTCGTAGCGCTGGATCATCAATGGCTCGCGCGAACGGGCGAAATGCATCTCCAGCAGCGAGCCCAGGTTCTCGTCGTCCGGCTTGATACGGAACACGCCGGCACCGCCGTTGCCGAACAGCGGCTTGACGATGATGTCCTGGTACTGCGCGCGGAAGGCGCGGATCGCCTGCGCGTCCCAGGTGATGAGGGTGGGCGGCATCAGCTCGGGGAAATGCGTGACCAGCAGCTTCTCCGGCGCGTTGCGCACGGACGCCGGGTCGTTCACCACCAGGGTGCGCGGATGGATGTGCTCCAGCAGATGCGTCGCCGTGATGTAGGCCATGTCGAACGGCGGGTCCTGGCGCATCAGCACCACATCCATGCCGCCGAGATCGAGCCGCTCCTCGGCGCCGAACGTATAATGCGCACCCGCGATCCGCTGCACAGTCACCGGCCGGGCGCGGGCGAACAGGCGGCTGCCGCCGCCGGGCGCGCCCTCGTGCAGCGCCATGTGGCGCACTTCGTAGTGCCACAGGGAATGGCCGCGCTGTTGCGCCTCCAGCATCAAGGCGAATGTCGAGTCGGCATCGATGCTGATGCTCTCGATCGGATCCATCTGTACCGCGACGCGCAGGCTCATGTGGGCGGCTCCCAGTAAGGCCAAGGGGGCTCTGCCCCCCTGGACCCCCCGCCAGGGAACTCGTCCCCTGGACCCCGTTCTTTTGGTTCCGTGCGTGTGAGGGGGTGCGGCGGGTGCGGGTGTCGATGTTGAGGGTGACGTTGGCGGAGGAGGTGGTGGTGGACAGGGCGGGGTTGTTGGCTTGGCGGGGGGTCCAGGGGGCAGCGCCCCCTGGTCTTAATGCGCGATCGCCTCCAAGGCGAGGCCGCGGGTTGCCGGACCGAACCCGCCGATCACGACCACCACCACCGCCATGGCGAAGGCGATAAACCCGAACACCGCGCCGACGCCGCCGACGCCGAGGAAGATGCCGATCGCCAACCCCGACAGGGCGGCCGACAGCCGGCTCCAGGAATAGACGAAGCCCACGGCGCGGGCACGGATGCGGGTCGGGAACACCTCGGCCTGGTAGTTGTGAAACGAGTAGGACAGCCAGTTGTTCGAAAGCGTGATCAGCACGCCGAGCACGATCAGGGTGGTGGTGCCCGACTGGTGCGCGAACAGCAGCCCGAACGTGCCGATGCAGATTGCCGCGCAGACGATCTGCCATTTCCGTTCCATCTGATCGGCGATCAGCATCCCGAGCAGCGGGCCGAACGGGTTGGCGATGGCGATGATGAAGGCGTATTCCAGGCTGGTGGTGACGTGGATGCCCTTGGCGATCAGCAGGGTGGGCACCCAGGCGGCGAAACCGTAGTAGCCGAAGGTCTGGAAGAAGTTGAAGATCGACAGCACGATCGCCCGCTTGGCGTAGGGCGGTTGCCAGATTTCGGCGAAGGTGCCTTGCCCTTCCTCCTCGATCGTCAGGCCGGGGGGCGGCAGGACGCCGACTTCCGCGATGGCCTTGGTTTCGATGTTGACGACGACCGCCTCCGCCTCGGCCAGGCGGCCGTGGCGGGCGAGCCAGCGCGGGCTTTCCGGCAGGCCGAGCCGCAGCCACCAGATGAAGATCGCGCCGATCGCGCCGATCACCACCACCCAGCGCCAGTTCTCCGGCCCGAACATGAAGGCGAGGAATGCCACCACCGGCACCGCGCAGAAGCTCACGAACTGGCTGTAGGCGAAGGCCCGGCCGCGTTCGTGGCGGGGAACCAGTTCCGAGACATAGGTATCTATCGTGACCAGTTCGATTCCGATCCCGATCCCGGCGATGAAGCGCCACAGGTCGATGCCGAAGCCCGAGGTCTGGAACGCCATGACCAGGGTCGCCGCCGAGTACCAGAGCAGGGAGAACGTGAAGATGGTGCGCCGCCCGAAGGCGTCGGCCACCCAGCCGAAAAGGAGCGTGCCCACCCACAGCCCGGCAAACAGCGCGAACACGAAAGTCCCCGGACCTGCGACCTTCAGCGGCGCGAGCAGGGCGAAGGCGCCGAGCGATTCGGGGGTGAACATTCCGGCCTTGGCGAGACCGGGGATGATGTAGGCGGTCAGGAACAGATCGTACAATTCGAAGCAGGCGCCGAGCGAGATCAGGGTGATCAGCCGCCAGACGTACCGATTCGTGGGCAGGCGATCAAGTCGCGCGGCGAACTCCGCCGCCGATGAGCTGGCCATCCTTGCGTCCTCCCAGGTGGCTTTTCGCCGGCACTGCGCCGGTCGTTGCGTCCATGCAGAACCGGGCGGACGCCGGCGTCAAGGGGGCCGGCCCGACACGGCTGGCCCGACATGGCCGACCCGGGGGCGGCTGGCTCGGCGGGGCCGCGCCTCAGACCCCGCTGCGCATCTCGGCCCGGGCGCGATTGGACAATTCGTGCAACCGCGGCAACGGCGCACCGGCGACAAGGCCGAAGCCGAGGCCGTCGCGCGCCCAGGTGTACCCGGTCGTATCGTTGCCATGCAGCGGCCGCATCGCCGCGTTCATGTCACGCTTGCGCATCGGTCGCACATAGAGGGCGATTCTCTGGCCCTCGGCGTTCTCGTAAAGGAACATGCAGGATGGGCCATCCTCGGTCGCCAGCACCCGCCCGCCCATCAGCCGGTAGCCGGCCGCGGAAAGATCGGGCGGCGCCACGGGGCGGCCGAGCCGCCGCGTCACCCACCGCACCAGTTGCGGTTCCTGGTCGGGGCCGAACTCGACCGGATGCATGGGGTCGGTCGCGAACACCCGGTATGCCGCGGTCGCCTCCAGCGCCACCGCGGCGAGGCCGGTGGTCGGGCGCGGGCCGCGGAGCATCCAGCCCGAGGCGGAGCCGATTGCGAACGCCGCCACGACGGCAGCGGCGATCCGCCACGGCACCCGACGGCGTGCCAGCCGCGCCTCCACCAGGTGGGCGAGGTTCAGCGCGGCGGGTACCGGCTCCTGCGCCTTCCACGCCAGGGCCTCGCGCAGGGCCTGGTCGGCCGCCTGCCAGCCGGCCACCCGTGCGGCCTGGTCCGGGTGCGCGGCGAGATACTGCTCGACCGCCCTCCGACGCGCGGCATCGAGCCCGCCGTCCACATAGCCATGCAGGTCGTCTTCGCCGATCGGGCAGCCTGGGTTCGTCATTTCACACTCCGCAACAAAGGCCGCTCCCGCCCCTCCACGTGCGCGCGCAGCCGATCGCGCGCCCGGCTCAGCCGCGACATGACCGTGCCGATCGGGATGCCGAGCAGGTGCGCGACCTCGCCGTATTGGAACCCTTCGACGGCGACCAGGAGCAGAACCTGGCGCTGGTCCTCGGGCAGGCGCGCGAGGCCCCGCAGTGCAAGCCGCAGTTCCGCGTGCGCCGGTTGCGACGGCGGCATCGCCAGCTCCATCTCCTCGGCCGCTACCTCCGGACGGGTGCGCCGGCGGCGCCACCGGCTGACGTGTAGGTTGTGCATGATCGCGAACAGCCACGGGCGCAGGTCGGCCTCGGATCGCACCGTCTCCAGGCGGTCGAGCGCACGCACCAGGCAGTCCTGCACCAGGTCGTCCGCATCGCTCGACTGGCGCACCAGGGTCCAGGCGTAGCGGCGCAGGGAGGGGATGTTCTCCTCCAGTTTCGAGAGCATCGACACCCGGCAAGACTCCCGTTCCGCCGCGACCCGGCCTGGGCCGTGCCCGAGCTTCGGCCATGCCCCCAGCCTGGGCCACGCCCCCAGCCTGGGCCATGCCCCCTGCCTGGGCCATGCCCCAGTCTGGGTCACGCCCCAATCTGGGCCATGCCCCAATCTGGGCCATGCCAGGTAGACGCACCCGGGCCGCATCTATTCCCGTCCCATGCGGCCAGCCCGGCCGATCCCGTGGGCGCACCAACGCAGAGGCATCACCGCAGACGGGGCCGAGGCGGGCGCCCCCACGATCGCAGCCTGCCGCACGCCGCACGTCGGACCGATGCCTCGCGATTTCGTGATGGAAGAGGCGCGCCACCGCGGCGTCTCCCCCGCATCGTCCCCCATCGCATGGAGCTGCAATGTCCCGCTTTCTCGCGCTTGCCCTCGCGGCCGGCACTGCCCTCGCTGCCACCGCGGCCATCGCCGCGCCGGTCCCCACGCGCATCCGCGGCACGGTCGCCGCCATCGGCAGCGACACGCTGACCGTGCACACGACGGCCGGTCCGGACGTGACGATCACGCTCACCCCGAAGACCGGCTACCGCGAGGTGGTCGGGTCGAACCTCGATCGGGTCGATCCGGGCAGCTACATCGGCACCGCGACGAAGACCATCGGCGACAAGCTGGTGGCGCTGGAGGTGGTGGTCTTCCCGCCGGCGATGAAGGGCGTGGGCGAGGGCCATTACGCCTGGGATCGCATCCCCGACACCACCCTGTCCGGTGCTGCCACCACGGCCAGCACGATGACCAACGGCACGGTGAAGACCGCAGCGCCGGCGGCCGGCGAGAAGACGGTCAACAGCACGATGACCAACGGCACGGTCGCAACGGCCGGCCAGTCGGGCGGCGCGAAGCAGATCACCGTGACCTACAAAGGCGGCAAGCAGACCATCATCGTGCCGCCGACGGCGCCGATCGTGACGTTCAAGCCGGGCAAGAAATCCGACGTGACCAAGGGCGCTCCCGTCTTCGTGGCGGGCATGCGCGAGGACGGCAAGGTGACGGCCGTCGCCGTCAACGTCGGCATCGACGGCGTGAAGCCCCCGATGTGATGCCCCCGATGTGATGCCCCGTGGGCGCCGGCGACAGCATCCCGTGTCGCCGGCGCGACGCCATGCCCCCGGTTCCCTCTGCGCGTGCACCGGCGCGGCCGCTTCCCCCCTTGTCCGGGTCCCCCGCGTCGTCCGCGAATGGAGACGTTTCATGCACTCCCAGCGTCCCGCCCATCCGCTGCCGGTCCGGATCCTGCACTGGATCGGCGCTGGCGCGATCATCTGCATGATCCTGAGCGGCTGGGCGATCTATGACGCCTCGCCCAGCCTGCCCTTCACGTTCCCGCGCTGGATGACCCTGGGCGGCTGGCTGGCCGGCGGCATCGCCTGGCATCTCAGCGCGATGTGGGTCCTGTTCGCCGACGGCCTCGCCTATCTCGCCTATGGGGCCGTGTCGGGGCATTTCCGCCGCGACCTGCGCCCGGTCGGGCCGCGATCGGTGCTGGCCGACCTCGGCGCGGCCGTCCGCTTCCGGCTCGGCCACCGGCTGGGTCACTTCAATGCCGTGCAGCGGCTGCTCTATTCGGGCGTGATCGTAGTGATCTGCCTGTCGGTCGTCACCGGCCTCGCGATCTGGAAGCCGGTGCAGCTTGGCTGGCTCACCGGGCTGTTCGGCGGCTATCCGATCGCGCGCGGAATCCATCTTGCCATGATGGGGCTGATCGTCGGGTTCCTGCTCGTCCACCTGGCGCTGGTGGCGCTGTTCCCGCGCACCCTGGTCGCGATGGTCGCGCCGCTCCCGGCCGAGCCGGCGACACAAGCGCAGGAGCACGGACGATGATCCGTCGCCCCGCCGTCACCGCCGGCGATCTCGCCCCGGAGTTGGCGCGGCTCCGCCGGCGGGAGCTGGCGCGTCTCCGCCGCCGGGGTTTCCTGACGCGAGGCCTTTCGCTGGGCAGCCTTGCCCTGCTCACCGGCTGCGATCTCTCCACCCATTCCGGCGTGGATGCCGCGCTCTGGGCGATGCTGGGGTTCAACGACCGGGTGCAGGCGGCGCTGTTCAGCCGCACGCGGCTGGCGGAGACCTATCCGGCCAGCGCCATCACGAAGCCGTTCCGCTTCAACGCCTATTACCCGGAATGGCAGGTCCGCACGGTGCCCACCCACTGGCGCCTGGAGATCGCGGGCCGGGTGGCCGACACGGCGCCCTGGACGCTCGACAAGCTGCTCGCGCTACCGCAGGAGGCGCAGATCACGCGCCATATCTGCATCGAGGGCTGGAGCCAGATCGGCCAGTGGAGCGGCGTGCCGCTGCATACGTTCCTCCGCCGGGTCGGCGCCGATCTGCGCGCGCGCTACGTCGCATTCCGCTGCTTCGACGGCTACGCAACCAGCCTCGACATGGCGAGCGCCCTGCATCCGCAGACGATCCTGGCGGTGGATTTCGAACAGGCGCCGCTGGCCCCGGAATGGGGCGCGCCGCTCAGGCTGCGCATCCCGACCAAGCTCGGGTTCAAGAGTGCCAAGAACCTGCAGGCGATCGAGGTGACCAACACCTATCCCGGCGGCTATTGGGAAAACCAGGGCTACGACTGGTTTTCCGGATCCTGACCGGGCCGGCCCTGCTGCCAATCAGGCGCCGACGCTGTTCATCACCAGCTTGACCAGCTCCGGCGTCATATGCGCCGCCGCCGCAGCCGTGGCCTGCTTGGGCAGCATCCGCTGGCGCACGGCCTCGCGCTCGGCGGCGGAGACGTCGAAGAACTGGACGTGATGGCTTGTCATGCGCGCGCGTGCGGTGGCCTGGGTGGCCGCGCAGCGGGCGCGGTAGGCGGGCAGGTTCGCCGCCCACAGATCCAGGACGATGTGTTGCAGCTTCGGGCCGAGCCGGGTCCAGAACGCCTGGTTCAGCATCGGCACGTAATAGGAATATGCCTGCTCGTCCTGCAACGAATAGCGCAGCCCGGAATCGTACAGCTTGCCGCTGCGCGCGCTTTCGTTGGTGGTGATCAGCCCGTCGAAATCGCCCTGCGACATTGCCAGCGGCACGTCCGGCCAGGGGGTGACGTTGGGAATTCCACCCATAAAATGGATCCGCCACGAGTTCAGCACGCCGCCCGGGCTGCGCAGCTTCATGCCGCGCAGATCAGCCAGGGTTCGGATCGGCCGGTGGGTGGAGAACCAGGCGTTGAACCCCCAGTTCAGCCATCCCGGGAGAAGTTGCAGATGCAGCTTGCGGACCAGCTCGGCGTTCACACGGCGCCCGGGGGCACCGTCCACCGCGCGATCGACCCGCACGCTGGGCACGCCATACAGCCCCGGCAGTTCCGAGAAATCGGCGTCGGGCACGAAACCGGTAAGCGTCCAGGTACCGGGGCAGGCCATCTCGACCTGGCCCTGCACCAGCGCCTTGACCACGTGCAGATCGGGGTAGAGCGAGCCGCTCTCGAACAGCCTCGTTTGCACCGCGCCGCGGGAGGCGTGTTCGATCCGGCCCAGGAAATCGCGCAGATCGATGTTGCGGGGGTGGGATGGCGGGGAGTCGAGCGAGCAGCGCAGCAGCAGCGGCGCGGCGGCCTCGGCGCTGGCGATGAAGGGGGCGGCCAAGGGGGCAACCAAGGGGGCAGCGATGGCTGCGGTGGCCGCGGCGCCGAGGCGGCGGCGGGTGATCGGGGCGGACATCCTTGGGGTCTCCGGGGCGGATTGGTTTGGTTGGGGAAAGGGTGCGCACGGGCAGGGCTGTAGCGTCAAGCGGGCGGGACCGGCGCGATCGCGTCGGCGCGGAGCGGGGACGCCGAACTCCGCCCGCTGCGCGGAAAGGCGGCCTCGCAGGGAATCGCCTCGCGTTCGATCAACGACCGCGTCGGCATCTCAGGGCTGGCGGGTTCTTCAAACGCGACGACATCGAAGCGCCGGGGCGGAATCCGGGCGACGCCGGCCGGGATCGCCGCCGGGCGCCGACTGGCGCAAGCGCATGGGCGATGACCAGGCAAAGCGGATCGACCGGCAGCGGGCGGCCACCGCGGAATGGGTCAGCGCCAAGGCGCGCGATCGAGGATCGACGCCGTTCCCTGTGCGCAGCGCGGAGAAGGTGGAAACCACAAATTACATAACGAAAATAAAACGAAAACGGCATCGGGATGTCGTGGTGTGGTCCGCGCCGCTGCCCTCGCTCCCTGCCTGCGCAGGACCGTTTTCTCCCGTCGCAGTGCGGCCGGCACCGGACATCGGTGCGCGGGAGGCCACCCTGCCATGCAACGGCGCCGACCTTGTTGCACCGCATATGCAATCTCACTACATCACGGACAGCCGTTCCAGGGCGCGTGAGCGAGTCGGTGCAGGCCCGGTCGGCGGGTTGCGACTTTTCTGCGATACCTTGGCGCGGCGTGACGGAAAGCCGGGCTTTCCGACCTGTGCGGGCCGAGCGCGTCCCGGACGGTTCGGGTGCGGCGCAACGCCTGTGAATGTCCTGCCCACCCATGCCCCGCCGCCGGCGCCGAGGTCTTCTCCCCCGGCGCAACGGACTGAACGAAGGCCTTTGGACGCCATGAAGATCATCAGCTGGAACCTGCTGCGCTCGGTCGGCGCCTCGGTGGACGACGTGACCGCCCTGGTGCGCCGGGAACGGCCGGACCTGCTGCTGATGCAGGAAGCAACCACCGACATCGACCTGCTGCCGGGAAGGATCGGCGGCCACTACGCGCGCACCCCGCTGCCCGACCGCATTCACGGCCTCGCGATGTGGAGCGCGACCGCGATCGCCCCGCACATCCTGCACCTGCCGCCAGGCGCCCTGATCCGCCGCCTCTGCCAGATCGTCGACCTCGGCGATTTCGCCATCGCCAACGTCCATCTCTCGCACGGCCAGATGCTCAACCGGCGCCAGTTGCGGTGCATCGCCGGAATCCTGCCCGCCCGCGGCGCCGTCATGGGCGATTTCAACCTGCTCGGCCCCGCGCTGCTCGCAGGTTTCAGCGATGTCGGACCGCGCCGGCCGACCCACGTGATGGGCGATATCGTGCCTATCCGCATCGACCGCTGCCTGATCCGCGGACTCGCCTGCACGGAATCCCGTGCCCTGCCACGCGCCACCTCGGACCACTCTCCCATCGTCGTGCGGCTGGAAACGACCGCCGCGACGCTGGCGGCCGCGGCCTGAGCGGGAGGAAGGAAGGCCAGGGGTGCTGCCCCTGGACCCCGCCAAGGGCATCGCCCTTGGAACCCTCCCTTTGGGTTCGGAGCTTGCGGGGGGCAGCGGATCCGGTGACGGAGGCACGGGGCGGCGCTGCTGGCCTTCCCTAGT
>JABBNW010000124.1 GCA_019352115.1 Pseudomonadota bacterium
CGGACCCGACACACCCCCCACCAGCACGGAACCTAACGGAAGGGTTCCAAGGGCGCTGCCCTTGGCGGGGGTCCAGGGGGCAGCGCCCCCTGGCCTTCCTTCCTCCGCCCCCCCAGCCAAGCCGCCAACACCGGCAGCCACATCACCCGGCTCTGATACCGCCCGTGCGGCCCCGACAGCGCCCCCGTAACCCCTGCGTTCAGTACGAGAACGACAAGGCTGGCCACAATCAGCCCCCCGATCGGCGCCCGACGTCGCAGCGCACCGGGCAGCACGGCCAGGCACACGCCCAACGCCACGAGCGCCGCCACCAGGTGCAGCGCCGGCAGGCCCAGAGGCACCACCGGCAGACCACGGGTCTGCCGCGCGGCGGCGTAACTGCGTTGCTCGAAGCGAGGGAAGTCGCGCACGAGCCATGGCGTCACGGTCGCCGGCCACGAATGCAGTCCGTCCCCAGTGCGGAACCGGATCAGTTGCCGCAGCGTGTTGCCGACGACCTTGCGCAGTTCGCGCCACGGCTCGGCAACGACGGCGGCGCGGATGATCGCGTCCGCCTCGCGGCTGACCCGCTTCGCTCCGCCCGCCCGCGCCAACGGGCCGTCGGCGCGCCAGAGGAACGCATCCGCGCTGCGCGGCAGCCGCCCGACCTGCGCACACAGCGCCCATCCCGGGTGCGGGCAGTCGCGTTGCAGCACGTCCCGGCCCGGCCCGTCGGCGATCACGCGCGCCAGCAGGAATACGTTGCCGTACGGCGCGATCGATGCCCGTCCGTGCCCGGCCAGGTTCGCCGACACCAGCGCCGCAATCGCAAGCGCCGGCGCGCCCGCCAGCCGCATCGCCCCTGCCCGCCCGAGCGGCGCCGTCGCCCCCAGCCGCCGGCGCAGCACGATCAGTACACCCAGCAGCCCGAGCCCGATCGGCAGGTTGGACAGATGGGCCGTCATCGCAAACGCAACGAGCGCGGCGAGAGCCCAGCGCTCGGACCCGCCGAGCCGCTCCGGCGCCAGCACCACCAGCGCCAGCGCCAGCGCCATCAGGCCGGTGAACAGATCGGGCATCAGCTCCGCCGCCACGAACGGCAGCGGGGACGCGATCGCGAGCACGCCGGTCAGCGCAACCAGTCGCCACGGACCGGCCGATGGCGCCAGCCACCGCAATACCAGGCGCAGCACCCAGACCGTGAGCAGGGCCTGCACCACGATCGCCGGCCAGGTCGTGATGCACATGTGCAACGGAAGCAGGAACAGACTGTAGAATGCCGGCCGGTCCCAGCCGAGATAATGCTGGATGGCCTGCGAGAGATACGTTCCGGTATCGGAAAATACGAGCGGATAGCCGTTCCGGAACGCCGGCCACAGCAGCGACAGGGATGCGAGCGCAAACGGAAGCAAGGAAGGCCAGGGGACGCCGCCTTGGGCGCTGCCTCCCCGGGGGCCCTTGGGACCCAAGCCAAGGGCCCATGGGGACGCATCACCCTTGGAACCCTTCACTTGGTTCCGAGCCGTTGGGGGGCAGAGCCCCCCTGGCATTGCTTGCTTCGCCCACACGCGCATCAGTCGGTCACGTACCGGTTGACCCGCGGGTCAACCATCGCGGAATCGGCGTATCCGGATCGCGCATGCGCGCGCGGATCGACCCGGGTGAGCGCGATGCCCACCACCGCGGCCTGCGCTTCTTCCAGCAGTTCGATCGCCGCCGCGGCGACGTCGCGCGGCGTCGCGCGCCAGCGCACGCACAGCAGGGTGGCGTCCGCGATCTGCGCGATCACGCGCGTATCGCTCATGGCCAGCGCCGGCGGCGTGTCCAGCAGCACCAGGTCGTAGTCCTCGCGCAGGGTTTGCACGGCTCGCGCCATCGCCTCCGACAGGAACAGGCTGAACCCGTCCGGGCCGCCGTTGCCGGCGCCCACATAGGCCATGGAGGTTAACGGGTCCTTCCGGATCACCTCCTCCAGGCGCGCTTCCCCGCGCAGGTATTCGGCAAGTCCCGCCCGCCCCTCGGCGCCGAACAGCCGCGCCAGCGACGGGTGGCGCAGGTCGCAGTCGAGCAGGATCACCCGCTCCCCGCTCAGCGCCGCGGAACGGCCGAGCGCGACCGCGACCGTGGTCTTCCCCTCCGCCGGCCTGGCCGCGGTGATGGCGACCGCACGGGGGCGCTCGACGCCGAGCCACAGGCCGGCGCGCAGGCTGCGCACCTGCTCGGCGAAGGCCGACAGCGGTTTCATCGCCGCGTAGTCCTCCACCCGCAGCCGCCCCAGGGTGCGCCGGCTCACTTCGGGGATCAGCGCGAAGCACGGGCGGGCCAGCAGCGCGCGCACCGCCTCCCCGCCCGGCAGGCTGGTATCGGTCAGTTCCAGCAGATAGACGACGAACAGCCCGAACAGCACGCCGAACCCGGTCGCGGCGGCGAGCAGCGGCCCGGTGCGGGGAAAGCTCGGCGCTGCCGGCGGCAGCGCGAGCGAGACCTCGTGCGCATCCGGCAGTTCCACCGCCGCCTGCTGCTGCGTCTCCTGCAATCGTTCCAGCACCGAATTAAGCAACGTGCGCGAGGCGCTGGCGTCGCGTTCCATCGCCGCAAGCGCGATCTCCGCCTGCGCGTTGCTGTCGATGCGGGTGCGCGCGTGCGCAAGGTCGGCCTCCAAGGCCGCCACCCGCTGGCGCGCGCTGGCCACCGAGGCGTCGGTCGCGGCCACCACCCGCGCCGTTTCGGCCGCTACCTCGCGATCGAGCTGGGTCAGTTGGCGGCGCAGCGCGATCACCTCCGGATGGCGCGGGCCGAGGCGGGTGAGCAGGGATTGCAGTTGCGCCGTGGTGGCATCGCGTTCCTGGCGCAGCGCGACCACGCTCGGCGCCACCGCGGCGGCGGCGGCATCGGAGCCTGCTCCGCGTGCTGCGTCGCGCCGGCCTTGCGCGGCGGCCAGGGCGGCGCGTGCGGCGCCGAGATTCGCCATGAGATGGCTGATCTGTTCCGTATCCAGTCCGGCGCGCACGCCGCGCACGAGGCCGGCGCGCGCGCGATAGGCGGCAATGCGATCATCGGCGCCCCGCACCTCCCGCCGTAGTGCCGCCGCGCGCGCTTCCAGCCAGCGCCGCGCCTTGCGCACCGCGCCGTATTTCGCCGCGAGCTGGCCCTTGATGTAGATGTCCATCAACTGGTTCACGGCCGCCGCGGCGATCACTGGATTCCGCGCCGTGAACGCAACGGACAGCACGCGGGAGGCGTCGACGTCGCGCACCACCAGCGCCTGCTGCACCGCGAGCAGCACGGCATCGCGCGACGGATCGAGACCCGGTCCCTCCGCGGCGGCCCGCGCGGGCGCCCCGAAGCGGGCCGAAAGCCAGGCGAGCGCGCGGGCGATGTGGCCCGGCCGGCGCAGCGCGGGATTGAACTCGGGATCGGAAAACAGGTGTAGCCGTTGGGCCATCGGCTCGATCAGGCGCAGCCCGCCCAACACCTGCGCCTGGCTTGCCATCACCGCCGCGGTGATCCGGTCGGACCGCAGGATGCTCTGCAGCTCGCGTGGCTTGTACGCGTTGGGCTCGTAGATCAGGGTGCCGGTCGCGGTGTAGCGCGGCGCGATCCGGTGCAGCGCGAGCCCGGCCAGGGTCGGGATCAGCAGCGCGCAAAGAAGGAACGGGACCAGCCGGCGGCGCAGGGTCGCAAGCAGCGCGCGCCCGGAGGGGACGGGATCGCCCGGGCCGGAATGGCCGGGCGGTCTCCGTCCGCGCGGCGGCGCGGTCTGCCCGGGTCCGGCTGGCGTATCGAGCATGGCACTCCCGAAGCGGCGGGCCGGCCATTTTGGCCGGGGGTCCGCCGGGGCCGCTTCCGGCCGGCGTCGATGCTGCGCAGGAAGGGGTTAAAGGAATGCGAATGCAGGCACCTTCGCGCGCCCTTGCGGACGCTAGTGTCCTGCCCCTGAAATGCCTTCCCATTTCAGGGACCAGCAGGCCACTGAAAACAAAGAGCTAGTGTCCCGACGCATGATGACGCCATTTGCGAGTCGGGACACTAGGGGGAAGCAGGAGCGCGCTTAACCTTTCGTACAGACGTGTGCGCGATCCTCCGGCCATGCCCCGCGTCGGACCCTGCCTGTTGGCCCTGCTTGCCCTACTCACCGGCTGCGCGCCGGGGCGCGACCTGCCGCCGCTCGCCCCGGTGCCGCCGGGGCCGTACCGGCTGGGTGCAGGCGACGAACTGCGCATCATCACGGTTTCCGACGAGGCGCTCACCGGGAATTTCCGGGTCGACGGCAGCGGCGACATCGAGCTGCCGATGCTGGGCCGCTTCCATGCTGGCGGGGCCAGCGCCTCCGGCCTCGGCCGCGCGCTGGCGGTGGCGTTGCGCAAGGCACGGCTGGAACGGGACCCCTCGGTGGCGGTGGAGGTGGTTCGCTATCGCCCCGTGTTCGTGCTGGGCGAGGTGAACAAGCCCGGCGGCTTCCCCTACCAGCCTGGGATGACGGTGCTGAGCGCCGTGGCGCTCGCCGGCGGTTTCACCTACCGCGCGGTCACGCGCGACGCCGAGGTGATGCGCACCGGTCCGCACGGCGCCGTCGCGGCGAAGGCCAGCTCGGCCAGCGCGCTGGAGCCGGGCGACGTGGTGACCATCTTCGAACGCCGATATTGATCCGAAATCACAACGGCGTGTCCGGGCCACCCCCGGCGTCACCGACACGTGTGATGACACGGCGCCGGAAAGGGTAGGTTTTATAATCAAGGTCCGAGCCCCCTCCTCCCTCCCGCGCAGAAGGCGCCGCCATGCTGGCCGTCCGCACGCCGATCGGCACCACCTTCCACGTTCCGGAACGGATCGAGGAGGATGCGCCCTATTTCACCGCGGACTCCCTGACCGACGCACGCGACTATTACGGCCAGCACGGCTATGTCGTGCTGCGCGGCCTGATCGCGCCGGCCGCCTGCGCCCGCGCGCGCGCCGCGTTCGATGCGACGGTGCGCCCCTCGGCGACCCCCCTGCTGCGCCAGGCGACCATGCGCTACGAGCGCCACGTGCTCGACAGCGATGGTTTTCTTGCCAATGCGATCTTCAACGTCCAGGATCTCGGCACCGGCCCGCTCGGCGGTTTTCGCAACGCCGCGCTCGATATCCTGGCCCACCCGGCGACCGCGGCGGCCACCGCGGCGTTGCTGGAGTGCACGCAGACGAAGCTCGTCCAAAGCAGGTTCTTCGAGGCGCCGGCAGGCACCTGGGCGCACCAGGACAGCTACTACCAGGACAGCGCCGCACGGCTCGGCGGGGGCGTCGCCGGCTGGTTTGCCCTGGAGGATATCGACGCCGGCGCGGGCCGTTTCTATGTCTGCCCCGGCAGCCACCGCAGCCTGCCGCCGTTGCGCAACGAAGGCGCGCATAATGTCGCCACCCGCCACGACGCCTATCGGGCGGCGATGCTGGAGGCGATGCGTAGCCAGAAGCTGCCGATCGCGGCCCCCTTCCTTGCCGCCGGCGACGTGCTGTTCTGGAACTCGCTCACGGTGCACGGCAGCCTGGCGGCGAGCCGGACGGGCGTGTCGCGCTGCTCGCTGACGGCGCACTACCTCGATGCGACGGACGCCATGTTGCAGTTCCACAGCCGGATCCGGGCGCAGCGGACCCTGCAGTACAACGGAATGACGATCGGGCTGCTGCACGATCACGACCGGATGCGTAACCGCGTGCTGCGCAGCTTCGCATTCCGCTTGCCCGGCCCCTACATGGCGGTACAACGGCTGGCCCTGCGGGCGGTGCTGGCCCGCCACGCACGGCGCCGCGCGCACGCCGCACCACCGTCCGAAGACGTGGCCCCGGTCTCAGAGCGTGAAAAGCAATCGAACCTGTGAAAGAAAGCCCGTTGAAAATGCTCGCCTTTTCGGGCAATCTCGGCGGCTGACGGGCATTCTTTCACAAACTCTCAGTGCTCCCCGACGGGTTGGGATGAAACCACGGTACCCCCGGCGCGCGCATCCAGGATGGCGTTCAACTCCGCCCCCACCAGCACCGCATAGACGCTGAGGTAGAACCAGAGCATCACGCCCACCACCGCGCCGAGCGATCCGTAGGTCGCGCCGAAACTCGGCAGGCCGGAGACGTAGAGGCTCAACGCCGCCGATGCCGCCAGCCACAATCCCGTCGCCAGCACGACGCCCGGCAGCAGGCGCCGCCGCCCGCCGGCGCCGTCAGCGGGACCGAGCCGGTAGAATGTCGCCACCACCGCAGCGACGAAGCCGAGCAGCATCAGCAAGGCAAGCGCATGCACGAGGGCCGCGGCGTGCGCGGCGATGCCGAGGAAGCCGATCGCCACCGGCAGTCCCACCACCACTGCGATCCCGCCCACCGCAACCAGCATCGTGGCGAGCGTCATGCCCAGCGCGATCGCGTTGAAACGCAGGAAGCCGCGCTGCTCGGTCACGCCGTAGGCGACGTTGAGCGCGCTCAGCACCGATCTGGTGCCGGCGCTCGCACTCCAGAACGTGATCACGGCGGCGACAGCGAGACCCGTGCCGAGTTTGCCGGGCGGTTGGCCGAGCAGATCCTTCACCCGCGCAGCGATCAGCGCGTAGGTCGGCGACGGCAGGATGCCGCGCAGGAATTGCAGTTGCCCCGCCACGCTGGCGCGGTTGAACAGCAGCCCGTAGAGCGAGATCAACGTGCTCATCGCCGGGAACAATGCCATCGTCGCGTAGAATGCGCCCCCGGCGGCGGCCATGGACACGAGGTCGGTGGTGAGCGATTCCATGGTCGCCACCAGGATTTTCCGCCAGCTCCCTGCGGTCCTGTCCGGGCGGCGGATCGCCGATGGGGGGGCGCTGTTCATGCGGTGCCGATGCCGAAGTTTCCTCTCCTGTAGAATGGGGTTGCGGCAACCCCGGAGACAGGGTGCGGGCCCGGAGATGGAGCACGCGTGATCGCGCGACATCAGCCCGGCGGGATGACGATCTGCTCGGCAATGACATAGGTCTTGATGCGGCCGATGAACAATGCGCCATCGGCATACAGCGCCTTCGCCTCCGGCGTCGCGGCGGAGGCGCGCAGGCTCGCCTCGTCGTCGTACCAAAGCTCTGCGATCCCGTCGACGTCCACCTCGGTCTCGGGGACGTCGGCGCGGGTGCGGGTACCTTCGATATGCGACTGCACGTAGCGGCGGATGCCGGGCACCGCGAGCGCCAGCGGGCCGTGGATGTCGCGCCAGTGGCGCACGAATTCCTCATGCGTGAGATGCGGCTTGCGGGTGAGGAGGGACAGGACCTTGATCATGCGGCTTGCTCCAGGGTGGGCGCGGAATCGGCAACGGTGGTACGGTGCATGTCGCGCACCGCTGTGGGATCGTACGGCCGCGCGCGGTGCATGGTGACCCGGTTGTCCCACATCACGAGGTCCCATTGCCGCCAGGCGTGCGCATGGACGAACGCCCGCTGCGTGGCGTGCTCGATAAGGTCGCGCAGCAGCGCACGGGCTTCCGGCACCGGCCAGCCACGGATCGCCCCGGCGTGCGAAGCCAGGAACAGCGACCGCCGGCCCGACACCGGATGGCGGCGCACCAGACGTTGCGGCACCGGGGCGAAGCGGCGGCGCTCTGCGGCGCTGAAATCGTCGAATCCGAGCAGCGCGCGGGAGAACAACTGGCTGTGTTCGCACACGAGATCGGCGATCTCCCCCTGCATCCCCACATCCAGCGCGTCCCAGGCGGCGCGCATGTCGGCAAATTCCGTGTTGCCGCCGGATGCGGGGATGACGCGGGCCGACAGGGCGGAGTATTTCGCCGGGGTCGGCTTGAACGAACTGTCCGTATGCCACAGACGGTTCCCGAGCCCGAACAGCCGGCGCCGGTCGTCACGCCCCAGCACCCGGTTGTCGCGGTCGAGATTGGAGATGTCGTTGATCGTCATGCCGAGCCGCCGCTCCGCCCCCTGCGCCAGGTCGCCGGTGGCCTGCTCCAGAAGACCGAATCGGGCGCTGAACGCGACCTGCTGGTCGTCGGTCAGCCTCTGGTCGGGGAACACCAGGACGGCGAACCGGTCCATGCCGGCGGCGATCGCCGCGACCTCGGCGGGTGCGAGCGGGACGGTGAGATCGACGCCCGTCACGCGGCCCGCGAAATCGGGGCGGGCGACGGGATCGATGGCGCGGATGGCAAGGGTCATGGCGTCCTCCGCCGGTGCCGCCGGGGTGCCTTCCCCTGTCGCCGATCGCCGGTTCGAACCGCAGTCTGGTCCCGCCGGCCACCCCGGCTCAAGCCCCGCGCCGTGACCGCCCCGCTGCGCTTCCACATCCAGACCGGCCTGTCGCGCCTCGAGCTCGGCCTGCTCTGGCGCGACCTCGAAGCCCGCGCCGATCCGACGTTCTTCCTGAGCTGGGACTGGATCGGCGCCTGGCTCGCCGAGCTCGAACCGCTGCCGCCGGTGGTAGTGGGCGAGGCCGGGGGCGCGCTGGTCCTGCTCGGGGCGCTGGTCCCGCACCGGCGGGTGGAAGGCGGGATCGTGCGGGTCGACGGGCTGTTCCTGCACACCACCGGCGAGCGCGCAAAGGACGTGATCGCGATCGAATACAACGGTTTCCTGGTCGATCGCGCCTGGACCGCGACGGCCTCGGCGGCGGCGGTGGACTGGCTGCTCGGCGCGGCCCGGGTCGCGGGCCGGCGGCGGGCGGAGCTGCACGTCGTCGCCGCCTGCGCGGAGGAGGAAGCGCGGCTGGTGCCGCCGGGGATGCTGCTCCAGGTGCCCTCCCGCAAGCCGTCGTGGCGGGTCGACCTCGACCCGGTGCGGGCGGCCGGCGGGGACGATCGCGCGAGATGCCTTGCGGCCTATCTTGCGACCTTGGGCGCCAACACCCGCCAGCAGATCCGCCGCTCCATGCGATTGTACGAAGAAACCGGCCCGCTGGTGGCGGAACGGGCGGAGGATGCCGCAACCGGGCTCGCGTTCCTGGACGCGCTGGCGGCGCTGCATCAGGCCCAGTGGGAAGCGCGCGGCGAGCCGGGCGGCTTCGCCTTTCCTTTCTTCGAGCGCTTCCAGCGCCGCCTGGTCGAAACCTGCCTGCCGCACGGCACGGTGGAGTTGTTGCGGATCAGCCGCGGCGGGACGCCGATCGGCTACCTGTTCAACCTGGTCTATCGCGGCCACGTGCTCGCCTTCGTCAGCGGCTTCCGCTTCGAGGACGATCCGCGGCTCAAGCCCGGCCTGATCTGCCACGCGCTGGCGATCGCGCGGCACGCGGCGGAGGGGGTGGCGATCTACGACTTCCTCGCCGGCGCGGCGCGCTACAAGGGCAATCTCGGCCGCCCGGGGCCGGAGTTCGTGTATCTGCTGATCCAGCGCCCGACCGCGATGACCCGGACCGAACGGCAGTTGCGCCGCGCGTGGACCGGGTTGCGGCCGGCGCTCAGGCGGCTGGCGCCGCGCCGGTAAGCGTCCCGAGGTGCCCGGCCAGCGCGTCGCGCAGCGCCTGCTCCTTGGTATGATCGAGCGAGGTGCGCAGCACCGTGCCGCCGGCGCCGCGCAGATCCTCGAACACCTTGTCGGCGGTCATCTTGCGGATCAGCAGGAACAGCGCCGCGCTGCCCGGCTGGAGGGAATCGCCCAGCGACTTCATGAATTTGTCGTCGATGCCGAAATCGGTCAGCGCGCCGCCGAGCGCCCCGGCGCCGGCCCCGAGCGCCACGCCGACCAGCGGCATCATGAACAGGATGCCGATCAGCAAGCCCCAGAAGCTGCCCGCGGCCGCGCCGGCGGCGGAGGGGTGGAACATCTGGTTCAGCTTGACGTGGCCGTCCTCGTGTTTCACGGCAACGACCGCGTCGCCGACCTCGATCAGGTAGTCCTTCTGCAAGGACAGGACCTTCCGGCGCACGTCCTCGGCCTTTTCCTCCGAGGGGAACGCGATGACAATAAGATCGCTCATGGGGGAACCTCTGCGGATGGGGTGGGGCACACGCGCCGGATGTTGCCGCCGGGCGGAACCTGCACGAATGCATGTGATCCTCGGCGGGACGGCCGAGCGGCCGGCATAGGCGTCGGCACACCACCCGGCAACCCCGGCCTTCGCCCCCGCGGTTGCGGGGGAGAGGGTCGGGATGTCCACCTCAGCGCGGCGACAGCACCATGATCATCTGCCGGTTTTCCATGCGGGGGAATTGCTCCACCTTGGTCACCGGGTCCATCTCGGTGCGGATGCGCTCCAGCACCTTGGCGCCGATCTCCTGGTGCGCCATCTCGCGACCACGGAAACGCAGGGTCACCTTGACCTTGTCGCCTTCCTCGATGAACGACTTCATGGCGCGCATCTTCACCTGATAGTCGTTCTCGTCGATATTGGGACGGACCTTGACTTCCTTGATCTCGATGACTTTTTGTTTCTTCTTGGCCTCGTTCTTCTTCTTCTGCTGTTCGTATTTGAACTTGCCGAAGTCGAGGATCTTGACCACCGGCGGATCGGCGTTCGGGCTGATTTCCAGCAGGTCGAGCCCGACGGAGAAGGCGCGGTTCAGCGCTTCGCGCGCGCTCATCACGCCCTGCATCTCGCCGTCCTGGTCGATCAGCCGCACCTGGGCGGAGCGGATCTCCTCGTTCACGCGGGGGCCGTCGCGGGTGGGCGGCGCGGCCATGGGTCCTCTTGCTATGGTCTTCTCCTGTCGTGGTTGGTCCGGAACCGGAGCCGGTTCGGTGGCGAAGCGGGGCCGGCGGTCCTACTCTGGCCGAACCCGGCCTTGGCGATCAAGCGGTCCGGTGTCAAGCGTTTTCCCGGCCGGATGACAGATCGGGCGGAGTCGCCTCCGCCGCAAGGGTCGCCACCGCGGCATCCAGCGCCATGATCTCCTGCGCCGGGCTGCCCAGGCGGCGCAGCGCCACGGTGCGGGTCTCCGCCTCCTTGCGGCCGACCACGGCCAGCACGGGCACATGCGCCAGGCTGTGGGTGCGGACCTTGGCGTTGATCTTCTGGTTCGACAGGTCTTCCCGCACCTCCAGCCCCGCGCCGCGCAGCGCCGCGGCCACCTCGCGCGCATATTCGTCGGCGTCGGAGACGATGGTCGCCACCACCGCCTGCACCGGGGCGAGCCAAAGCGGGAAGCGGCCGGCATATTGCTCGATCAGGATACCGAGGAAACGCTCGAAACTGCCCAGGATTGCCCGGTGCAGCATCACCGGGCGGCGGCGGGCGCCATCCTCGGCGGTATATTCGGCGTCGAGTCGCTCCGGAAGGACGAAATCGACCTGCAACGTGCCACATTGCCAGTCCCGCCCGATCGCGTCGCGCAGGACGAATTCCAGCTTGGGGCCGTAGAAGGCCCCCTCCCCAGGGTTCAGCGTGTAGTCCACCCCGGCGGTGGCGCAGGCCTCGCGCAGCGCCGCCTCGGCGCGGTCCCACACGTCGTCGGCGCCGGCGCGCACGGCCGGGCGGTCGGAGAATTTAACCTGGAACTCGGCAAAGCCGAAATCGCGGTAGATCGAGGACAGCAACGCCACGAAGCGCACCGTTTCCGGGGCGATCTGCGCTTCGGTGCAGAAGATATGCGCGTCGTCCTGGGTGAAGGCGCGCACCCGCATGATCCCGTGCAGCGCGCCCGACGGCTCGTAGCGATGGCAGGCGCCGAATTCCGCCATGCGCAACGGCAGCTCGCGATAGGACCGCACGCCCTGGCGGAAGATCTGCACGTGGCACGGGCAGTTCATCGGCTTCAGCGCCAGCAGCTTGTCCTCGTCCTCCACCCTCGCCACGAACATGTGCTCGCGGAACTTCTCCCAATGGCCCGAGGCCTCCCACAGCGCGCGATCGACCAGTTGCGGGGTGCGGACCTCCTGGTAGCCGGCAGCATCCAGGCGGCGGCGCATATAGGCCTCGGCGGTGCAATACAGCCGCCAGCCGTTCGGGTGCCAGAAGATGCTGCCGACCGCTTCTTCCTGGATGTGGTAAAGATCCATTTCGCGACCGATGCGGCGGTGGTCGCGGCGTTCGGCTTCCTCCAGCTGGTGCAGATAGGCGTCCAGCTCCTTCTGGTCGCGCCAGGCGGTGCCGTAGATGCGCGACAGCATCGCGTTGCGGTGGTCGCCGCGCCAATAGGCGCCGGCCACTTTCATCAGCTTGAACGCCGGGCCGATATCGCCCGTCGTGCGCATGTGCGGGCCGCGGCAGAGATCGACCCAGTCGCCTTGCGTATAGAGGCTGATCGGCTCGGTCTTCGGCAGGTCCTGGATCAGCTCGGCCTTGTACTTCTCGCCCTTGTCCTGGAAGAACCGGATCGCGTCCTCGCGGTCGATCACCCGGCGCTGGAAGGGCGCGGCGCGGGCGATGATTTCGCGCATCTTCGCCTCGATCGCCGGGAAATCCTCCGGCGTGAAGGGCTCGTTGCGGGCAAAGTCGTAATAGAATCCGGTCTCGATCGCCGGGCCGATGGTGACCTGGGTGCCGGGAAACAGGGACTGCACCGCCTCGGCCAGCACATGCGCGGCGTCATGGCGGATCAGGCCCAGCGCGTCCGGATCGCGGCGGGTGATGAAGGTCACGGCCGCGTCGCGTTCGATTTCGGTCGCGAGGTCCACCAGCTTGCCGTCGAGCCGCATTGCCAGGGCGGCGCGGGCGAGGCCCGGGCCGATCGCCTCGGCCACCGCGGTGCCGGTGACGGGTGCGGGGAAATGGCGCACGGATCCGTCGGGCAGGGTGATGGCGGGCATGAACAAGAGCTCTCCGGTGGCGGGAAGGATGGTCTATGGCGATCCGCCAGCGCGGATCAAGCCTCCCCCACCCCCACGGACCCTAACGGAAGGGTTCCAAGGGCGATGCCCTTGGC